>JBEAUF010000371.1:0-12713 GCA_041161565.1 Planctomycetota bacterium | reverse complement strand
CGCCTGGCGGCAGCCTGCGGGTAAAGTGCCCTGGAAACGCGACGTTGACGCCGCGGGCAGGGGCCACGCACCAGGGTGCGAATCGCAACCGGGGGCTTCCGCACGCCCGCTCATGATCTCGGCAAAGGCGATGGTGACGCAATGAGCCGCCTGGCGGAAGCCTGCGGGTAAAGTGCCCTGGAAACGCGACGTTGACGCCGCGGGCAGGGGCCACGCACCAGGGTGCGAAGCGCAACCGGGGGCTTCCGCCCGCCCGCTCATGATCTCGGCAAAGGCGATGGTGACGCAATGAGCCGCCTGGCGGCAGCCTGCGGGTAAAGGGGCCTGCAACGCGATGCTGACGCCGCGGGCAGGGGTACGCACCAGGGTGCGAAGCGCAACCGAAGTCTTTCGTGCGCGTACGTAAATCTCAGGGCCACCGGCCACCGAGGCCCGTCACTCCAGATACAGTAACTCTTTTTTGTTCAGCAGCGCGTGGCACAGCTCGGTGAGCACAGCTTTATCCTTCAGCAGTTCAGTGGGGGGCACTTTGCGTTCCTCCGCCAGCAGCGTCAGCCAGGCAGCGATTGGCTCGCGGTCGGACGCATCCGGCAGACGACAGAACGCCTGCTGCCAGGCCAGCTCAAGGCGATCGACACCTTCAGGCTGTTCTGCGAGTCGTCCTGCCCAGACCTCAGCCTGACCGTGCAGGAATTCACTGTTGAGCATGATCAGGGCCTGGGCGGGCACGTTGGAACGGCTGCGGCGGGCCACGGTTGAGGCGGGCTGGGGAGTGTCGAATGTCAGCATGAAGGGGTTGAGGAAATTCCGGTGAACCGCCTGATAGATACTGCGTCGCCCGCCGCCGTCCACAGGCCCCGACTGTCCGGGTCGCCCACGCCCCTGCATAAAGGGCGTCAGATAAACCGGGACCGGCGGACCAAACGGAGTCGGGTCCAGACGTCCCGAAATGGCCAGGACAGCATCGCGAATGGCTTCACTCTCCAGCCGCCGCACATTCGCACGATGCAGCAGAATATTGGCCGCATCCCGCTCGGTCGCCGCCGGATTTCGCTGGCTTGACATCAAATACACTCGCGACGTAACGAGTCGGCGGATGAGCCGTTTGAGTGACCAGCCGTCGCGGCGGAAGTCGTCGGCGAGGTGATCAAGCAGCAGCGGGTGCGACGGGGCTTCTCCCAGCACTCCGAAGTTATCCGGTGAAGCCACAATGCCGCGGCCGAAGAGCTGCTGCCAGACACGATTGACTGCCACACGTGCCGGAAATGGATTGCTCGCCGCCAGAACCCGCTCCGCCAGCTCCAGGCGACCGCTGCCGTTGCCGTCCGCAAGCGGGGTCGCCTGATCGAGCGCCGTCAGCAGGCGGCGACGAGCGAACTGGCCGAGGTTTCGATGGTTACCCCGCACAAACACACGCTCGTCCTCGCCACTGCCTTCGCACATCACAAGCACCGGATCTCCGGGGACCGGTTGCCCGGCCAGCTGTCGCCAGCCGGCAAGCTGTTCAGAGACGGTCGCCTGAGCATCGGCGGGCAGCAATCCCAGCTGCAGGGCCAGTCGAGGCCATGCGGAACCGGACTGCAGGTTGGCCGCCCAGCGACTCAGGAGGTCGTCGCCGGCAGCCGCTGCCGCCAGCTGTTCATGAACCGGACTGATTTCCTCGGGAACGTCAAATGACTGTCCCGGGTGCACAAGGCGGACTTCGCGGACTGCGAACCAGCCGTCGCCTTCGTCCAGAAATTCGAGGTGGCAGCGATGCCCGAGGTATCTGCGCAAATCGCCGGCGATGCGGATCCAGCGAAACTGTCCGTCCGTATCAATCGGCTGCCGCAGACCCCCAAAGAGCAGCTCGGTGAACTCATTCATCACGTAACCGTCCACCACCAGCCGCACGCGAGCCTGGCGTCCGGCGGCCAGAATCAGCACTTCAGGGTGCTGCAGCTCCCACTCGGGTGAATGCAGAGCACCGCGGAAACCAGGACCGTACATGGCGGAACTGACAGCGGCATTTGTACCGGGCACGCAGTCGTCCTGACGCCATGTCCAGCGGGCAGCGGCGTCTGTCGGCTCGGCAACCCCTGATGTTCGCGCGGCAGTCCCCGGTGCGGGCTGCGACAGACTGGCAGGGATCGCCGCTCCTGGAGCCGAAAACGTTGCGGTGTCGGCCAGCGGGGCAGACGGCACGGAAGCCGGTGGCACCACGCCATCGAACGCCTGCCCCCAGACAAACCAGCCGGCAGGCACACCCTGTCGCAGATCCGCCAGCACCTGCCACGCATTGGCCGTGTCTGCAGTCGGCGGCTGCCGCCGCTGCAATTGATCACGAATACCGGCCTGCCAGGCGACAACGGCCGCGGATCGATCCGCTGTCGACTGGGCTTTGGCGAGCGCTGCGAGGGGGGCGAGGGGATGTTCGGGGGCCAGACTTTCCGGAGCAACAAGGGCGGCACGCAGCGCATCGCGGTGAGCGATCGTGGCCGGTCCGACCAGCGGAGAGGATTCATCGAGTGCTGCGCGCACGAGCGATTCAAGGGCCTGCGGCGTCCACGGCTGGAGTGCAGCTTTGATTGACGCGTCGGCGGCATCCTGGCGACGGCGAATTTCCGCAAGCAGCTGTTCCTGACGGCGGCCCGGATCCAGCCATTCAAGGCGCCGCCGGGAACTCTGCAGAAAACCGGCCAGTGCGTAGTAGTCTTCGGTGGAAATTGCATCAAATTTATGGTCGTGGCATCGCGCGCAGGCGATTGTCAGCCCGAGAAACGTCTTTCCAAACATGTCGATCTGATTGTCGATCCGAAAGGCCTCTTCCAAACGCACATCCACCGGGGCATGCTTGTCTTCGCAGAGGTACCAGAACCCGGTGGCAATGATCGATTCGTTCGTGCCTGTGTCCGGATGCCGTCGAGGGTTGCTGAGCAGATCGCCGGCGATGTGTTCACGCACAAACTGATCGTACGGAACATCGGCATTGAGCGCGCGAACCACGTAATCGCGATACTGCCACGCGTGGGGCAGCGGAAAATCGAATTCATGTCCCAGAGTTTCCGCGTACCGCACGAGATCCAGCCAGTGCCGTCCCCAGCGTTCGCCGAACTGCGGTGATGCCAGCAGTTGATCGGCCACGGCAGCCACCGCCTCAGGGAGCGGTCGGGAGTCGGCGAGAAATTGTTCCTGCTGCTGAACGGTTGGTGGCAGACCGAGAATGTCGAAATACAGACGCCGCAGGATCACCCGTCGGTCAGCGTCCGGAGCCGGTGCGAGTCCGGCAGACTCCAGCGGCTGCAGGACGAACCGGTCGATATCGCTGAGCGGCCATGCGGACTGCTGCACGACAGGCACGGCAGGACGCTCCAGCGGACGCCAGGCCCAGTGGGCAGCCATGCGTTCCTGCAGAGGAAACGCGGGCTTGCCGGAACGGCCCGGTGGCGGAACGGGGCTGGATGATTCCGCCGGCCATTGAGCACCTTCGCGGATCCATTTCGTCAGAATCTCAATCTCTTCGTCCGGCAGCTTGTCCCGCGGAGGCATCTGGAAGGTTTCATAACGCACAGCCTGAATGATCAGGCTGCGGTCCGGGTCACCGGGCACCACCGCCGCACCACTTTCGCCCCCTGTGAGCATTGCGTCGCGCGATGTCAGACGCAGCTCTCCCTCGATGTCGTCCCGGGCACCATGACATTCAAAACAACGGGACTCCAGCAGTGGCAGAACTTTTGAACGAAAGAATTCCGCCTGCTCAGCACCTGGCTCGTCTGCCACACACACCGACAGACACAAGCCGCCGCAACATACCACCAGTCGGATTAGGGATCTCATAGATACTCTGCCGGTTCGCAAGGAAGAAGAACAAAGAACCACAGACTGGGCCAGAAAACGGCGGAATTCCGCGAGCATTCAGCGGGACCAATCCGGACCGCTGCCGCCCGACCACACACATCATATATATAACGTATCACTCCCCGGCTGTCCCCACCCAATCACCACCTGCCAGCTCCGAATTCCAAACCCTGGCAGTCGAAACCGTCAGCGAATTCCCAGAATCGGTCGAATCAGCAACCACGTACCGGCCGTCAGCAGCGGCACGCCGGCGAGGTTCAGCAGAAATCCGCGGCGAGCCATTTCCCGGGCAGGGATTCGCCCAGTACTGAAGACGATGGCATTCGGGGGAGTCCCAACGGGCAGCATAAAGCCGGCACTTGCGGCCAGCGTCGCAGGAATAAAGAGCATTCGCGGATCCAGTTGCAGCGGTGCCGCAAGGGCCAGCAAAGCCGGGAGAATCGCATTCACCGTGGCCACATTGCTGGTCAGCTCCGTGAGCATCACCAGGATCAGGCAAATACTGGCGACCGCCAGCCAGGCGGGCTGAGCACTGAGGGGCCCCTGGAGCACGTCAGCCAGCCATTTCGCCAGCCCGGTGCTCTCAAACGCCGACGCCAGAGCAAAACCGCCGCCAAACAGCAGAATCATGTCCCACGGCAACTTCACAGCCGTCTCCCAGTTCATCAGCGGCTCTGAACGCTGTTCACCAGACCCCGTTCCTGACGGCAACACAAACATCAGCACCGCCATCAACACGGCCACTGTGGCATCGGAAATCGCCCCGCGAACCGCCAGCGACTGCTGCAGACCGGGATCTCCCAAACACCAGGCCGCGCACCTTGCGTACCAGAACTGCCAGCCGGTAAACAGCTGCACATCTCCAATCACCAGCGGTTCCCGGAACACCCACAGCACGGCCGTTCCCGCAAAAATCAACAACATTCGCAGCTCTGCCGCTGACATCCGCCCGAGGGCCCGCATGCGGGCCGCGAGTTCCGCACCGACGCGGGCGTCTGCTGCGCCCGTCGCCGGCAAACGCCAGGTCAGCGACAGCAAAACCACCACCAGATAGGCCAGCGCAATCGGACCACAGGACAGCAACCAGTCGGAAAAATAAACGTCCGGAGCATCCGGAAGCTGCCGTCGGTAGATCCCGATGGCCACGCTGTTTGTGGGGCTGCCGACGGGAGTCGCCATGCCGCCGAGCGTCGAGCCCCATGCGAGCACCAGCAGCAGGGGAATCGCCAGCGGCTGCGCTGCGGGTTTTTCGCTGCCAGCCTGCATGTCGCCCTCGTCCAGCACCTTCAGCAACGCAGTGACGATGGGCAGCATCAGCATCGTGGTGGCCGTATTGCTGATCCACATCGATAACCCAAAAGTCGCACAGCCAAAGCCCACGACCAGCCGTCTTGGACGCACGCCGATAAGTCGCACGATCGTGAGCGCCATGCGGCGATGCAGCTGCCAGCGTTCGATACCCAGCGCTATCAGCATTCCCCCCATATACAAAAACAAACTGTCCTCCATGAACGCCCGCGCCGTCTCCTTCGCCGGCTGAATTCCGAGCAGCGGAAACAGGGCCACCGGAAGCAGACTGGTGGCGGCCATGGGAATCGCCTGAGTAATCCAGAGGCCCGCCATCAACACCGCGGCGGCCGTCAACCGGTGTGCCTCCGGTGTCATTCCGACCGGCCGCGGCAGCAGCCAGCAACACAGGCTCAACGCCACGATCCCAGCCACCAGCGACAGCCGAACAGGCTGGCTGTTTCCGGAGTCAATATCGAGAGATTCCGGGAGTGTCATCGAGCTGGCCTTTGGCTTATGAAAAGAAGCTGCTGAAAAGACGGAAAAAGCTCAGAATCATTGACATCCGGTTAATTCCGATGTCAACAAAACTGAACCCGCTGAGTGCCCCCGGATGCATCATCCACAGCGATTCCCAAACCCGAATATCGGGGAAATGTCCGGGAAACGCAACACTGCTGCACCGACGAAAGCTGAGATCAGCGGCGTCGGTTAAGGAATGGCCGCGGCGGCAAATGATTTGCATCCCACCCCCACTCTCCATTCACACCTCAAGCGGCCGCAGCGACGAAAAAAAATTCACGCGCCCTGCATATCACCTCTCCCCCCAGGTCTCGCAACATGTCTCAGTTAACAGCAGGTATCCTCCTGTCGCTCCGTCGCCGATTTCTGCGGCCCGACTCCCAGCACCCGGTTCGTCGCCGACGGTCAGCCGAAGGCCGCCGGTGCGAGCAGCTCGAACGCCGGCTGCTGCTGGTTGGCGATATCTCGGGACAGGTCTACGACGACGTCAATCGCAACAACATCAATGATCCCGGTGATCGTGATCTGCCCGGCTGGACCGTGTTCATCGACGCGAACACCGACGGCAACTTCAACCCCGGTGAAGTCTTCACAACCACCGATGCTCAGGGCAAGTACCTGATCACCGGACTGCGGGCAGGCACCCGCCGCGTCATGACGATTGTGCAGCCCGGATACAACCCTCCGCCCGGGCTCACTGCCAGTCGCACAGTGAATGTCCGCGATCGCCGGGAGGTCAAAGCCGACTTCCCCATGATCACTGCCCCCGTCACCACGGGGCAAATTACCGGCACCATCTTTGATGACCCCAATGAAAACGGTGTTAAAGATCCCACCGAAGGCGGCATTTCCGGCTGGATCGTGTTCGCTGATCTGAACAACGACGGTCTGCTGTCCACAGGCGAACCATCGACCGTTGCCAATACGGACGGGGATTATGTCATTGCCGGGGTTCCGGCGGGGATCGTTCGTGTGCAGGAAGTTCCCGTCGGTGCCTACCGAGCCACGGCGGGGGGACTGTTTCCGCTGCTCAATGCCCGCGAATTCACAACGGTCACTCTCACAGCCGGCGGGACAGCTCGCGCGGACTTCGGCAACTGGATTCCCCAGGTCGGCACCATTCAGGGGATCGTCTGGAACGACATCAACGGGGACGGCCTGCGTGGCGCCGGTGAAGCACCGCTGGCCGCTCAGGCCGTCTGGGTGGATCTCAATGCCAACGGCCTCCAGGATCCCGCCGAACCCGTCCGGACCACTGACGTCTCCGGCAACTACTCCTTCGTCGATATCCGCACCGGTGTCTACTCCGTAAGCCAGGTGCTGCCCGCGGGATATATCACGGCCGAAGGTCGTCCTGCCGTTCAGCAGACCATTGTTGTTCGCAACGGCATTCATAACGTTGACTTCTACAACCTGCAGCCAGTTGCCGGCAGCCTTGCAGGCACACTCTGGAACGACGCCGATGGAAATGGTCTGTTCACCACCGGCGAAACACCGCTGGCTGACTGGACCGTATTTCTGGATGCCAACAACAACAGCATCGCGGATCCCGAAGAACTCCGGCAGCAAACCGCCGCAGACGGGTCATACTCCTTCAATCCGCTCGCCTACGGCACAAAGACCGTTCGAGTCATCAGCCAGAGCAACTGGGTGGTCACCAGTCCCTCGGTTGGCTTCAGCAGCTTTCGACTGCTCAACGGTGAAAACCGCAGCGGCGTGAACTTTGGTGTCCGCGAGAATGTGGGAACACTCCGGGGATTCGTCTGGAACGACGCCAACGGCGATGGTCTGCAGTCCCCCGGTGAAACGCCGCTTGCCGACGTGCCAGTCTTTATTGATCACAATGCCGATGGAATTCTGACGGCCGGCGAACCGTCCACCATTTCCGGCATCGATGGCACATGGGAATTCCTGAAAGTTCCAACCGGTGCTCGAACCGTCGCTCAGGTCCCGCCCGCCAGCTGGATCACAGCGGTCGGACGGCCACGCACAGTCACAGTCACCGTCGGCATCGGCGGAATCGCCAGCGTGGGCTTCTTCAACCTGCTGCCAGCCACCGGCTCTGTCAGCGGAGTGGTCTTTGATGACGTTAATGGCGATGGTCTGCTTAACGGCGCCGACAGTCTGCTTGACGGCTGGCAGATTTTCGCGGATCTGAACGGCAACAGCGTGCCTGATGCAGGTGAGCCCTCCAGCACCAGCGATACGCTCGGAGCCTACTCGCTCGGCGGTCTGCCGTACGGCAATCTCAGCATTCGCCAGGTTCCGCAGGCCGGTTTTTCGCCCACCACATTCCCGTCGAACGTCAGCTCCTTCCTGCTGCTCAACAGCGAAAATCGTTCCGGCCTCAATTTCGGCAATCGTGACCTGCATCAGTTCTCCTTCTCCGGCACCGCCTTCCACGATGCCAATTCCAACGGTCTTCGCGATCCCGGTGAACGAGGACTCAGCGGCATCACCGTGTTTCTGGACACCAACACCAACGGCCTGCTCGATCCTGGTGAGCCGTCCACTGTGACGCAGGTCGATTACTTTTTTACCCCGGGCATCGACGAGACGGGGAACTACAGCTTCACGCATCTGGGCCGTGGCAATTATTCCGTTCGCGAGCTTGTACCGCCCAGCCAGAATGCCACGCCTCCGGACGCCCGCGTTCGCACACTCCGACTGCCCGCACTCACACCCGCCACCATCGACTTTGCCAATCGCTTCCGTGCCAGCGAAATTCACGGGCTCGTGTTCCACGACACCAACGCAGATGGCACGCTCGATGACAGCGAATACCGCCGTCCCGACGTTCCCGTGTTCCTCGATCTCGATCGCGACGACTTCTGCGACCCCGATGAGCCGCAGACCATCAGCGGTCCGGACGGCAGCTACAGCTTCGGCAGTCTGCCTCGAGGTGCCTACGTCGTGCGGGAAAAGATTCGCCAGCCAGGCTCCATTTCCGTGCCCGCCACCGGTGGCGGTTTCCTCTGGCCGGCCGGTACCAGCCGCCCCGCCAGCGGCAATGTCACACCCACCAGCCTCCAGCTGACGCTCGCCGCCGGCCAGTCCTCGCTGCAGAACGTCAGCCTCACTCTGCCCGGAACCGGAAGTCTCTCCACACTCGTGGATGTTTTCCTCCTGTTCGACGATACCGGCAGCTTCACTGCCAACAGCCCCATCGTCCGCGCCGCCTTCCCAACCATCATCAGCACCCTCCAGACGTCGCTCCCGGGTATCGATCTGGCTTTCGGAGTTGGTCGGTTCGAGGAATACGGAAACTTCGCGGCCGAATTTGCCACCGGACGTCCCTTCATTCTCAATCAACCGATCGTCGAAGCCTCCCGCCCGGGATTCTCAACCGCCATCCAGGCCGCGCTCGATCGCACGGCACCCGGTTTTGGCGGTGATGCCCCCGAAACCGACATTGAAGCCCTCTATCAGCTGGTCACCGGACTGGGCTTTGACGGCAACAACAACGGCTCCACCCTCGAAAGCGGCCCGACCGGCCCCGCCAGCACGCAACTGAATCCCGGCCCCAGCGGAGATGTCCCCGCATTCTCCTCCTTCCAGCCGGACCCCGCCGCCAATGTGCTCACACCCGCCGGCAACATCGGCGGAGCTGGCTTCCGCCCCGGCGCACTGCCGGTAATCCTCACCGCCACAGACACCGGCTTCGCCTATCAGCCCAAAGGTGAAACTCAGATCACAGGGCTCAACGGTCTCTCCCTCCCCGTCGCCTCCCTCACACAACTCTCCCGCCCCACCACTCCCTTCAATCTCGGCGCCGGACTCCAGGAAACAGTCACCGGACTGAATGCACTCGGTGCCCTTGTCATCGGACTTGGCACCAATCCCCTTGCCACCCAGGATCCCCGCCAGGCCCTTGAATCCCTCGCCAAACTAACCGGTGCCGTCAACCGCTCACTCGTTTCCATCCCCAACGGAACACCCGACCCCGTCGATCCCGGTGACCCATTCTACTTCCAGATCACCACCGGCTTCGGGACCACCGTGGCTGATGGCGTCACCAGCGCCATCCAGAATGCCGTGACCAACGTGGCCATGGACATCACAATCAGAGCGTCCGACCCCCGTGTGCAGATCGTCAACCACACCGGTACGCTCACCGGCATCGCCGCAGGTCAAACCGCCGCCTTCAACATTGAATTCGTCGGTGACGGTCGCCCCTCGCGATTCGATCTGCAGTTCATCCGCTCCGGCACCAGCGTCGTGCTCGGCTCCATCCCGGTCGTTCTCGGAACGCCAATCCCCGGAGATGGTTATCACTTCGATGACCTTGAAGACGGAGACATCCACAATTCCTCGCACTTCGGCCACGTAATCGCCAATCAACCGCCGGTCTTCACTGCCGGCGCGTCGCAGACTGCCCTCGAAGACGCCGGCCCGCAGAGCGTTCCTGGCTGGGCCATAGGCATCTCGGCCGGCGATGCCACCGAAACGCGGCAGACTCTCCAGTTCTCAGTAACCACTTCCAACCCCGGCCTGTTCTCAGTCACACCAGTCGTCTCGCCCGACGGTTCCCTCTCCTGGCAATCCGCACCCAATGCCTTCGGCACTGCAGAAGTCACGGTGGTGCTGCGTGACAATGGCGGCACCGCCGGCGGAGGCGTGGATGCCAGCGTCCCGCAGACATTTCAGATCACAATACTTCCGGTCAATGACACTCCCGCGGCCGCGGCCGATGCATGGGACCTGCAGGAGAACACGCCGTTTGCCGTTGCTGCACCCGGAGTTCTCGTGAACGACAACGATGCGGACGGCGATGGATTGACCGCCCGAATCGTTACTCCACCCGCACACGGCACACTGACACTCAACGCCGATGGCTCGTTCCTCTACACACCCACAACCGGCTACTACGGCCCCGACAACTTCCTCTATGTGGCCGCGGACTCCACGACCGATTCCGCGCCCGTCGTGGTGTCGCTCAATGTGATTCATATGAACCAGCCGCCCATCGGTAATTCGGATGCCTATTTTGGCACTGAGGATCTGCCGGTGTCCGCACCGGCACCGGGCGTCCTCGCCAACGATCTGGATACCGATGGTGACCCACTCACCGTGCGACTCCTTGCAGCACCTGTTCGCGGCCTGCTGACACTTCAGCCGGACGGCAGTTTTGTCTACCTGCCCGCCGACAATGACTTCGGTTTGCTGACATTCACCTACGTGATCAATGATGGCTTTATTGATTCTGCACCAGTCACCGTCACGCTGGACCTTGCCGGTATCAATGACGCGCCCGTCGCTCTTCCCGATCGTTACACCACGGCGGAAGATGTGATCCTGAACGTGCCTGTCGGCGGCCTCACAGCAAACGATGCAGATCCCGATGGCGATGTCCTCACTGTCGTGGCAGTGCTCCAGCCTGTTTATGGAACACTCCTGCTCGGACCGAACGGCCAATTCACCTACACCCCACCCCTGAATTACTCAGGCGAGGACAGCTTCACCTATCTGGTCACAGATGGCCTGCTGGCATCGGCCCCGGTGCTGGTGACCATCACCGTCACGCCGGTAAACGATCCTCCAGCCACCGCCGCCGACGCTTTCACACTCAATGAAGATACCACTCTCAGCATTGCCCTCCCCGGACTGCTCGCCAACGACAGCGACCCCGAAGGCAGCCCGCTCACAGCCATTCGCGTGGCCGGGCCCGCTCGAGGCACCCTGATCTTCAATGCCAATGGTTCCTTCACATGGACTCCCCCGGCAAACTTCAACGGCACCGACAGCTTCACCTACCGGGCCTCCGATGGACTGCTGACATCGGCTCCCACCACAGTCACACTCACCGTGCTTCCCGTCAATGACTCACCCGTCGCCGCTGATGATGCCTACACCACCAGTTTCAATACACCCATCACAGTGGTCGCACCCGGATTACTCGCAAATGACCGGGATCCCGATGCTGATCCACTCACCGCCGTGCTTGCCGTTCCACCCGCAAACGGGACCCTGATACTTAATCCCGGCGGATCATTCACCTGGACTCCGGCGGTTGGCTTCAGCGGAACAGACAGTTTCCAGTATCAGGCGTCTGATGGAATTACCCTCTCCGCTGCCGCCACGGTGACCATCACAGTCACGGCACCGGTGCTCACTCCCAAGTTTTTCGTTGTGGATGCCACCGGACTGCGCAACCACCAGTACACAGCGGAAGGAACCGCCATCACCAGCACTCCGCTGAATGCCCGCGACACCCGACCCCGCGGAATCGCCACCAACCCCACCGGTACGATCTTCTGGGTCATTGATGCCGGAGGTGACATCTTCGTTTACAGCCGCGACGGTGCACTGCTCGGACAATGGACTCCCCAGCGTGCCGGACGCCCCGAAGGGATCACCGTCTGGGGCAATGATCTGTGGCTGGTGGATCCCACTGGAGATCGCCTCTATCGGTTCACCGGCGGCGCCGCCCTTCGCAGCGGCCGCGTGAATGCCACATCCAGCTTTGCACTAAATGCCCAGAACCTCAGCGCAACCGATGTCGTCACCGACGGCACCCGCTTCTGGGTCGTCGACGACACCCTCGCCACCGACCGCGTCTTCCGCTATTCAATCGCAGGCGCCTTCCAGGGCAGCTGGACACTCTCGCCCGCAGCCCCCACTCCCACCGGCATTACGCTCGATCCCAATAACGTTAATCATCTCTGGATCGTTGATGCCACCACCGATCGCGTCTACCAGTACGACGCCGGCACCACATTCATCAGCGGCGCACAAACCCCCAGCCTGTCCTTCCCCCTCGCTGCCGGTAACGGAAATCCCACGGGAATTGCGGATCCACGAGTACTCATCGAGCAGTCACCGACAGTGGCCCCCGCTCAGCCGACTCAAAGCACCCGGCCCGCCCACAGCGACCAAACGGGCAGCTCCGGCACGCCCCCGCACCATCCCGGGAAGACGCTCACAGGCCAGCCACAGGCCGAGTACAGCACGGCCGGGGCAAATGCGGAATACCTCGAGCCACGCCGCAAACAGGCAAATCGATCGGCGACAGCCAATCCAGCATCACGAACTTCCAAACGCTCCCCCCTGCCACAGCTCCCCCAACC
>JBEAUF010000339.1:0-9046 GCA_041161565.1 Planctomycetota bacterium | reverse complement strand
GTGCGCGCGCTTGTCCGCGGCGTCAGCATCGCGTAGCCAGGGCACTTTACCCGCGGGCTTCCGCCCTGCGGCTCAGGTGTGGCGGAAGCCGCCGGTTGCGTTTCGGCACCTTGGTGCCTGCCCAGCCCACGGTGTCAGCATTGCGTAGCCAGGGCACTTTACCCGCGGGCTTCCGCCCTGCGGCTCAGTGCGTTTTCTCACTTCTCACTTCCGACCCTTTCCCCCAACTCCTCTTTCTGCCGATCCAAATACTCGCTCGCCTGTTCACGAATCAGGTGGGCCAGCTGATTCACGCTGTAGCCGCCGTGAATTTTTGTCTGCACCCATGGTACTCCCTGGTTTCTGCAGAATTCGCGGATGTCATTGTGTTTGTGGCCGATGAGTTTGGTAATCAGCACCACCAGAGCCATGCCGCGGACGTCGGTTTCAAACTGGGACACGCGGTCATTCTTCCCAGCACCCAGCCAGCGGACTTCTCGAAGTTTCAGTGCTTTCTGAATTCGCGCGGATGCGTGTGGTTTGCAGACGCCGCCGACAATTGCGATGGATTGCCCGGCGAGTCGTTCACGGACGTACTGGACATCGGCGGTCTCAGCTTCCGTCTCCTGCTGCACCACATTGGCGCTGCGTGCGAGGTGCATGGAGATGCTGTTGAGCACGCGATTGAATTCCGGCGAAAACTCGTCTTCGTCGGAAGTGGCATCGCTGAACTCTGCCGCAGAGGAGCTTTCCGTGTCCTCGTCCACCGGCCCGCCCGATTCCGGAATCAGGTCCACGACCGGGAGCAGCAGATCCCGCAGGCCGCAGTGATTTTCGTGCAGACCGGTCTTCAGGAGTTCCGCCACAGTCTGATCGATGCGGGTCCAGTCTCCGTGGTTTCGGCGACTGCTGTCGGCCGATTCTCCAGCGCTGACTTCGCGTTTCAGATTTCCAATCAGCTCCTCCAGCAGTCGCAGGAGCCGTTCCTGCAGGATGTGATCGCGGATTTTCTTTCCCAGCACCTGCAGACGTGCTGAGACGTCTGCGTTGGAGTCCGGACTGGCGCGGTCATCCCGCCGCATGTAACGGTCAATTCTCACGCCCTCTGAGTGCTCGTGGCAAATCGCCCGCATCCATTGGAAAACGTGATCCTGTTCAGTGATGACTTCCCGGCCCTCGGCTTCCACGCGGACTGCATTCTGCGCTTCTGCGGTGAGATTCAGGAGCTCCACAAGTTCGCTGCGGAAGGGGGCCGATGACCGCGAACGCTCAGCCAGCAGTTCACCGGCGAGATCGAGTGCGAATGCGAGGTTCTTCCAGCCGAGTGCTCGCAGCTGTTCGGCAGTGGACGCCGAGGCATGCTGCTGCGGATCCGCGACGGCTGGCCAGAGTGCTGCGGCGCGCTTCGCCAGCGCGGCGGCGGAACCTGCCAGCGCGGCCAGTTCGGCTGTTGATGTGCCTCGAGCAGTGGGTGGGGCATTAATGACGATCGGTACCACGCCCCGCGCCGGAGTGCTGGGGGCGAGGTTGCGGCCGAAGGTCTTCACCAGGTTTCGCAGCTGTTCCGGTGTGGCTGGCGCGTTCACCGGATCGACCGGCTTTTCCGCCACGGCAGGGGCTGCCGACTGGGCCAGCGGCTGTGTTGACGGCTGAGCCAACTCGTCAGTTGCCGGAGAAGGGAAAACAGCAGGGGATGAGAGCTCCCCGGGTTCCTCAGAGGCTCTGGAGATGTCTTCGCCCCGAGCACCACAGCCGGGGAAGGTGGCAGAGAAAATCAGTCCGCGGATGGCGGCCAGTGCCAGCCGCCGCCCCCATCGCGACTCCACCTCGCCGAAGTGCCGCTCGATCTCAGCAATCGCCAGTCCCTCGCGGCGCGGTGTGGTGAGCACCGGGAGCGGACGCTGGGATTCTGCCAGCAGCAGAAACAGCGATTGAAACGCCTCCATCTGCCCCTGCACGTCCCGCTCGGCCACCACCCACGGCTGCAGTTCCAGCTGCTGCTGGAATCTCCGCGCCTGCTGACGCAGTGGCTCCAGATGCGGCATGACGGCCTCGTCGCGGGATGTGAGTCGTGCGGCGGTGGTGGCCAGTTCCAGATACCGCGGGAGCAGCTCGGCCTGCTGCCGCTGCAGCTCCGTGCTCACCTGCTGCAGGTCCGCCAGCGAATCGATGATGAGCTTCAGTGGTGCATCGGCTGCAGGCAGGTCCCAGCCGGCCGATTCCGGCATCCATGCTGAGCGGCGGATTTCCTCCAGCAGGTCCTGACGCTGGCCAGCCAGCAGTGCAGTGGATTCGGTGTACCAGCAGGGGTCGGGAAATGGCAGCCCGTGGCTGACTGTTTGCTGCAGAGCGTCGGTGAGTTGAGCGGTGAAGCGGGTGTACCGGGCGAGCAGCTCCCGGACGCGCTGCAGCCAGCTCTCGGCCATTGCCGCAGATACCGGCCTGCGCTGCAGATTCTCCGTAATCATCCTCTCGCCTCCTCCACGCCATACAGACAGCTGTCGGTTTTCGGAATCTCTATGGTTGGTCCGAAAAAGCCTGGACAGGAGCCGCCGGGATCGTAACTACCACCGAACCGGAATTCAAACCTGCGGCTTCGTAATTTGGCGAGGTTCGGTTTGCAGTTATCACCGGGGTCCGGCTAAGATTCCGAGCCCCGATCAGCCCGCAGCCCCGCGACTTCTCGTTTCAGCCGCAGGGGGTCTGCCAGGCGTTTTTCAGAACGACAACACGTATCATGCTTCAGGTTCAGCTCCCCAACGGCAATCTCGTCGACATCCCCCCTTCCGCTACTGCTCTGGATGTCGCCGCCGGCATCGGCGAACGTCTGGCAAAATCCACCATCGCCGCCTCCGTCGACGGTACCATCGTGGACTGCATGCGGCCCCTCGCTCAACTCACAGAGCAGCGGCCTGTGGCCCTGCGACTGATTACCGAACGCGACCCTGAAGCCCTCGGCGTACTGCGGCACAGCTGTGCACACGTCATGGCTCGAGCTGTGATGAGACTGTTTCCCGGGACCGGACTGGCCTTCGGTCCCACGACCGGCAACGGCTTCTACTACGACTTTGATCTGGCCACCCCCATCAGCGAAGACGACTTCCCCCGCATCGAAGCGGAAATGCAGCGAATCATCGACGCCGCCGAGCCGTTCGAACGCTTCGAAACCACCCGCGAAGAAGCTCTCACACTTTGCGCCGACCTCCGCCAGACCCTCAAAACGGAACACATCCGCACGGGGCTTGCCGAACACCCCACGCTCAGCTTCTACCGCCAGGGCGAATTCCTCGATCTCTGCCGTGGTCCACACATTCCCCACGCCGGGAAAATCAAAGCCTTCAAAGTCACCAGCGTCGCTGCCGCCTTCTGGAAAGGCAACTCCGCCGGCCCCCGCCTGCAACGCCTTTACGGCACCGCATACTTCGATCGCAAAGACCTCAAAGCATGGCTCGAACAACTCGAAGAAGCCCGCAAACGCGATCACCGCGTGCTCGGAAAACGACTCGGACTGTTCAGCATCTCCAATGATGTCGGACAGGGCCTCTGCCTCTGGCTCCCCAAAGGCGCCACCATCCGCGCGACCCTCGAAGAATTCATCAAAAGCGAACTCCTCCGCCGCGGCTATCAACCGGTTTACTCCCCACACATCGGTCGCGTGGAAATGTACGAAACCAGCGGCCACTTCCCCTACTACCGCGATTCCCAGTTCGCCCCCATCTTCGGCCACCCCGCCGGACAACTCGTCGACCACTGGATTCGCTGTCTCGATCCCGCTGACACCGAACTCCAGCCACCCTCGCCGGAAGCCGAAACCAAACTCCTCGAAGCCGCCCGACTCCTCGGCTTCGACGCCACCGACTTTCCCGTCAACGGCAGCAACGAACAAAAGCACGCAGCACTCCGCAGCTGGGAACATCAGCACGAACGCTTCCTGCTCAAACCCATGAACTGCCCCCATCACGTGCAGATGTACCGCTCCGCTCCCCGCAGCTACCGCGACCTCCCCGTACGCCTCGCAGAATTCGGGACCGTCTACCGCTACGAACAGTCCGGAGCCCTCAACGGCATGCTCCGCGTACGCGGACTCACACAGGATGATGCACACCTGTTCTGCACGCCCGAACAGGTCGAACAGGAATTCCGCGATACCCTCGGGCTCGTCAAATTCGTCCTCCAGGCCGTCGGACTCGAAGACTACCGCGTCCAGCTGTCCACTCGAGATCCCAAATCGGACAAATATGTCGGCAGCGACGAACTCTGGAATCAGGCCCAGGACACCCTCCGCAAAGTCCTCACAGCAGAAGGCATGAACTTCACCGAATGCGAAGGCGAAGCGGCCTTTTATGGCCCCAAAACAGACTTCATGGTTCGCGACTGCCTCGGTCGCGAATGGCAGCTCGGCACCGTTCAGCTCGATTACAACCTCCCCCAGCGATTCCAGCTGGAGTACACCGGTGCTGATAACAAACAGCATCGGCCCGTCATGATCCACCGCGCCCCGTTCGGTTCCATGGAACGCTTCTGTGGCATGCTCATCGAACACTTCGCCGGCGCCTTCCCGCTCTGGCTCGCACCCGAACAAATCCGCGTCCTCCCCCTCAGCGAAAAATCCGATGACTACGCCAGCGATATAGCGGCGCGGCTCCGAAGTGCGGGCTTCCGAGTCACCGCGGATCTGCAGAGCGCTCGCGTACAGGCCAAAATCCGCGATGCTCAGCTCGATCTCATCCCCTACATGCTCGTCGTCGGACCCCGCGAAGCCGAAACCGGCTCCGTCGCCCTCCGCTGCCGCATCGATGGAGATCTTGGAATCATGACCTTCGATGCCGCACTCGAAAAACTCACTCGCGAACGCGACCAAAGAACCATTCGCCAAATCGCCAAACCCACCGTCACCCAGTTCTCCCAGACGTCGCAGGAAGAACAAAACGAATACTGACCCCGCAGGCCCTTCCCACCACCACACCGCCCCACTCCGAAAGCCCAAGACATGCCACGCACCCTCGCTGCTGTCCTGCTGACTCTGCTCTGCCTCCACAGCACTCCCTCCGCCGTCGCCACAGAACCTGCCAAACCTGTTCGCATGGGCAACGGCAGCATGACATTCGAAACAGTCCCCGGCTGGGGACTGGGCCCCGACGGCCGCTCGGTGCTGGGGTCAACCCACGGTGGAGTCGTCGTGGACAAGGCTGGACTGATCTATACCAGCGCTAACATCGGAGTCTTCGTGTTCAGCCCGGACGGCCAGCTCGTCCGACGCTTCCTCGGGGATGAATACACCAGCATCCATGACATCGAAATCCGCGCAGAAGCAGACGGCGAATACATCTACGGGGCCCGCAACAATGCCAAAGAAGGCATCAAATTCCACGCGGAAACCGGCGCTATTGCTCTGAAACTCACCTACCCCGAAGAATCGGGGCTGGGACTTAAGGACTTCAAACCCACCGCCATCACCGTCGCACCCAACGGTCACATCTACCTGTCCGATGGCTACGCCAGCAATCACATCTTCATCTATGACGCCCAGGGCAAATACATCAGGCACTTCGGGCAAAAAGGGAATGACCTCAGGCAGTTCAATACGGCCCACGGCATGACACTCGATACCCGCTATGATCCCCCGCGACTGCTCATCTGCGACCGTAACCACCAGCCCAAAGGACGACTCCTGCACTATGACCTCGATGGCAACTACATCGATGAAGTCATCACCGGACTCGGTATGCCCACTTCCGCCGCCGTGCAGGGCGACTATGTCTCTGTGCCCGACCTCCAGGGCCGACTCGTGATCCTGGATAAGTCCAACACCATCGTCGCTGTCCTCGGACATAACCCCGATCCTGCACTCGGACGCAACTTCAACGTGCCCCAGGAACAATGGGTCGAAGGCGTCTTCAGCGGAACACACGGGTCGTACTGGGATCGTGAGGGAAACCTCTATGTCCAGGACTGGAACGTCAGCGGAAGACTGATGAAACTTGTCCGTGTGAAATAGTGGGGATGCTCTCGACCTGCGTCCAGCAGATCCGGGGCGGCGAAAATGCCGCCGCCAGACTGCGAGCGTTGGTTCGATCACCAGGCAGGCTCAGGTCCAGCTGCGACAACTGATCCTCCGTCAGCAAGGCTTCGGGCAGCGGGTGCGATCGATAGCGTTCGCTCCAGAATCCGCCTTCGGATTTTGTTTCGCGATTGCAGTACTGCGCGACACGCTGTTGCAAAAGCCGCATCCACCAGGCGATGTCGCTCAGTCGGGAACGGATCTGAGCCATCCGCGGACGGTCCAGGCACAACGCCTGCACCTCGCTCAGGGTCGGAGCGTTGTTTCCAGCTGTGGATCGTCGCAGAGTCGGGCAGATGCTGAGCCAGCGCTGGGCGGCCGCGGGATCGTCGAGCGGTTCGATCTGCTCGGGATGAGACTGCAGCACCAGCCGGATTTCCCGCTGAGTCACCGCATGAGCGTGCAGGGTAATTCCGAAGAAACAGGAGTACTGCCGGAGCAGCTCTTTGATGAAGGCGACCCGCTTAAAGTCGGCCTCCGTCCACAGCCGTCCGAGGGCTGGTGCAAGCACCCCGCGGGCGGTGTGACAGCTGACGAACAGGATGACGCCGGTTCCGGAAGTCATTGATGTGGGCCGGGATGATCGTGCCATGTTGGGTACCTTTGGGTGAATGTGGAATGGGCGACAGGCCGGCAGTCTCCGGAGCATTGCCGGGTGTGTCAAAAGAAATTTGGGAGGATTGATTAAAAGCCTCCGGAATGGTGGTGAGTAAGACATCCCTATAAGCGTTTTCTGTTGCAGCCATCACCCCGGCGGCACCTCGGTGCCAAAACGCTGGCAGAAACTGGCGATTTGCTGTGTCCGAACGCCCTCCTCAGCAGCCTCGGCCTCAGCAGTCGCCGGGCCGTCATGCCGCCCGGCCCTGGGAATCTCCGTCCACTCCGAGCTGCAACCTCTGAACTCTTCTGAACAGGTGTCCACCCCAAATAGCGGTGAAATTTCATGAATTCAGCCCGCGGCTCACCGAATTCCGGGTTCCTGCCGCTTCGTTAGAGTAGAATCCTCTGGGGCTTTGCCCCGATTCCCATCCCGACTGGTTTCCTTAAGGCATCGGCTTATGTCATTCAGGAAATGTGCTCGCACCCGCAGACTGACCAACTCCTGTCCCCTGGAAATCCAACTCCTTGAAAATCGCCGGCTCCTGGCTGCTGACATCACTGGTAAGGACCCCGACAACCAGCTTGTCATCATGCCCTATGCTGCTCCGGTCGATGGTGGAACAGTCGCCGTGTCTGTCTCCAGCGCCGGCGATATCACCCTCATCGGTGATGCGAAACCGAACATCGTCAACGTGGAGATCCGCGGTAACGCGGTGGTGATCGACGGCGCTGAGTCCACAAGCTTCCGGCTCCCCGGCGCTGTCGCTCAGCCCAGCCTTGAAGTGCCGTTGCCCGCCACTGTCCGCAGCATTCACATCAACCTCGCGGGCGGTGCCGACAGCCTCTACGTCAAAGTTTCTTCGGATGCCACCATCGCTCGTGACGTCGTCGTGAACCTCGGCTCCGGGGATGACTCGCTGATCCTGCAGGTCGTCAACGCGGACCTGAAAATCAACCAGAACCTGACGGTGGAACTCGGCGCCGGCAACGACTTTGCCGACATCTTCGTCGCCGAAGCCGGCAGCCTCACAGCCAACCGCGATATCAACGTGCGTGCGGGTTCCGGAGATGACACCGTCGTCACCGGCGACGACGACTACGTGGATCTCGACCTGCTGTACAACGTCGAATACTTCATGGGACTCGAAAATAACTCCGAAATTCCCCTCGCCCAGCGGATCCGCGCCGGGCGCGATTTCACCGTTGATCTGGGCGCCGGCAACGACCGCCTCTCGCTCCTCAACGCCGAATCCGGACGCAACCTCAGCGTCGCAGCCGCCGGCGGTGTCGATACTCTTGTTGCCAGTAATCTCCGGTCCGCCCGCAACACCAGCATCACCGACGCCGAAGGTGTCGCCCTGCAAAACCTCACCGCCGTCGGCAGCCTGTTCCTCCGTGGCGGCAGCGGCTCAGGCCGAGCCAGTCTGGATCGAGTGGCTGTTAATCGACTGGACATCAACCTCGGGTTCGGCAACGACCAGTTGGTTCTGGGTGAAGCTGTCACAGTCAACGTCGCCAGCTCCGTCAATGGCGGCACGGGCAACAACAGCGCGTACTCGGCCAAACCCCAGCCCAAAATCACCTTCCGCCGCACCACACAAACCCTCACTCCGGTACAGTCCACCGAACTGCTGATCAGCGTGCTGGATCAGGTCGCGGGTAACCTCCGAGCTCCCGCTGGATCCAGTGGCATCACACCGTTCCAGGTGATCCTCGCTGAATAGCCCGTCGTATTCCGCCGGCACCATCGCAAATTCTCCAACGCCCTGTCGCTGCATCCTGAAATGCTCCGCCAGGGCGTTATGCGTTTTCAAGTGTTCCCGCGAAGTCAGGTGAATGTCCCGCCCCCCCCCACTGAGCGGGCGGGCGGAAGCCCCCGGTTGCGATTGGCACCGGACGGTGCGCGCACCGTCAGCGGCGTTGTTCGTGAGTAGATCCGTCGAATCGCGGGGGGCTTCTCACATCTCACATCTCACATCTCACATCTCACATCTCACATCTCACATCTCACATCTCACATCTCACATCTGCGCGGCGTCCCTCTTCTCCTCTCTACTTTTTACGCTCGACTCCCTCGCGCAGCACCCATTACCCGCAGGCTACCGCCCAATGGCCTTGGCTTTCTGGCACGACGCATTGTCGGGAGGGCGAAGCTCCTGCTGAGCCGCATCCCTGCCGCGAGCGTTTCATCGATCCCCGCTGCGCCGCAAAAACGCCGGCAAGCGATCACAGCGCGGACCAGCGTTCAGCGGCTCGGCAGGAGCCTCGCCCTGGGATGACGAAACGGTGTTAAGAACACCAGAAGTCGTTTTTCGGACTCCGCCCCCCATTACAGGGCGAGCGGGGGATGTTAATCCCCCGGTAAAGGTGCGTGAATCTTTGGCCGGCGCCGCGGCACGAGCGAAC
>JBEAUF010000311.1:0-5296 GCA_041161565.1 Planctomycetota bacterium | reverse complement strand
GTCTTAGTGGGCTGCTCCGGCGGGGGGGTTGGCCAGCTTTTCGGCGCGTTCGGCGTCTGTCATTTCGGCCCAGTCTTCGAGGCAGGGTGGGCAGCAGAAGCCGACTTTCTTGCCGTTCCATTCGCGGATCAGTTCCGGAGCGATTTCGCTGGCGTTTACGGGGTTGCCCATGACCGGGCATTTGGTGTTTGCAAGTTCGAGTGCGGTGGTGGCGACGGTGGCATTCGGGGCCTGTTCGCAGCCGGTGATGGCAGCAGCGCAGGCAAGAGAGAAGAACCCCAGCAGGTGACGAGTTGTCATGGAAGAATGCCTTTTTGTTGAACCACGAAGAATGTGACGGCCAGTGCGGTGCTGGTGGCAGCGGTTCCGGGCCGAGGGCCGGCGGGCCGCACTATACTGCTCGCACCGGTCACATGATATCGCCGATTACAGCCTGCGGCTGTGGCATCCCAGGTTCCCTCTTCCAGGAATTCTCCGGTGTGGCGCTCGTGCGTCGGGGGCCATGGGGTCGCTATACTTCGCTGCGTTGCCACTGCCGGGCGCGATGCCCGGCAACTCATTCACCAACATTCCCTCCCAGGTCAAGACTCCCGGCTTTCCCCAAAGGTGCCCCGTATGGCAGACCTGCTTTCCGCCGAATCCCTTGCGGCACTCTTCACCCTCACTTCGCTCGAGCTGGTGCTGGGGATTGACAATGTGATCTTCATCGCGATTTTGTGTGGCCGTCTGCCGGAGGCGGACCGGGAGCGGGCGCGGCGGCTGGGTCTGAGCCTGGCTGTTGTTTCGCGCATTCTGCTGGTGCTGGCGATTGGCTGGGTGATGGGGCTGACGCGTCCGCTGCTGCAGCTGGGGACTCAGAGTGTCACCGGCAAGGATCTGATTCTGATGCTGGGCGGTTTGTTTCTGGTTTTCAAGGCCACCAAAGAGATTCACCACAAGCTGCAGCAGGCCACGACGGAGTCAGCTGCTGTGGTGCATCGATCCACTGTTTCCGCCGTGCTTGCTCAGATTCTGATGATCGACGTGGTGTTCTCGCTGGATTCCGTGATTACCGCGGTGGGCATGACCGAAGGACTTTCCCATCCAATTCCGATCATGGTCACGGCGATACTGCTGTCCGTCGCGGGAATGCTCATCTTTTCCCGCTCCATCGTGCTGTTCATCGAACGTCATCCGGCCGTGAAGATTCTGGCTCTGTCCTTTCTGCTGCTGATCGGTGTGCTGCTGGTGGCGGAGGGTTTCGGGCATCATATTCCCAAGGGCTATGTGTACTTCGCCATGGCCTTTTCCTTCTTCGTGGAAATGCTGCAGTTGTGGACCGTGCAGCGACCAGCCGGCGGAAATCGGCCGCGTGAGACTCAGTATTGAAATCATCGCGGCCACCGCAGAAAGCCCCTTATGCACTCCCCCGACGACGATCTCCTCGAAGAATACCGTTCCGATCAGCTCCGGTTTCTCTACCCGGCCGCCTGGGAAGTCAGCGAGGACACCAGTTCTGCGGACACGGTGATCACGATCACGGCCGACGATTCCTGTTTCTGCATCCTGCGGCTGATGCCCGGGCGTCCCAGTCCGCCGGACGTGGTGCGATCGTGCATCCGGGCACTGCGTGGTGAATACGACGATGTGGAACTGTTGCGACCGGAAGTGTCGATTGACGGCCTGCCCACCTGCAGCCGCGAAGCCACATTTTCCTGCTTTGAACTGCTCAACACCGCCGGCTTTCATGCGGCCCGCAGTCGCCGGGCCACGCTGCTGATCTGGTGGCAGTGCACGGATCACGAACTGCCCGCTGTACGCCCGTTGTTTGACCGGCTGATTCAGTCTGTCAGAATTTCTCAGTCACCAGACCCCGCGGACCGCTCCAGGACTGCCCGCTCATGAAAACGTGGACCTCGCTCCCGACTTCCTCCGAATTTGACAAGCTCGCCCGCGAGGCGCGTTTTGTCCCGATCTACCGTCAGCTCACCGCGGACACTCTGACACCCGTGACTGCCTGGCAGCGCGTTGCTGCGGGTCCGTGGTCATTTCTGTTTGAGAGTGTGGTCGGTGGTGAACGCGTGGGGCGTTACAGTTTCGTGGGCAGCAACCCCTTTCTGACGCTCACCGCCCGCGGCAGATCGGTGGTGATCGAGACGCGGGGGGGCGAGCGTCGGACGATCGACAACACGGACCCGCTCCGCGAACTCCAGACTCTGCTGGATGACTGCCCTGCCGTCCCCCTGCCAGGACTCCCCGGATTCCTCGGCGGCGCCGTGGGCTTCGCGGGCTACGACGTCATTCGGTACACCGAAAATCTGCCGAACGTGCCTGCCGACGACCGCAGCCTGCCGGATCTGGCCTTTGCCTTTTACGATTCGATGGTTGTATTTGACCACATTCGCAAGGTGGTGCTTGTCGCCGCACTGGCGGACCTGCGTCAGGGCGACCCTGAAGAAGCCCGAGCGCGTGCCGAAGAACGCCTTGACGTGCTCTGCCGACAACTCGCATTCACCGGCGGCGATGTGAGCCTTGCGGACGTTGACCTGACGGTTGAGCCTGCTCCGCTGGTGCAGTCCAATTTCACCGAAGAGAGCTTCTGTCGCGCCGTGGAACGCTGCCGCGAGTACATCAAGGCGGGGGATGTCTTTCAGGTGGTGATCAGCCAGCGACTGTCCTGCGAGTCTTCCGCAAAACCTCTCGACATCTACCGTGCACTGCGAATGGTCAACCCCAGCCCATTTATGTTTCTGCTGCAAACCCCCGACACGCACCTCGCCGGCAGTTCGCCCGAAATCATGGTCCGTGTGGATCACCGGGAAACCACCATTCGACCGCTCGCCGGGACTCGCCCCCGCGGCAAAACACCGGCCGAAGACAAAGCGCTCGAAGCCGAGCTGCTCGCGGACCCCAAGGAACGCGCTGAGCACGTGATGCTGATCGACCTGGCACGCAACGATATTGGCCGCGTCGCGGAATATGGCTCCGTTAAACTCACCGATGTGATGGTTGTCGAACGCTACAGCCACGTGATGCACATCACATCCAACGTCTCCGGTATGCTCCGCCCGGAACTCTCCGCCGTCGAAGCGCTCCGCGCAGGACTCCCGGCCGGCACTGTCTCCGGCGCCCCCAAGGTCCGCGCGATGGAAATCATCGACGAAATCGAACCCCACAAACGCGGTCCTTACGGCGGCGCGGTGGGCTACTTTGATTTCTGCGGCAATATGGACACCTGCATCGCCCTGCGAACGCTCGTGATCCGCGAAGGCCGCATCGATATTCAGGCCGGGGCCGGGATCGTCGCCGACAGCATTCCGGAAATGGAATACCGCGAAACGCTCAACAAAGCCCGCGGACTGCTCAAAGCCATCCACATCGCGGAAACTCAGCTGGCTCCCCAAAATCCCGGCTGATGCCACCACTGAGCCGCGCGGGCACCACAGTTGCAAAGCCGCCCGAATCCCGGATACTCAGCGCCATGCTCTTCGCTGAATCCCAACGCCGTCCACCAAAACACTTCTGCTGAACAGGAAATCACCGTGAGCAGTGCAATGCAGCCCGTGCTGATCAATGGCGCCTGGACCCAAAGTTCGGGAACCACTTCATTCCAGGCCGTTAATCCCACGTCTCAGCAGCCGATGCCGCAGGTGTTTCCTGTCAGCCCGTGGTCGGAAATCGATGCGGCCATCGCGGCTGCGGCGGCCGTTTCCCGCGAAATCCGCGGCTGGCCCGGCACACGCATCGCCGAATTCCTCGAACGCTATGCCCTCGAAATCGAAGCCCGCACCGATCTGCTGGTCGAAACCGCCCACGCCGAAACCGGCCTGCCACGCTCGCCCCGCCTGCGGGACGGCGAACTCCCCCGCACCACCAACCAGCTGCGGCAGGCCGCCGGGTCCGCTCGGGATGAATCCTGGCGCGTTCCCACCATCGACACCGCCACCAACATCCGCTCCATGTTCGGTGCTCTGGGACCCGTCGTCGTGTTCGGCCCCAACAATTTCCCCTACGCCTACAACGGCATTGCCGGCGGTGACTTCGCCGCCGCCATCGCTGCCGGAAACCCCGTCATCGCCAAAGGACATCCCTGCCACCCTGAAACCACCCGCATCTTCGGCGAAGCGGCCGTGGCCGCACTCCATGCCTGCGGTATGCCTCCGGCACTCGTCCAGCTGATCTACCGCACCAGCCACGAAGACGGCCTGCGGCTCGTTTCAGACCCCAGAATCGGCGGAGTCGGCTACACGGGTGCTCGCCAGACCGGACTCAGACTCAAAGCCGCTGCCGACGCCGCCGGAAAACCCATCTACCTTGAACTCTCCAGCATCAACCCAGTGTTCATGCTGGCCGGTGCCCTCCGCGAACGACTCGACAAAATCGCCGACGAATTCGCCACCAGCTGCCTCATGGGTGCCGGGCAATTCTGCACGAATCCCGGCCTGATCGTTGTGCCGGCCGGTGCTCCGGGAGACGCCTTCACCGCGGCGGCTGCGCAGCGATTTGCCGCAGCCACGCCCGGAACCATGCTTTCCGAAGGCGTCCGCACCGCGTTCCTTGCGGCCATCCGGCTCCTGCAGTCTGCCGGCGCCCAGCTCGTGACCGGCGGCGAAGCCGGTGGTGGCAACGGCGTCTGCTGCCGCAACACGCTGCTCAAAGTTTCCGCCAAACACTTCATGGAAAACCCCCACACATTCCAAACGGAAGCCTTCGGCAACGGCTCACTCATCGTGCACGCCGAATCGCCCGCCGAAATGCTGCAGCTCACCGAGCTGCTCGAAGGCAACCTCACCGGCTCAATCTACACCGATACCCAGGGCAGCGACGATGCCGACTACGTCCCACTCGCTGCCGCACTCCGCACCAAAGTCGGCAGACTGCTCAACGATAAAATGCCCACCGGAGTTGCCGTGGTCGCCTCGATGAACCACGGAGGACCATTCCCGGCCACCGGACATCCAGGCTTCACCGCCGTCGGCGTCCCCGCATCCGTCACTCGCTTCGGCATGCTGCAGTGCTACGACGCCATCCGCCCCCATCGCCTGCCCCCAGTGCTCCAGGACCGCAACCCAGGCGGCATCTGGCGACGTATCAACGGGGCATGGAGCCAGGCGGACGTCGGATGACCGGTGGTCAGTGGTCAGTGGTCAGTAGATGTGGCGTATTCGCGCGTTCGGGATTGTGGTCCTGCGCCGGGCCTTCTCACTTCTAACTTCTCACTTTTCACTTCCAACACCCAAACAGACCTCACCCACCCCCAGAGCGGGCGGGCGGAAGCCCCCGGTTGCGTTTCGCACCCTGGTGCGCACCCCCTGCC
>JBEAUF010000248.1:0-3377 GCA_041161565.1 Planctomycetota bacterium | reverse complement strand
GCGAGGGAACATGGTCTATTACCTGCTGTTTGGAACAGCCCCCACTTTGTGCCGTGATTTTGGGACCGACGCATGCTGCTTTCAGAACAGCACACGCACCGCATCGAGCGGATTCTGCAGGCTTCTCAGTTGTGTTACGCGGACATGGCGATTGGCACGGCGACGGGAATTTCGTCGTGGTGTTCGTGGCGACGGGATGCGGGTGCGGAGACTGGTCGGTTATTGATGGGTGAGTTGGATCCGCCGGCAGCGCATTATCTGGTGGCTTCGCTGACGAAGCCTTTTGTTGCGGTGCTGGCTGTGCAGCTGGCTGCTGAAGGTTGGTTCTGGCTGAACGAACCTGTTCGCCGATTTCTGCCGGCATTCTCTCGTGGCCCGCTCCGCACGATTACTCTCCGCCATCTGCTCACGCACACATCCGGTTTGCCGGATATGCTGCCGGAGAACGAGCATTTGCGGGCGCGTCACGCTGGGGTTCTGGAGTTTGCGGAGGCTGTTTCCCGCATCGATCCGGCGTTTCAGCCGGGGACAAGTCTGAGTTACTGCAGCATGGGATTTGCTGTGCTGGAGGCGGTGATTCGCGGTGTCGTCGGCCGTTCACTGCCGCAGCTGCTGGATGAATTGCTTGTGCAGCCTCTTGGGCTTCGGAATTCATGGCTGGGTTTGCCGGCGGCGGAGGCTCCGCGAATGCTGGAGCAGACGATTGCGTGTGAGTTGCCGCCGAGTCAGCCGGCGGATTCCAACTGGCACTGGAACAGTCAGTACTGGCGCACCCTTGGGGCACCGTGGGGTGGGCTGATCAGCACGACTGGGGATTTGGGTGAGTTGCTGGGGATGATGCTGCGGGGGGGCAGCAGTGTGGAGGGCGCACAGGTGTTGTCGTTTGGCGTGGTGGAGGCGGCGGTGAGCAATCAGACGCAGTACATCGCGGGTTTGGGTGAGCAGGATCGCCTGCGGCGTCCGTGGGGTTATGGCTGGCGTTTGAACTGGCTGGATCATTCCGGTTGTTTCAGTGATTTGCTGCCGGCCGACAGTTTTGGGCACTGGGGTGCCACTGGGACAGTGATGTGGGCTGACCGGCGTTCGGGAAGCTGGGGGGTGGTATTGACGAATCAGCCGTGGGAACGCAGTCAGGGGGCGATTCAGCGGCTGTCGAATGTGCTTGTGGACGCGGGAGGGGTGTGGCGTGAAGCTTGAGGGGAATTCATCGGGCGGCAGTTTGCTGCAGCAGCGGATTTTGACGGCGGTTCAGGCGGTGGATTACGCGCCGATAACGGCGCGGGAGCTGCGGCAGCAGCTGGGGCTGGGTCGAGGGGAGTCGGAGGAGTTTGCGGAGGCGTTGGGGGCGTTGGTTTCCGCCGGTCGACTGCGGGAGGACAAGCGGGGGCGTTTGAAGCCGCGGGGCAGCATCGGAACGGTGACGGGAGTTTTGCGGCGGATCACGAGTGGAGCGGCCTTTGTGATTCCCACGCAGCGGACTCCGGAGCTGCATGGGGCTGACGTGTACATCGCGCCGGCGGACGTTGGTGACGCTCAGACGGGCGATGAAGTGCTGGTGCGACTGCTCTCACGACGCCGCGGCGGTGGTCAGCGGTGCGGCGTGATCGATCGGGTGCTGGAGCGGGCTTCGACGACATTTGTGGGCACCTATTTCGAAACGGGCGGGCAGGGTTACGTGCGGGTGGACGGAACGATTTTCTCCAGTCCGATTCACGTGGGTGATCCTGGTGCGAAGGGGGCGCAGCCGGACGACAAAGTGGTGCTGGACATGCTGCGGTTTCCGACGGACCGTCGCCGCGGCGAGGGCGTGGTGACTCAGGTGCTTGGCCGTCGCGGCGACCCCGGCATTGATACTCTGACGGTCATCCACAGTCTGGGTCTGCCCGTGGAATTCTCCGCTGCGGCGCTGGCTGAGGCGCGTGAGCAGGCGGCGAAGTTTGATGAAGAGTCGTTTGGTGGTCGTGAGGATCTGACGGGTGAGACGATCATCACGATCGATCCTGCCGATGCACGGGACTTTGATGACGCGATCTCGCTGACGCGCAGCGACGACGGCACGTGGCGGCTGGGAGTGCACATTGCGGACGTGTCGCATTTCGTGCCTGAAGGCAGTCTGCTGGATCAGGAAGCGCAGCAGCGGGGAACGAGCGTGTATCTGCCGGGGCATGTGATACCGATGCTTCCGGAGGTGATCAGCAATGGCTTGGCGAGTCTGCAGCAGGGGCAGCTGCGATATACGAAGTCCGTTTTCATTGAATTTGCGGCTGACGGTTCGGTGCGGGGTTCTGAGGTGGCATCGACGGTGATTCGCACCGTGCGGCGTTTTGCATATGAAGAGGTGATGCCGATTATTGAGCAGCCGCAGCTGTCATTCCCCGACGTGACAGCTCCTGTGAAACAACTGCTGCTGCGAATGCACGAACTGGCGATGCTGCTGCGGCAGCGGCGTTTTGCTCAGGGAGCTCTGCAGATGGGCATCCCGGAAATTGAAATTGTTTTCGGCCGCAGCGGGGCGGTGGAGGGTGCGCGGCAGCGGCATCACGATGAAAGTCACGAGATCATTGAAGAGTTTATGCTGGCGGCGAATATTGCCGTGGCAAAGCTGCTGGCCAGCCGCGGCATTGCCTTTCTGCGACGCGTGCACAGCGATCCTGATGAGCTCAAGATGAATTCCTTCCAGCAGTTCTGTCAGGGGCTGGGGCTGACTCTTAGAAAGCCGCAGAGCCGTCACGAGCTGCAGTCTCTGATTCGCAGCGTCACCGGCAGGCCTCTGGAGCGTGCGGTGAATTTTGCGTTGCTGCGAAGCATGAAGCAGGCGGAGTATTCGCCGGAAATCGCCGGTCACTATGCACTGGCAGAAACAGACTACTGTCATTTCACCAGTCCCATTCGCAGATACCCGGACCTCACCGTGCATCGGCTGCTGGACCGGCTGATTCGCGGCCGGTCCGCTCCGAAAACCCCTCCTGAAGAGCTGGTGCGGCTGGCGAAGCACTGTTCGTTTACTGAGCGGCGGGCCGAGCGTGCCGAGCGGGAGCTGATTCGTATTCGGCTGCTGCGGTTTATGGCCGATCGCGTGGGGAGTGAGCTGGAGGCGACGATTACGGGGCTGGAGAGTTTCGGCATGTTCTGTCAGGGACTCCAGATTCCCGCGGAGGGCATGATTCACCTGTCGGCGCTGGGAGATGACTTTTTTGAATTCGATCCTGTCGGCAGGACACTCACCGGACAACGTACGCGGCAGGTATTTCGGCTTGGCGATCATCTGCGGGTGCAGGTGGTGGCAGTGGACGTGGATCGGCGGCAGATGGAGCTGCGTCCGGTGCGGGCCTCGGGCCGAGCAAAGCGGGGTGCGAATGCGACTGGGGGGGCGGGTG
>JBEAUF010000243.1:0-37044 GCA_041161565.1 Planctomycetota bacterium | reverse complement strand
TGCGGGAATGGCTGCCGCCACGGCCGATCATTTGCTCGCTGATGGCGACCCTGACTGCTTTCGCGGTGCAAACGCTGACAGCCTGCCCCACCGATACAGCTCGTGGAGGTACGTGGCAAGTGAAATCAGCGAAGACAGCCGCGGATTTCCGGGAAGAGGACGATCAGAGTCCCTCATGAAGTTTGCGGGTTTCTCGTACAATGTGTTCTTCAACATCCACGGACCAACGGGTGGGAAGTCCATAGTAAATCATGGAGGATTCGCCTTCGTAGCTGCCTTCCGTGAGCACGCGACGGGATGGAATGTAGGCCATGACATCATTGCTGTAGCCGGCAAACCACGCATGTTCCCCGGCCACTTCACTGCGAAGCCTCAGACTGTAGTCCACAACAACCTCTCCCCCAAGGAATGTCAGTGATGCTGCACTGCCGAACCTCCACGCCTGGATCGGATAGGGATAGGTGCCGCTCAGCTCGCCCCTGCTTTCGTACTGCTTTTTCAACCATGCAGCCCGACGGGCTATGTACACGTTGTCGGACTTCAGATCCTCGTTAACCTGCTCCTCCGTTGGCACCGCGTCCAGCGCCAGATCGATCTCAACATAACGCGTACTGAGCTTGCCGGTGACCGGCCTCATGGAGCCAGCTAATACCGCATCGACGGCCAGGGCCGCCTGCCGGCCGTAACTCTGTGCCAGCTCTACCGTACGCCGCGGGAGCGGGTTCTGGTCGGCGCCGCAGCCAGCCCAGAACAAGGCGATCGTGCCGGGATGAGCCTTCTCAAGTTCAATCTGGGCGAAACCAGGCCAGTCGCCGCACCAGTCCATGCCGCTGAGCACTGTGGCGTGACAGGCATAGCCGAAGAGCACTGCTTTGAGTTCCCCCGCAGGTGAACGAGCGGCGAGCACCGGCACGGTGTGATCGACCGGCCCCATCAGCTTTCCCTGCTCGCGAAGCATCGGTACGTCCGCCTCGCGGTTGTTGCGGCGATTCACCGCAAAGGTGGCTGTGCCCTCGGCCGCGTGGAGTGTTACCGGACTCAGATTGGCGATCGCCTGGCCTGCCGTCTCCACACACTGCTCCACCAGCTGCGTTGTGTATTCCTGAACCAGCTGCTGCTGGTCTGCCGCCAGCGAGTACATGGTGAGCAGGTTGGTGCCAACAACCGGGCCGGAGTGCGTATGAGACGTGGCGATGGAGACCTGACTGCGGTCCAGCTTGTGCCGGGCCTGAATCGCCTCGCAGATTTTTTGCGACGTCGCACGGTCGATGCCCACAAGATCAAGGGTCAGAATCACGGCCGTATTTCCAGCCGGGTCCACAATCGCCAGCGCCTTGGCATATAGGTCATGGATGATGCCCTGAGCCGGTGTGGTGCGGGATGCGTAGCCGGACATCCACATGTACTGTTTCGGAGTGATCACGGTTTTGGCTGCACCCGCCTTCCAGAGCTCTTCGGCATGCAGAGCCGGGGACATGGAGAATGCCAGGAGACCGATCAGCACAAGACAGGCAGCGGACAGGATGCGACGGACAACGGAGTGCATTGACGGCTCCGGGAGGCGGGAATTGGGGGCGGGGATTGGCAAACGTCAGCATGACGGATCGGGGCGGATTGATCAAGTGAGCCCTCGCCGTCAGAGGTCGGATGGCCTCCCGTTTGCACTGACTCGTTCAAAACCCCAGCCACGGTCAGAAGCCGCAGTGGATTGGCATCGCCGCCGGCCCCGCTCGCCGTCAGGGGCCCGATCGTTGGTATGGTTAGTGTGCCCGATATGCCCGATATGCCCGGGATGATTCATGTGGTAGCTCCTGTCGTCGTCAGCCGGTCGGCAGTGGACTTCTCTCCGCAGCGAATTCGGTATCCCGGACTGCACACGATTCGCCAGCTTCCAGAGTCGCTCTCAGTGGTGATTGACCTCAATGTTGCCCGGATGCAGCCCCTTGCAGCCGGTTCCCGCAGCCACACCATCAATACAACCGTGATTTTCATTGCAGCGGTCGTAGCCGGTACAACCGTTATCTCCAGCGCTCGCTCGTGCCGCCAGTTTCCGGGACTGTCCCCGATGCGACTGCAGGCAGTTGGTCTCTGCGGCCGCATAATCAGTACGATTGTGATTTTCGCTGCGTCGGCTGCAATCGATATAACCGTGACTTCCGGCCATCGCTCTCGATCGCTGTTGCCGCCAGTATCCGGGACTGTCCCCGATGTGACGGCTGGCGGTTGGTCTCCGCGGCCGTACAACCGGTGCGATTGTGATCTTCGCTGCGTCGGCTGCAATCGATCCAACCGTTATTTCCGGCAATCGCTCTCGATCGCTGTTGCCGCCAGTTTCCGGGACTGTCCCCGATGCAAAGGCTGGTGCATGGTCTCCGCGGCCGCATAACCGGTGCGATTGTGATCTTCGCTGCATCGGCTGCAATCGATCCAATCGTTGTTTCCGGCGACTTCCCTTGCCACCAGTTTCCGGGACTGTCCCCGATGTGAAGCTGGTGGTTGGTCTCCGCGGCCGCATAACCGGTGCGATTGTGATCTTCGCTGCGTCGGCTGCAATCGATCCAACCGTTATTTCTGGCGATCGCTCTCGATCGCTGTTGCCGCCAGTTTCCGGGACTGTCCCCGATGTTGTTGCTGGCTGGTCGGGACCCGGGGGTGAAATCAGCAGGGGGCCGGTTGTCACTGCTGTGACGGTGACTCTACTTGTGGGTGTCATGCTGTACTGCGGGAGTGCTCTGCCAAAATGTGAAGCCCCGGAACAAAGAGGAGTCTTTGTTCCGAGGCTTGTTCACATTCTTCAGAATCCATGCAGCCCGGAGTCTGGGCGACACTGGAGTGGAATCGACGCAGTTCCAGATTCCACACCAGTCGCCGAGATCTTAACCCTCACTCTCGTCATTGCGTCGACGACGGCGGAGTGTGGCGAGTCCGAGGATCGCACCGAGCAGCCCTGCCGAGGCAGACTGGCGCTCCGTTTTCACCTCAGCCTGCGGTGCTGGTGCTGCCGGCGGGATGAGTGTCGGAGCAGCGGGAAGGCTGTTTCCAGAGTGATCCCACCATGCTTCCTGACTCCAGCCGGAGAGCACTTCATCGGTCTCGACCGGCTGTCCGGCGGCGAGTTCGATATTCCCGGACTCAGGCGTCTGCTGTTTGGATTGCAGCGGCATGTCTGCGGCTTCAGGTGCCAGCGGTGCCGGTTCGATCGGCTGTGATTTGCCGATGCGTGAAGGCAGCATGCTGATGCTGAATTCGTTCAGCTGCGACTCGAGGATGTCCTGAGTAGCCGTCAGGATCCAGTTTCCGGATGCTTCACCGGCTGGAGCGATCTCTGCGGCATCGCTGATCAGGAAGTCAACCGGATTGCTCCACGGGCCATACAGGCTGGTCGCGGAATTGATGGCTCGCACCCATACACGATAAAGATTGCCCTGTGCCAGCGGGGTGGTCGGAGTAAACCGGGGAACGGTGAGTCCGGCAACCCGCACCAGAGCCTTTGTCGGGTCGATGGTGTTGCTGATGAAGATTTCGTAGCTGGAGGCGCCGTCGACGATGCCCCACGTGATTGTCGGCTGCTGGTTGGACGACGGCGGAATCGCGTTGACGATCGGCCGACCACCCACAGAGAACTCAAGCATGACGGAGTAATCGCCCTGCGTATCAGCACTGCGGGCACGGATACGGGCCCGGTAGGTACCATTGGGCAGAGCCTGGTTGTCAGGTACTGTCAGGCTTGTGACGGAACCAGTGGTAAACATCCGGAAGCCCACGACCACCGACGTTGGAAGTACCTGGTCAATCCGCAGATCATAGGAAGTGGCTGCACCCAGTCTGGACCACGAGAACGAAGGCGTGCTGTCAAAGGTGGAGGATGAAGGACCTGACAACACAGGAGCGGCGACAACCTGGAAGTCCTTCGGCACGCTCCAGTTGCTGGTGTCTCCAAAGGCGCTGGTGGCCATGACCCAGTAGCGGTAGCTCCCAAGTCCGAGTGGCTGTGGTACGGTAAAGCTCAGTGCGTTGATGTTGGAAACATCATACAGTCGTGTGCCACCGCCGGTGAGGCTGGACAGGAACACTCGGTAGGTCTGGGCGCCCTGAACACCTTCCCATGTGAGTGTTGGGGTGGTTGTGGGAATACGGCCGGTGGGGGCGACCAGGTTTGGAGCGGTGGTGATCCGGAACGTTTTGGGAATGCTGTAGTCGGAAACCGTTGCCGGGTCAACAGCCGAGTAGCTGCGGATCCAGACCTGGTAGGTTCCCAGGATCAGATCGATGTCGGGCGTGTACTTCGTGCCCACCACTCCGTTGGCACGCAGATAAACTCGCGAAACGCCACCTTCAATCTTGTTCACCCAGACGTCGTTGACTGGATTCGCACCTGCACCGAGAGGTACTGTCCACGTAAATTCCGGACGCATCAGGAACGTGGTAGCTGGCGGATTGACGACCGTCGGACGTTCTGAAATGGTTACCCGGAAGTCCACGCTGCGGGCAGTAAAGTCGCCGGAGGTGGAACCGACGGCTGCTTCGTTTACCGCGTTGATGAAGTAACGGTAACGACCGAGTGGCAGAGGAATGTTGCGGGTGTAGACAGGAGTCCGCAGATTGGTTTCGCGGAACACTTCAACCCCTGTCCCGAAGTCCTCAAACACGTACAGTTCATAGCGGTCCGCAGCCGGAACCGCACTGATCTGGAAGGTTGGAGTGTTGTCGGGGAGTCGACCGCCGGGTGACACGACGGTGATAGCCGGGGAGTATCCGAAAACGCGTTCGGAACTGAAGAAGCTGCTGTCGCCGAACGTGTTGAAGCCCCTTACCCGAACGCTGTAGCTGCCGAGTGTGAGATCAGCAGGGAGTGTGTAGGAGGTGCCGACAACTCCGGATGCACGTCGGACGAGCACGTTATCGGTGCGGTTAAAGATCTCAACTTCGTAATTCACAGCACCGCTGACACCCTGCCACGTGATGGTTGGTCGCGGATTGCTGACGTTGGCCGCCGGTCCGGTCACAACCGGTGCCGTTCGCACCTGGAAGTTCAGCGGATCACTCGGCGTACCTGCCAGACCCGCCTGATCGATGGCGATTACGGATACCTGATAGCGACCAATCGGCAGATTGACGGCCACCTGGTACTCATTCGGAATCGGTCGACCGAGCGTGTCGAATTCGGTCTGCTCGACTATCGACCCGGTGCTCAACGACCGCACAGTTACGCGGTATGCCTTGGTTTCCGGCACGTGATTCCAGCGAACAATTGGAGTGGAAGTGGGGATGTCACCTGTGGGATCAGTCACACGGACACGAACCACATCAAATTCGTAGGTTGAACTCTCGCCCGCCGCATCGACGCGGTTGAATGGCGTGAGCGTGGCGGTGTAGGTGCCGTCAGGCAGAGGCAGGATAGACATATCCGGCTGCTGTGCACCGACTTCCTGGAAGTTAAACGTAATATTGGATTTGGTGTACACCGTCTGGCTCGTGGCGTTGCTCACGATCACGAGAGTGTAGTAGAAGTTCTCGGAGTGGGCGGTCCAGCCAATCAGTGGGGTTGTGTCAGTGGTCTGTGGCCGGATTCCGTCCTCAGGAGTGATGTCAATCGGACGGTTGATGGCGGGCTTAACGGGAGTTGACAGAGGTGCGATGTTGACCGTGTAGTCTTCGACTTCCCCATCGCCTGTGCGACCAGTCGGAGTCAGGCCGCCGACAGAGCTGATGCGGAATCGCATCGTGCGTTCGCCGAGCGCGGTGCCGGCGGGCATCACAAAGAAGAAACGGTTGCTGCCAGCGGTCACGGCGAAGCCGGATGACGAAGTAAGCCTGTCAGCCTCGTCAAAGACACCGCTGTTATTAAGGTCAAGCCACACATCCACAAAGCCGGCACCGGTGGACGTGATATCGACGTAGTTCATCAGGCCTACTGCTCCAGCTTCAAGCGGAACAGGGAAGGCCACGCCGTCCTCGTCGGCTGTGCCAGTGGTGTCGTCGCCGTTGGCCACTAATCCGGGTACGCCGTTGCGTTCGGCATCGACCAGGGCACCCATATGCAGCCCGTTGCTGATTGTGTGGGCTGCTCCGGAGTCAGCACGATTCGTGCCGAAGGTGGCTGGAGCATCACCGTAGTCAACAATCAGGGTTTGCAGGGTCGTGCTGGTGATGTTTGAGGCGCTGGCAGGGTCGGTCACACGCAGGCGGATGGTGCGAGAGGACGGCGAGGTCACACCGAGACCTGCAAGATAGGCAAAGCTGACGGAAAACTTATCAGGAGTGCCGCTTACAGCGTTGGCAAAGGACGTCTCGAATGAGCCGTTGTTGTCGATGTCCCACGCGTAGGTCAGGGCAGCCTGGAATACCGGGATGTCCACGTCTGAACTGCGGCTGGCATCCAGCAGCAGATCATCGCCGTCATCAATCACGAATGGTCCGGCAACAGCCACTGGTGTGTCATTGATCTCGGTGACCGTGATGCGAATTGCAACGGGGAGCGATGTATTGACGTCCGGAGCAGTGGCCGGGCCGTCATCGACCGCAACCGCCTCCAGTATTGCTGCTCCGGCTGCGTTGGCAGCACTCACATACTGCAGCACAGCTGCCGTTGTGATGTTCAGAGTGCTGAAGGTGAGATTACCGGAGACGGTCTGCAGATTGCGGGTATTGAAGGACACTGTCTGCGTTGTAATCTCGTCAAGTGCAGTTGCAGGGCCAGGCGCGAAAGTGTTCGACAGGGTTGTATTGACCTGCGGACCGTCTTCGTTGCTGCCAATCTGCACGACGCCGCCGCTGATGTTCAGGAGCGGATTCAAGGTGATCACCGGCGCGTCGTTGACGGCGGAGACGATAATCTCGAAGGTCTGTTTGGCACTCTCGAGGCTGTCCGTTGGGTGACCATCCTTCAGCCAGACACGCACGATGGCCTTACCGTTTACATCGGGAGCCGTAGTGAATGTGAGCTGGCCGAATGTGGAGGGATTTGTGGGGTCCAGTGAGATAGCCGGGGCCACCGAGAAGAAGCTCAGAGGCACGGCGGACCACGCACCCTCAACCGTCCAGTCAAACAGGGCGGAGATTGATTCGGTTTCGTTCGGTGGGCCTGCGGAAATTCCGCTCATGAACCCCGGCACAGTGACCTGTCCCTGATCCTCAGTGGAATTGACCACGATTGCGGGAAGCGTGAAGGACGGAGGATCATTGACAGGCAAAACAGTAATCGTAATAACGTCGGTATCCTGCTGCGGCGCTGCAGGAGGAGTCGGGGGACCGGTAAATCCGCCGAGGTCATTGGTTGTGATGGTGATTGAGGCAGCGCCGAAGTAGTCCTGAGTACCGCGGAAAATCATACCTTCGAGGGCAAGGTTGATCATGTCAACGGCGCCGGTGAAGGTCATCGTGCTGTCGGCGGAGCCATCTCCCACCGTGAATGTGAGATTGGTGGTCCTCGACAGTGTGATTGTGCCGTTCGCGGCGGTCAGGGTCACGCGGAGAATGTTGTTTCCGAGCCAAACGTCGGCATCGGAGACGGACACCGCGTTACCGTCAGCAGCGCTGAACACGAGGTCGGTGTCTTCGTCTACAGTCTGGGCGACTGGCACGCCGTTAACAGGTGGATCATTGATGCCGTCGGTGAGCAGCAGAGTGAACTGAGTGGTGCCGTCAGCGCGGTTGGGGGCGAGGTAGTTGCCAGCAAGGTCACGGACGCCGTCGACGCTGTCCGTCGTGCCATCATTGTTATCGACTTCAATGCGATACTTGCGTTCAAACGGGAAGGCTGTCGTGGAGCGGAAGATGACTTCGTTGGAGACGGAGTTATAAACGAAGACATAGTCAACTCCGAGAGTCAGCAATCCTTCAGTGATGATGGTTCCGTTCGGAAGGTCGGGCAGGTCAGTTGCCTGCTTGACACCGTCGTCCATGTAGAGTTTGAACTGGGAACCGTCGAGGAATACGCGGCCGTCGTCGACACCGATGCCAGCGTCACGCAGGGTGATAATCAGCTCACGGACTGTTCCCGGAGTGTTGAGCCAGACAGTATCGAGGGCGGAATCGAGGTCCAGCGGGGACTGGTCGAGCGGTGTGCTGAAGAAGGACGTCGGGCGGAAGAAGTCCACGCGGTCGATGGCACCACGGTCCTTGAACACGTTGGCACCCTGAGCGGCCGGAGTGTTGACATCCGGATCGTCCCCGCGGGGTTGGCCATAGACGTCTTCGGACGGGGTTTTGATGGGTGATACACCAATACCGAGCGGATCGCGGACAGTGATGAACGGAGTGCGGTCGTTCAGGGCATCAATCGAACTGTCAATTACCTGCGACAGAGGCGCCGGGTAATAGTTGCGGCGGGACTGATCGACAAACAGCGGATCGGTGCTGCTGAGCACAATTGGGAATGTGCCGGTACCAATCGAGCCGGTGGTGGCGTTGATACCATTACCGCGATACAGGGTACCGCCGATTACTGTTCCCAGAGCCTGTGAACTGCCATCGACGAAGATACCGGTGGCGAGGTCAGCGACAACGTTATTAAGCAGCGTTGGACTGGCGTTTTGTTCGACGCGGATACCAAAGCCGACAGGTGAGTTTGGATTGCCCACGATCGTGTTGTTGATGATACGACCGACTGGCACAGGCCCAACCGTATCATTGGCTCCCGGCGGCACATCACCGCTGAAGAGGATGCCACCCGTACCGCTCTGTACGATCACGTTATTGGCGATCACGATCCCCGGCACCCAGCGATTGAGGTTTGGTTCGCGGAGGTTACGAACCGGGCCGGCGTGCGTGAGTGCTCCGGTGCCGGGAGGATTAAAGCCACCAGTTCGCGGGGCGGCGTCGGAGAGAATACCCCAATTGAGCGAGTCGGAGACAAAGTTGGATGCAATCAGCAGCTGTCCCTGGTCGCGGAACTGATTCTGATCGCCGTAGCCTGTGTGGAAGATTACGTTGGAAGTATCGTCGATGGGACGCAGGACACCCAGATCTGCTGTCGTGCGGCCGGGGACCAGCAGAGCAGTGACCGTACGGGTCGTGGAAAATTCCACTTCGACTGTGGTGCCAAGAGCATAGACCGGCTCGGTCAGGTAGTCGATGTCGATGCCGAAGACGAGTTGGTCTCCTCGTTCAAAGCCTGGGCCGGTCTGCGAAGATGTCACCACTGAAGAGAAGTCAATGGTGAGGATGTCGAAGTCCGGCGAGAACGTGAACTGCGGGACACGGGGATTCTTAGCGTCCAGCGACGTGAACGTCGGGTTGTCGAAGTCAGAGATCGGACTAATTGTGGGACCGTCACCTGTGCCGCCGAGGATGGAGATCGGGTCGAACTTCTGACCACCGGGCAGCTGGATACGAATGCTGCGGATCTGCTCCGGGAATCCGGTGTTGGGATCGATCAGCGGAGTGGTATTGCGGAATGTGAAGAGGGTGCTGGAGCCTGCTGTGTTGTTCAGAGGCGCGAGGCGTCCGAAGACACCGAGCGGCATGGCGTCAGATGCAGGGGTCTTCACCCCATCCGTGAGGGTGACAATCGCGGTGCCGTAGAGATTCACAATGGAGCTGGTGCTGAATTGTGATGAATCCTCGGTGCCGTCTGACAGCCCGGCTCGAAGGTTCAGTAAACCCTGCACTTGTGTGGAGTTGATGGCGTTGCGGACGCGGGCTGCGATGGTGGCTGCTGAGTCACCCGTGAGGTGCGCGACGGTCTCATAACGCGGATCGATCACGGCTGCGCGGGCAGGGTTGAAGAGGATGGGCTGATGGCCGGGAGCCACGCCATCAAGCAGTCTTTCGTCTTCGTACTCAAAGGTAACTGTGGAGATACCGTCGCTTACAGAGAATGTCTGACCGTCGCGCAATTCAGCAGCGGACGGTATGCGAATTGACTGCTGTTCGGTAAACCGATCGTTGGTGTCGATGGAGCGGAAGGCCGGGTTGGGAACCGGGCTGCCCTGGACAAAGGATGCGTAGTCAGCAGCGCGGCGGATTTCGACATCGTAGTCGCCGGTGAGGATATCAAGGTAGGGGTTGGAGGTGAACGAGTCCGTGTTGATGACTTCGGGATTTTGAATAAAATTCGTGTTGGCGGGGGCGCCGGTGACCATTTCGCCGCGTTCTGCAAAGCCGAGAACGATGTCGTCAATGTAGAAGCCCTCGAAGCGATTATTCATTCCACGGAGTGAGGGCGAACTGGTACCGTATCCGCCAAAGCTATCACCAGGCAGGCGTGTTGTGAGCCCCATCGGACCCTGGTTCGTCACGTAGTGCCCGATGATTCTAACGAGATCGCCACTGCCTTTGATGTTGAACCGGGGTACGACGAGGGCTTCGGCCCCAACCTCGTCAGTTGCATGACCTTCGACGGACAGGTGGAGGGTATAAATCTGTGAGGGGGCTGCACCGCTGAGGAACGGTGGCACACCGACCTGCACATAGTACTCGCCCGGGGTCAGCAACTCGTCAAGATACGAGGCGGACGCGAAGTTACTGCCAATGTCCAGCACGCCACCATTGATATTTTCGACGATGGTATTGCCGGCCGCATCGACTATGCGGAGCAGCGAGTTGAAGGTTTCTGCGGTTCCGTCCAGATCCACGATGACACGAACGGGACTTCCCGTGCCCGGATCGGGTACGACGAATCGATAGAAGTCGGTACCACCGAACGGATCAGAAGCGCCGATGATGGTGATGTGCGGCAGCGGATTGGGGTCGTTGAGAGAGATGGTATTATTGGGCAAGGCGCTCCACGCGAGCGTTTCGAGATTCGTTGCCAATAGCGGATCGGGGGCGTTGTTAAATTCGCTTTCCCGGTAGGTCGCGGCAGGCAGGAGGTGGGAAGCCAGAGAAACTTTGATGGCTTCAGCCACCTGATTGGGGGACATCGTGGAATGAATGGTGACAGCGGTGGTACCGGGTGTCACGCCGGGGGCGCCTTCCACAAGCAGACCGGCACCGGTGGACTGTGCGAGCGTGATATTGTCGGTGGCGATGGGCTCGTCGACAGGATGGCGGGTCAGGTTCAGGCGATTGCCATTTCGATGACCTCGAAGCTGTGTAAAGGCCGAGATCCCGCCAAGGGCTGTTTCAATAATGGCGTTTTCCAGTTTTCGGGCAATCTCTGAGGAGCTCATGCCGGGGGCGATGCTTACGAGAATACTGGTGGCTGCGACACCGTCACCCGCTTTGTCGAACTCGAAGGTGAAAGATTCCGTCGATGACGTCGCCGGGTCGGTCACATCAATCTGAATAGTCTCGCCCTCCGTAATCTGCTCGAAATTGGGCACGATCAGAGTGTACCCCAGATCAATTTCGAACTGATTGCAGCCTTCAAGAATGAAGCTTTGACCATCGCGGAGGCGACTGCCGGGGCGAGCGAACAATTCTTCGCCGACGGTGAAGACACTACCGACATTCACGGAGCCACTGGAGGCAAATTCAAATCTCAGTCGCAGGTCAGAACGTCCCGCGAAGCTGCTGAGGTCAACTCGGGCCTGGCGCCATACCGGCGAGCCCTCGTCAAAGATTTCCACGACGTCCGGGAGAGACTGTTGGGTGGGATAGGTAGTCACGCCACCGGGACCAAGGTCCTGTTCATCGTCGCCGGGAAGAGGACCGCGGAAGGAGTCATTGGTGGCTGTGAGCACCCAGTTGGTGCCGTCGCCGACGTAGACACGGATGGCGTCAGACTGGGGACGCTGTCCGGGGATGTAGTCGTTGCTGTCGGTCTGTACGAAGTAGGTGAAGTAAAGAGTTGGCTTGTCGGTAGCGGAGTAGCCTTCGAGGCTGAATGTGTTGCTCAGGAAGGTGCCATGAGCACCACCGGGGAAGTCATAGTTAAAGACGTCGGGATCGGTGACAAGACGGCCGAGATCGTTTTTGTTCCCTACCGTCGCACCTGCTGCCTGATTTCCGAAGTACAGGCTGGCACCGCCCCCAGCCTCGTTTCGAGTGCCATCAATGCTGGTATTCAAAATGTGGTCAATGTCATTTGCTCGATTTGCGGTGGTTCCCCAGAGATTCCGCTGAAGTGTCCCGAACGTAATTCCAATCTGCTGGCCGATTGGAACTCGGGTCTGTCCGTCATAGAAAAACGGTAATTCGTCTCCGAAGGCAATCCCAGCCGCTGGATCCGGTAAAGCAGCGATCGCGTAGAGGTTTCCGGCGGCATCGGAGGCAAAAAGTGTCGTCGCGTAGGCACCATTCTCAACAGTGGTGGGACCAAAAGTCAGGCCGGTAAACTGAGCAAAAGCGCTTGTGGGATCCAGTCGGTCGACGCGGTAACGCACAGTGGCGATCGTTGTTGCTGTGCCCCCGCCGACGACATAGTGATACAGACGTCCGGTGTTATCAACGGCAAAATAATTGGCGCCATCCCGAGATGCTATACCACTGATAATGCCGTTGCCCTGCGTGGGCAGGATCGCCTCCTCAACAACGTCGGTTCCTGCGGGACCGGCTGCTCTTGCATTACCAGTCCGCAAAGATCCGGTCCTTGAAATGGCTGCTCCGGTGCGGACATTGAACCGGTAAAGGATATTTGTCGAGTAGCCGAATGCGGGAGCGTCTCCGCGCGTTGCCACCATCCGACCGCCATTGTCATTCGGATTTACATAGGTAAATGCGGTTACAAGTGTTCCCGCGTTGGAGCTGACTACGTTTCCATTGGCGTCGAAGTTGAAAGTCAGGATGCCATCGTCACCGATTGCTGTTGGGGCTCCGGTGCCGGTGTGCAGTCTTGTGTAGATGGATGCTCCGCCGTCTGTCGCACTGTTAAATACCCATGTGAACAGTTCGCCATCCTGACGCATCTGGATCTCGTCATGGTTCCCGATGGGACTACTGTTCAACGTTGTTGTCCTAACACCCGTAAAGGAATTTCGCGTTGTTACTGCAGCACCATTACTCGCGAAAAGCGGAATGTCCCCGAGATGGTACTGAATAACATTTTGTCCTTCTTCCCCGTCAGCGAACTGATACTTTGGCGGCGTGGAAATCGCATTCGCCCCAAAGTGAGCATCGAAGATGCGTGTCACGGAGGGCAGAGGTTCAAGACGCACCAGCGTGCTCACCGGGTTTGCGACCAGCGTCTGGTTAAGGACGGCTGGCAACATGGAGTTGGGCGCGACAACAAGATAATAGTCGCCTTCAGGAAGTTCGAATGGACCGATGTACGGATCGAGAGCGCCCACGCTGCCGCGAGACAGATCGTCCATGTCGGCACCTTCCAGCGGACCGCCTCGGTCGTCGGAAATGCCGGAGTCACGGGCCGTCAGAATGAGCCTGTTGGTTTCCGCGTCGAAAATGTGAGCCTGGAGATTGCCGCGGGACATGCCATCCGCATAGTCCACGTCGAAAATAACTGACGCAAAGCGATCGGGATTGGTGTGCCCGGGAATCTGCTGGATGTCGTCATACGTGACGCTGAAGCGGTAGAAATCCACGTCGGTGGGAGCGGAGATGCGGCCGGCGATGGCGACGGCGGCCCGGTCTGTGTTCAGAATATTGCCGACATTCTGCTGTCCGCTGCTCTGTGGGCCGTCGTTCGGCAACAGGCTTTCGGTGTATTCTCCGGAAAGCGGCGAGTGCACGGGCTGTCCGTAAACCTCAATGCCGTTGGTTGCAAAGCGGATGTCTGCATACCGCACCGTGGTTCCGGGTACTTCGTCCGTTTCCTGCAGACGAATCTGCAGTCGATAACTGCCAGACGTGAGTCCGTTGAATACCTTTGACGTGTCTGTGAGGTCGGCACGATTGGCTGTGGGAGAAAGCGAATCGATATTGCTGGACCGCACTCGAACGTGGAAGGTGCCGGTGCTGCCAACAGTGCCCGGGAGCACGACTCGGAAACCGGCATCCTTCTGATTCGTGCCATACAGGTCATCGCTGATGTACTGAGATTTGTGAAGCGAGTTCGCCTGCAGGTTCGTGCTGTTTTTGAACAGCAGCGATGGGTTAACGGACTCGTCGAGGCTGTTGTCTGACAGCGCGATGATCTGTCCGGTGGAGGAGACCAGCTCGACAACAGTGTCGAGGGCGTGGGTGGTGCGGTCGATGTCGATCCAGACTTCGCTGCCGGCTGTGGCCTTGAAGCTGTAAACGTCGACGTCGCCCGGGGCATTGATGGTGCCGTGAACTTCAAAGCCCAGCCGCAGATTGTCATCGCTGGTCTTCTGGATCGTCGTGGTCCCGTCCGGATTGCGAATGCGGAAGTTTTGTCGGCCCAGATCTCCGAGGAACTCAGCAATACGCGCTGTGGCGTTGGTGCCGGGAGCAGTCACTGTGACCACTTCGCGCTCGTTGTAAACCTCGACGTTGCGATCGTGGGCATACTGCGAAATCAGAATGCTCCGCCAGGCACCCGGGGCGCCCGAACTGGGACCGTTGCCGTTGGTGTCCTTCAGCGGTAGTCCTGCGAGGTCAAATCCGGATCCAACGCTGTCATCGGCAACGGCCGTCAGGATGACCGGGAAGAATGGCTGGCCAACAATCTGCAGAATACCGCCGATGCGGTCGTCGATATCGAGCGGCTTGCCGGCCGCGGTAAATCCGGCGTTGGTGCCCAGCTTAACCACGAGGCTGGCGTCAGGATCGCTGTTCAGCCGCAGCCCGCCATAGGTGTGGAAGTTGGGAATGACAATTTCGTTCAGCAGCACATGGACGATGTCGGTGTCGTCCCAGATGGTTTCGGTGGTGAGTGTTTCTCCACGGACGACGAGACCGTTGATGGCGTTGCGACCCATCAGGTTGCGATCGATGAGCGGCCCCTGATTGTGATCGTATCCGGAGAAGGTGCGGGAAAGCCCCGTAACTCGTCCGGAGTCCGCCTGCAGGCCGGTAGTCATTGCGTTGGCGTTGATGGACAACGCGGGCCCGGAGTTATCGCGGAAGATATTGTTGATGAGGATGGGCTGACTGCCGCGGGCAAACAGGGTTCCCGAGGCGTTGGCGGTGCGGCCGAATCGGCCGGCGGGAGCAGTGCCGCCGGTACCGTCACGATTTTCCTCAAAAATGCTGTTCGTAATCCGCAGGTCTGCCTGATGGGCTTCGATCACATTGAAGCCCGCAAAGTTGCCTTCCGTGGGAATCACGCTGCCGCCAAAAGTCACCAGTGCATAATCGATACTGGCGGTTGATCCCGGGGCGAGGTAGATGCCGCCCCACATGCCGGTACCGTTAGCCCGGCTGGGCGCAGTCTCAGTCGCTCCCAGGCGATCGTCATTGTTGGTGTCAAACGTGCCGCCGATGCCGTAGCGATCGTCGAGGCGGGACGTGATAATGACTTCGCGGCCACCTTCCGATTCGATCACCAGCTGTGCGCCCATACCGACTTCGATGCGGGAACCTTCGAGCTTGACGATCAGTTCCGGGTCTACCACGAGGCTGGCATCAAGGCGAGCGCGGTTGCGTCCGGCGAGCGTCTCGTCGAGGATGCCGGTGAGAGTTGTGCCGTTGTCGGTGTAGGTGGTGGCAGAGGCGTTGAGATTGGCGATGAGTGTATACGGGCCGGTGCCAGCGTCAGTGGATCGGAACAGTCGTCGTGACGTGTAAGGCGCCGCGGCGGGCGGCAGATTCCCGAGCAGAATTGAGCTGTTGGCGGTTGCCACAGTGGCGCTGCGAGTAACCAGCGACGGTGGGCTCTGGTTGCCTGAGGCATCGACGTATACGATGCGATAATTGTAGGTTCCGGCTGCAAGGGTGCCATTGCCCGCCTGCGGGGTGACTGTGACCAATACCACCGGGGGAGCGTCGACTTCGAGGAACGGACCGCCCGGGGTACCGCGAACAACCAGGTTTTCTGAGATGATGTGGACAATGTCCTTATCATCGAACCGCCCGGCCACGGTCATCTGACGCGTGGGTTCACCGGCGGCGGTCTGAATGCGAACGAACAACCCGTTGTTGGAGTTGTTGATCAGGCGATTGCCATAAATGTCGGGGCCGATCCGGCCGTAGTCCGGAGTAAATGCGACGGCCTGGAAGGCGGGCGCTGAAAACGTGGTTTCCTCAAAGCTGTCGGGATCGGCGGAGAGCGCAGAGTCCTCGCTCAAAGTGATAAAGTTGTTGTAGATGGAGGGGCGAGCGGTGATCATCGTGATCGGGTTGACGATCTGCTCAACTGAATCCACCTGCATCTTGCCGCCGCCGTAGAGCATCGACGAGAATGCAACGTAGTCGAGGAACTGTCCTTTGAGTTCGTAATTCAGCCGACCCTGTGAAGTGTCCACGTCGCGGCGGAAGACGATACCTCCCCAGTTGCCCGGTCGTGGGGTGGTGGGAGTGGGGGTCGTGTCACCGGCGATGGTTTCGTCGCGCCAGGAGGTGAGGGTGACGTCCTGGAAGGGGGTGCCAAGCACCTGCAGGGTTGCACCACCACGGTCAACGGTTACGGAGGAACTGCCGACGCCGACGACAGCATCCTGGAACTTGATAATCGCTCCGGCGTCAATCATGACGGCTACGTCCGCCGGAATGTCCATGGTGCCACCATCGGCCAGTTCAAAGCCGCTGTCATCCAGACCGATCTGGTATGGCAGATTGTCGACTTTGGTGCTTACGTCGCCATCGGTACCACCGTTGCCAACGATCCGCACCACGTCTCCGGGTTGGGCTGCCGCGAAGGCAGCGGAAATGGTGCGATAGAGGTTTGGGATACCGGGCGAGGCAAAGTTCGTCTTGTCAACAACTCGCAGGCGTGACGGGTCAACGGCGCGGAACCAGTAATTAAAGACGCCGCCGGCAACGCCGTCCTGGTCGCCGTCAAACCGCTGAGCCGGCTGGTTGAGTGCCGAGTCAACGATGGAGTTGGCAGCGTTGGGACGGAACACCAGACGCAGTTCATAGCGGCCCTGGGTTGTGCCGTTCATGCCGCTGTCGTTGATGGTTGGGTCGTAGGCATCGTTGCCACTGGCGCTGACGCCAATGAAGTAGGTGCCGGCTTCAAGATCCAGCGCGAGCATCGAGTCTTCGCTGAAGTAATCGTCGTTCGCAGCGATGGCCGTGCGGCTGCCGTCGGGGTTTTGACGGTACAGGCGGATTACGGTGTCGAGCAGACTGGAGTCGTTAAGCCGCTCAGCGATGGTTTCGGCGGTGAGTTGCCCCGCGTTGGGAAGCGTGAACCGGTAGAGGTCAATGTCACGGCTTTCCGGGCGGTAGAGCGCCTGTCCGTGGACGATGTCGGCATCACCCGGGAAGTCGGGTTCGGCTGTGGTGGTCTGAACCGTGGGACCGTCGAATCCACCCATGACCGTCAGGTCGGGCAGATCGTAAGCGTGACCCATTCCCAGCAAATGCCCGACCTGATGCATGCAGGTCGTGAACCACGAGCCGGCGTAGGAGTCATCCCAGACTTCGGCATTGTCCATGATGGCAAGGTTCAGAGCACGGCTGAAGAAGCCGGTCACACCACCAGCACCGGTGATGATCGACGCATCAATCGCGCGGAGGTCTCCGGTGACAATCGTGAAGCCCTGATTGGCAGTTTCCACGAACTGCACTCCAAGGTGCCGGGCGTAAAGACTGAAGACTTCGCGGGCACGCTGCTTTTGATTTTCCGTGATCAGATTGGCAAGTGCCTGGCCCTGGGGATTGAAGCCGTAGTTTCGCTGGAAGTTGTAGTACAGGGTGGTGATTTGGGAGTCCTGGTCGAGCGGCAGCTCGAGGTGCGTCTCGCGGGGCACGTTGATGTCGCGGTGGCCGGGCTCGTCGCCATTTCCCGGGAAGTCGAACGGATAGGCGCGCGACAGAATCTGACCGGAGATAACGCGGCTTTGAGCAGAGAGGGCACCGAGGTCGAAGCTGGCGGAATAGGAGGAGCCAGGGTCGCTGAAGGAAAACAGAGCCGGCAGGGTTCCGGTGGCCAGCGATGAGTCAGGGTTACCGGAGATTCGGGTGCGGACGAGATTGGACGTCACCGGATGCAGGTTGAGTGCCCAGAAGAGTTGGGCGGCTGTGGTGCCGCCTGTGGAATCGAGGGTGACGCTGATGGCGCGGCCATTAACGCTCACCGCCGGGACCCCCTGCGTACTCAGGGCGCTGCTGGTGAACTGCAGAGTAATCGGGCTGCCGTCGATGGACACGAGCGGCTCAATTGTGACAGTGGCGAGATTGCTTCCGGTGGTTCCGAAGCTGCTGGTGAAGATCTCACTGAACGACGTTGAGACCGGTGGCAGCGGAATCGCTTCGTCGGTGCCGATGCGGAGGCGATACGTGCCGTTGCCGGAGAGCTGGTCGATTGGCTGAGCGAACGTCAGGGTGGCTGTGTTGCTGACAGGACTGTAGGCTACGGACGTCGGCAGGTGCAGGACATCGTCTGTGTTCTCTGATGTGCTGCGGGTATACAGCAGGCGGTAAAAGTTGACGTTCTGAGCGGACGCGGTGTCGAGCGTATCTTCGTTGAAGTACACAACAATGGTGTTGCGTTGCTGTGTGAGTGATCCATCAACGTTGCGCATCATTGGCTGCGGAACAATGGCCCTCACCTGAGGCGCAAGATTCAGCCGGAAATCAAAGGTACCATCCGGACTGGATGTGCCACTGACGAAATTTTCCAGATTCACATTGCGGAGCGGATTGCCGCCGCTGCCGCGAATGGTGATGCGGTAGTAGTCGTCCGGGAGGTTCTCGGCGAAGCGGATGACAACGTCCTCTGCGGTGGCACCGAGTCCCACGTAACCCAGCGTTACCGGAATCTCATTGCCGTCCGCGAAGCTGCCGTCGCGGCCCGATCGCATGACTTCGATGGGAGAATTGTTGAACAGTCGATTATTCGACGCGTCGATCTGCTGACCGGGGTTGAACTGCAGCGTGAGTTCCCGCGGGGCAATGTTGCGAGTCTCACCGGGCGTCAGAAACGCGCCAATGTTCGGGCGAACGGCCACGAGGGAGGGCCCGGCCAGCAGGGCTCGGGATTCCAGAGAATCTTCCAGGCGAGCCTCGGCCCGCACTGTGTTGCGCCGCTTCACCGGGGATCGAGTCTGGATCAGACGGTTACGAACGGCAGTCAACCAGGCAGAAATCAGCATTGCGTCAACCCTGAAAAATCACAGATAAAAACAAGGCAGCACACTGCAGGCAAATCAACTGGAAACAAGTGTTTTCACAGTGGTTTCAGGACATCTGCAGCATTCTGCCCACTTGACGCCTGTACCCAGCCGCAAATCCGGCCAGTCACTGCAGACGAGCGAATGAGTCAAAACCAACGCCTTCAACCGAGCGAAAATCAGCAATACAGGTAATTTGCCGGAAATAGATGGGGAACCCAATCTTCTCGAAAAAATGAATTCGCTGCAAACAGATCTGCCGCGAATATCGCGTTTTCATAGCGAATTCGAGCGCAGCGTGCGTACAGCAAAGTCCGTATTCGACTGTTCAATCGGCCCATGAAATCCGGCGCAGCAGTCTCAACAGAGATCCCGATGCTGATTTTGCCGCTTGTTTGATGAACTTGCCGAATCTCCCGATTTGCCCGGAGCCCGGCCCGCCACCCGCCCGCTACCAACCCAAATTCCGATCTCCGCGCTCCCGCCCGGCTCTTCTTGACTCTCCTGCCCCGTTTCTCTACGGTCCCGAAAGATTTTTTCCGCCGCCGGTGCATCCGCATCTACCGGCTGCTCTCCTGTCCCCCGACCTGCCCTTCTGACGGAAGCCCCTAAGGAATTCCACAAATGTCTGATTTGATTGCACCCCATGGAGGTTTGTCTGAGCCCGTATGCCGCACTGTGGGCGCCGACGAACGCGATGCCTTCCTCGCCGAAGCCCGCACCCTCACAGCCGTCCCGGTATCCGCCGCTGACCTGTCCACCGTTTACCGCTTCGGTGACGGCACCCTGAGTCCGCTCACCGGCCCCATGAACTCCGCCGTCTACAACCAGGTGCTCGACGAGTGCTTCGTGGTGAGCAATGGGGCCCGCTACGCCTGGACCATTCCGCTCGCCTTTCCCGTCACCGCAGAACTCGCAAAAAGCCTCAAACCGGGCCAGAAAGTTGCCCTCACCGCCCCTTCCGGCGACATCGTCGCGACACTCGAAATCAACGACGTTTACGCCTGGCCAAAACTGAAATACCTCCGCTCGGTCTACCTCACCGACCGCATCGATCACCCGGGGGCCGACATGGTGATCAAGGGAGAAGCCGACAAGTCGCACCTGATCGGCGGCGAAATCCGCGTGCTTCCCCAGCCCAAAAACCCGGCTTTCGGCCGCTATGTGCTCACTCCCCGCGAAGTTCGCCGGCTGCTCGCCGAAAAAGGCTGGAACGCCGTTGTTGCCTTCCAGACTCGCAACCCACTGCACCGGGCCCATGAATATGCCCTCGTCTACGGCCTCGAAACGCTGCTCCGCGAAGGCCATAACGCCGGCGCCTGCCTGAACCCGCTCATCGGCGAAGTGAAGGGCGATGACGTCAACGCCGAAATCCGCATGCAGACCTACGAAAAGCTGATCAGCGACCGTGCTCTCGGCGACGGTGACAGCGATCAGTCGCTCTGGGGACCCCGCGGTGAATCCGTACCCGACCGCGTCGTACTGCTCGGTCTCGACATCAAAATGTTCTACGGCGGTCCCAAAGAAGCCGTCATGCACGGCATTTATCGCCAGAACATGGGTTACACCCATCTGATCATCGGCCGCAAACATGCCGATGCACCCTACCACAACGGGGAAGCCATCTGGGGTGACTTCGACGCTCAGCAGATCTTCGGCAAGCTCGCTGGTGACCTGAAGATCAGGACTGTCAACGTGGGCTTCGCGGCCTACTACGAATCCGTCGGCCGCGTGGATCTGATGGAACGTCACAAGGACGAAAAACCGTGGTCCATCAGCGGCAAGGACATCCGCGGCACCCTGCAGCGCGGCGAAATGGTGGACCCGCGAATCATGCGTCCCAGCACTTCACAGATCCTCGCAGCCGCCATGAAAATCGGCTGACACGTTCGGCAGACCCGGCACCGCCGGATTGTACGCGGCTTGAAATCCACCGCCCGTCACCTGAACTGACGGGCGGTGTCTGCTGCGCACCTCCAGCCACTCGCCGAGCTTCCTCATACTTTTCTCGATGTCTGCCGGTCGCGGACCGGGCACGCAGGTCCTGCTCAGGTCCCCACCACTCGCTGCTGAACACTGCTGCGTCGTCCCCGCCGCCGCTTCCGTTCTGAGCCCGGAGTACGTCAAATGTCCGCGGCTGTACCTCCCTATACTCGATGTGCGCTGGGGCTTCCATCAGCGACGGTCGACGATCTGATCAGCCGCGATGATCCTGTCAGATGCCTCGACGCGTAGCTTTCGCAGGTCGACTGGACATTACTGGAAAGGGGTTGCGCGAGTGACAGTGGGCAGCCTCCCCTTCATCCCCGCGTGCTGGTCGGCGTCATCACGCATTGAACTGTCAAACGCGTTTATCGCGACCTTGCTCTGGAGGATGCTCTGCAGTTCCGCAGAGATGTCGTCTGGTTTGCCGAAGGGCATACGGCGGACACGGCCAGCGGAAAGTCAGGCGGTCTTCACCGGTGCTGCAGGACTGTACCGGGTAATCCACAACAGACGCGGTCTCTGCCGAGGCTGGTGATCGTGCCCTCCCGATTTGCCCCGCAAACGCAAACTCCCAGCCCGGTGTTTTGAAAACTCCGGGCAGACTGTCTACAGTGTGGCCGCCGGGAAATACCTCGGCCAAAGCTTTCACAGCCCATTAAAACCATCGGAAAACATCCAGTCACATGGCAGATATCACCACCCAACTTGCTGTGCTCGGGGGCGGTCCCGGCGGCTATCCCGCGGCCTTCGCTGCTGCAGACCACGGCATGAAGGTGGTTTTGATCGACGACGGCGTCAAGCCCGGCGGCGTCTGTCTTAACCGCGGCTGTATTCCATCCAAGGCCCTTCTGCACGTCGCCAAACTGCTCCACGAAGCCGAGGAAGCTGCTGAATACGGCGTGGTCTTTGCCAGGCCGACGATCCAGCTTGATAAGCTTCGCACCTTCAAGAACACTGTGATCGGCAACCTTTCCGGCGGCATCGAAGGTCTCTGCAAAGCCCGCGGTGTGGAGCTCATCAAAGCCCGTGGTCAGTTCCTCAACTCCGGCACCCTGCAGTTGAACTTCCCGGATGGCAGCAAAAAAACACTGGACTACCAGCACTGCATCGTGGCCACCGGATCTCAGCCCGCCATGCCGCCGATTTTTGCCATTGGCGATGACCGCGTCATGGATTCCACCGGTGCTCTCGAACTGAAGGACGTGCCCCGCCGACTGCTGGTCATCGGTGGCGGCTACATTGGGCTCGAAATGGGCAGTGTCTACGCCGCCCTGGGTTCCGCAGTGACTGTGGTCGAAATGACGGCGGGTTTGCTTCCGGGGGCCGATCGCGACCTGGTCACTCCCCTGCAGAAACGCCTTGCCCACCACTTCCACGCCATCCATCTCAACACCAAAGTCGCCAAACTCGAAGCCGGCACCGACGGCATCACGGCAACTCTTGAGGGCGAGGGCGTCGAGCCGCGGCAGACCTTTGATCGCGTGCTGGTTTCCATCGGTCGCCGCCCCAACGGTCGCAATCTGGGACTTGAGAACACCCTCGCACAGCTCGACGAAAAAGGCTTCATTCGCATCGACCGCAATCAACGAACCAGCGACCCGAAACTGCTGGCCATCGGTGACGTTGCCGGAGAACCGATGCTGGCCCACAAAGCCACCCGAGAAGCCAAAATCGCCGTCGAAACACTCCTTGGCGAACCCGTTGAATTCGATAACATCGCCATTCCTGCCGTGGTCTTCACCGACCCCGAAGTTGCCTGGGCCGGAATTACGGAAAATGAAGCGAAATCCCAGAACCGTGACGTTACGGTCTATCGCTTCCCATGGGCCGCCTCTGGTCGCGCCCAAACGCTCGCCCGCACCGAAGGGCTCACCAAGATCATTGTCGAAAACAGCAAACAACGCGTGCTCGGAGTGGGCATCACCGGGCCCGGAGCCGGCGAAATGATCGCCGAAGCTGTGCTGGCCATCGAGATGGGTGCCACGGCCCGTGATCTGGCCGATTCCATCCACGCCCACCCCACCCTCTCCGAAACGCTCATGGAAGCCGCCGAAGGCATCATCGGACAACCCACACACAAATTCAGTCCGAAGAAAAAGTGAACGGCTCCACATGAAATCCCTCCAGTTCTCCGCTCCCGGAGATCCTGCTTCCGTGCTTCGGCTGACCGACCTGCCGCTGCCGCAACCCGGCCCCGGTGAGGTCCGTGTGCGAATGCTGGCGTCACCCGTTAACCCCTCCGACCTGATGTACATTCGCGGGCACTACACTGTGCCGCCGGTCTGCCCGGCTGTCCCCGGCTTCGAAGGTGTCGGCATCGTCGAAGCTTCCGGCGGCGGCTGGCGCGGTAAACTGTTCACCGGCAGGCGAGTGGTCGTGCTCAATCGTGCCGGAGGGAACTGGAGTGAATACGCGATTGTGCCCGACCAGCAGATCGTGCCTGTCAGCAGCGGACTCAGCGATGAACAGGCTGCCTGCTTCTTCGTCAACCCTGCCACCGCATGGGTCATGACCCGTGAAGTCCTCAAAGTGCCCGCTGGTGCATGGCTCCTGCAAACCGCCGCCGGCTCCGCACTGGGACGCATGATCATTCGACTCGGAAAGCTCTGCGGTTTCCGCACGCTCAACATTGTTCGCCGCGAAGCTCAGGTCGCCGAACTGCGGCAGCTCGGCGCTGATGCCGTGCTTGTCTGCAGCAGTGACGACGCAGCCCTGGAACTTCCGGACCACATCCGAGCCGCCGTCGGCAGCAGCGGACTGCTGTACGCCGTCGATGCGGTGGGGGGCGCTGTCGGTTCAGCCGTTATTCGCAGCCTCGGCCCCGCCGGTCGGATGCTCGCCTATGGCACGCTCAGCGGCCAGCCACTCACCTTTTCCCCCCGCACCCTGATGACAGTCGGTAGTTCGGTCGAGGGTTTCTGGCTGGGCAACTTCGTGCAGCAGCGCGGCTTGCTGTTCCGTCTCGGGCTTGTTCGTCGCCTGACCAGACTGATTCGCAGCGGCATTCTGAGCACCGAAATTGCCGGCAGCTGGCCGCTTGAACAAGCCGCCTCCGCCATTCGCGCCGCAGAAGATTCCGGAATTCAGGGCAAGTGCCTGCTGCGAGCCAGGTAAGTTCTGTTGGGCGTGGCCCCTTGATTGCATGGTCTCCATGTCCGGCTGCCGTCAGCAAACGCTGAACGGAATACGCTGTGACTGTCGTCGGTTGCACACGGCGCTGTTGTGGCAATGACGGAAACCAATCAAATCCGTGCTCGATTTTGATTGAATTCCGTCAGTTTCCGTCGAATTCTGTCAGTTTCCATCATGGCCGTGGCGGGGTGGGAAAAAGAGCGGCGTTTCGTGAGTCGGAGGAACTGACCTGGACACTGCTGGCGGTTCCCGTCAGACTGTGCGGCTTCTGCCTCTGGCATCCGGCGCGGGGCAGGTTTGCCGTCAGTCACCAGCTCTGGAAGTTGTCTTTCATGTCGCGTTCGATGGATAAAATCGTGGCCCTCTGCAAACGCAGGGGCTTTATCTTTCAAAACTCCGAAATCTACGGCGGCCAGAATGGTTTCTGGGACTACGGTCCGCTCGGCACTGAACTCAAGCGGAATGTCCGCGATGTCTGGTATCACGACATGGTGTCTGCGCACAACGAATTGCTGCAGCCAGCCGGGGCGCCGTCGACCTTCCAGATGGTGGGGCTGGAATCAGCCATCATCATGCATCCGCAGGTCTGGAAATGTTCCGGTCACTATGATCTGTTTCACGATATGATGGTTGACTGTCACGCCTGCAAGGGGCGTTTTCGTCAGGACCACATACCGTCCACACCCTGCCCGCAGAAGCCCAGCAAAACGGTGGGCGAGCACACAGGCTGCAAGCTCACCGAACCGCGTGAGTTCAACCTGATGATGAAAACCATCATCGGTGCTTTGGGGTCAGAAGAGGACGCCGCCTTCCTGCGTCCGGAAACGGCCCAGGGGATCTTCGTGAATTTCAAGAACGTCGTCGACAGCTCCCGCGTGAAGCTGCCGTTTGGCATCTGCCAGGTCGGCAAGAGTTTTCGCAACGAAATCACTCCGCGGAACTTCACCTTCCGGTCGCGTGAATTCGAACAGATGGAAATTGAATTCTTCTGTCACCCGTCGCAGTCACGTGACTGGTACACCTACTGGCGCGACCGTCGCTACAACTGGTACCTGAACCTCGGCATTACTCGCGACCGTCTGATTCTGCGTGATCACCACCAGGACGAACTCGCCCACTACTCCGTGGGTACAGCGGACATCGAATACGCCTTCCCGTTCCTCAATGCCGGCGAATACGGCGAGCTGGAAGGGATTGCTCACCGTGGTGACTTTGACCTGCGGTCGCACATGGAAGGCAAGCTTGCCAAAAACGCTGCCGGCGAACTGGAGCTGGAACGCACCGCCGATGGGCAGCCGAAACATCGGGGCAGCGGAAAGGACCTGAGCTACTTCGATGATCAAACTCGCGAACGTTTCATCCCCCATGTCATCGAACCTTCCGCCGGTGCCGATCGCGGGACGCTCGCATTTCTCTGCGAAGCCTACCATGAAGATCAGCAGCCGGACGAAAACGGTGCGATGCAGGAACGGGTCGTGATGAAGTTCCACCCGCGTCTGGCTCCGGTCAAGGCTGCCGTGTTCCCGCTGATCAAAAAGGACGGCATGCCTGAGCGGGCGATGCAAATCTACGGCGAACTCAAGGCCGCAGGGCTCAGCGTCCAGTACGACCAGCAGGCCGCTATCGGTCGCCGGTACCGGCGACAGGACGAAATCGGTACGCCCTTCTGCATCACGATTGACGGCGACACGGCCCGCGATCAGTGCGTCACCATTCGCGACCGCGATACGCTTGTCCAGGAACGTATTCCGGCCAATCGCGTTGTTGATGAGGTAACCATGCGGCTGAAGCGCTGAGCCGGCAATCTCTGGTGGGCTGATTCCGTCGAGTAATCAAAAGGCTGTCCGCATGTCCGATTCACGAGTTCTGACTCATGCAGATTTGCTCCAGCTGAAACGCTGGAACACACCCACCATCTTCAACGGCTGGGAACAGATCACTCGCCGCGATCACTGTCGCGATGCTGTGAACCTCGAGGAGACTCGGGATTTCATGCCACAAATGGGACCGATGGTGGGATATGCTGTGACGCTGAAAGTGGAACCGTCCAATCCGGCACACCGCAAGCAGCGTGCGACAGCCGTCAGCGAGTACCGACGTTACCTTGCGTCCGTCCCTGGACCGAAAATTGTCGTAATTCAGGACCTCGACAAACCCGCCGTTATCGGCTCCTTCTGGGGGGAAGTCAACGCCAATATCCACCGAGCACTCGGTTGCGTTGGCACGATCACAGATGGAGCCATTCGAGACCTCGACGAAATGACCAACGCCGGTTTCAAGGCACTTGCCCGACGACTCTGCGTGGGACACGCCGCTGTCTGGCCGGTGGAATTCAACTGTGAAGTGGAAGTCTTCGGCCGCAAGGTTCAGCCCGGCGATCTGATACACGCTGACAAGCACGGCTTTCTGGTGCTCACCGGCGACGAACATCACGAGATCCTCGATGCAGCTCGCTTCATGGACACAAATGAATGCGAAACCGTCATCCGAGCTGCTCGCGATACTGCCGGCCTGACAATGGAACAAATCCTGCAGCAGCTGGGTGATGCATCAAAGCAGTTTCAACAGAATGCTCGTGAGAAATTCCGCCGCAGCGGGGAGTGGTAACGTGGAGTTTTCGTACACCGATATTTCCCGAATGATCGACCACTCGTTGCTCCGACCGGAAACAACGCTTGAAGCATTTGAAACGGGCTGCCGACTGGCCGCCATTTACCAGGCCGGAAGTGTTTGTATTCAGCCGCACTATCTCGCACGCTGCGCCGATATTCTGCAGGGTAGCGGAGTTCGCGCCAGCACTGTGATCGGCTTTCCTCACGGTGGACATCGGACCTCCGTCAAAGTCGCTGAAGCCCGACAGGCACTGGCAGATGGCGGAGAAGAGCTTGACCTCGTTTGTAACATCAGCCGTGTCGTCAGCGGCGACTGGGACTACGTCCGCTCAGATCTGCAGGCCGTGATTGAAGTCACCCATGCCGCCGACCAGAAAGTAAAAGTCATCTTCGAAAACTGCTACCTCACCAACGCGCAGAAAATTCGTTTGTGTGAGATCTGCACAGAGCTCGAGGCAGACTGGGTCAAGACATCCACGGGATACGGCAGCAGCGGTGCAACGCTGGAAGATCTGCAACTGATGCGGATGCATGCAGGACCAGGGGTGCAGGTCAAGGCGGCTGGCGGAGTGCGAGACCTTGACACGCTGCTCCGCTGCCGTGAACTGGGTGTCACGCGAATCGGTGCCAGCGCCACCCAGACGATGCTCGATGACTGCCGTCGTCGCCTGCAACTGCCACCGATCAGTTTTGCCGCGACCACCCCTGCGCCGCAGGGGTACTAATTGCGAGTTTTTCCGCCCCTGACTCTGCCTCTGCCACCCCGAGTGTGCGACGGAGTTGCCCCGCCAGTTGACCGCCTGCGTCTCATCGTCTCAGCTCCCGCAACTGTCCCCGATTTGAGCGAGGGCAGTAGAGTGCGGAATCATCATAATCGCTGCAACACTCGCAGCCGGTGCAACTGTAGTCGTCGGCACAATCGTCAATCCAGCTGACGCGTCCGGCGTTGTTAGTTGCAGTGACTGTCCCTGCTGGAGGGGCGTCTGGCGAGTGGCGGGGTCGTCAGAATCACTGCGACCGGGTTGTTCGGTGCAGTCATTATCGTCGGTACAACCGTTAGTGCAGCAGGCTTGGGCGGTGTTGTCCGTTGCAGTGACTGTCCCTGCTGGAGGGGCGTCTGGCGTGGTGCTGGGGCGTCAGAATCACTTCTACCGGGTTGTTCGGTACAGTCGTTATCGTTGGTACAACCGTCAGTGCAGCAGGCCGGGCGGTGTTGTCCGTTGCAGTGACTGTCCCTGCTGGAGGGGCGCCTGTCGTGGTGCGGGGGCGTCAGAATCACTGCGACCGGTTTGTTCGGTGCAGTCATTATCGTCGGTACAACCTTTAGTGCAGCAGGCTTGGGCGGTGTCGTTAGTTGCAGTGACTGTCCCTGCTGGAGGGGCGTCTGGCGAGTGGCGGGGGCGTCAGAATCACTGCGACCGGTTTGTCCGGTGCAGTCGTTATCGTCGGTACAACCGTTTGTGCAGCAGGCTTGGGCGGTGTTGTCCGTTGCAGTGACTGTCCCTGCTGAAGGGGCGTCTGGCGTGGTGCGGGGGCGTCAGAATCACTGCGACCGGTTTGTTCGGTGCAGTCGTTATCGTCGGTACAACCGTTAGTGCAGCGGGCTTGGGCGGTGTTGTCCGTTGCAGTGACTGTCCCTGCTGGAGGGGGGCCTGGCGGGGTTTAGTAATACTGCAGCGGATACCGCGCAACGAGAGAGGTCTTTTCAATCCCTCAGCAGGCAACTCCGCCTGCCACTGCTATTCCAGCCTTGCAACTGTCCACCGAGGTCGTCATTCCGTGTTGGGTCATGGACTGCTTTCCTGAGGGCAAGTCTGGGATGGTGAAACGGCGCGCAGATGGAGTTCCTATTCAACCACAGAGTACACAGAGTTTCACAGAGAAACACAGGGAATTCAGGACTCGTGTTAACAAGACGCGTGCAGGAGAAGTGGGTGTAAATGCCTGTGGTTTTTGTTGTTTTCGCCATCCCAGGGCAAGTCTTCTGGCAGAGCGGCAGTTCTGCTCTGAGGCGTTTTTTAAAACTGTCACTTCGCTCCCAAACCGCTCCAACAGTTGGCGGACTGGAATCACCGAATTTCGAAACTGCACCCCTGCCGCTGGAAAAGTGCGCTCAATTCCGGCTGGAACTTACAGGGGGAGGGCGATCAATTTCAGTGGAAACGGCTATTGATTGTTTCGCAGCTGTTTCAGTTCCTCGTGGAATCCGCCGCTGAGGATTGGGAAGCGGCACCAGCTGCGGGGGTCGAGGTTGTGGTCATCGAAGTGGAAGGAGGGGGCGAAGCGTTCTCGTTTCCACTGGTTGCGAGACCAAAGTGTGAAGAAGCGGGTGACCCATGTTTTGGCCAGTTCAGCCTCAATAGGCGGGGATTGTTGCTGCAGTTCGGCGAGTACTTCGGAGGGGCTGCGGCGGTCTCGGATGGCGAGTTGTTCGATACGGTTGAGGATGGGGTAGGGCATGAGATCGCGTTCGTCGGTCTGCTGATATTCGGCGGGGCGGAGTTCTGCGGTTGGTTGTTGTTGGTTAACGCTGTGGAGTGCGGGGTAGGGACCACAGCCGCCGGCTCCATGGGTTTCCATAACGCGGAGCCATTCGCGGAGGAAGGTTTTATCGATCCCTGCGAGAGGTGCGAGTCCACCGGATGTATCTCCATCCATGGTGGCATAGCCCACTGCGGCTTCTGAGCGGTTGCTGGTGGCGAGCAGCAGTGCGTTGCGGACGTTGGCGAGCAGCCAGATTGCTGGGGAGCGGGTGCGGGCCTGGATGTTTTGCAGTGCGGTGTCGTCAGTTGCCCAGGTGAGTTGTCGTCCGAGCATGCCTTCAACGGCGAGTGTGCAGGATTCGACGATGGAATCGACGGAGATTTCGAAGAACTGTCCGCCCAGCCTCCGGGTGACCTCTGCCGCGGCGTTGCGGGTGGTTTCTGAGCTGTTGCGGGTGCTCTGGTAGACACCTGCCAGCAGGCAGGTCATGAGTTCGTGGCTGGATTTGGCGTCATCGGCGCCGGGGATCCAGTGCAGTTCATGGCGGAGCGTCTCAAACCCGCGGTCGGCGGCAGCGAGCTCGACCATGCAGCGAACGAGTACAGCGCAGGCTGACGAGTCTGCTCCACCGCTCATACTGATCACAAACCCGCAGGAGCGGGTTTTGCGCATGTAGTCGAAGAGTCCGAGGGCAGCTGTGCGGGTGAATTCGTCGAATTTGGAGAGCGGGGTGGTGTTTGGTGCGGAGTGTGCGGGTACTGCGGTGGTGGTGTGGGTTCCGGCAGGTGGGGCGGCAAAGCAACCTGGGATGTGAATGATTTGGGGTGACGACTGCTGTGCGGCAGTGGAATCGGGCTGGAAGCGCAGTCCGTGTACGGAGGCTCGGCGGGTGCGTGCGGTGAGCAGATCGACGTCGGCGATGGTGAGGCCGGTATCATTGAATTGCAGGCGGTTGGCGGAGGCAATAGTTTCGCCATTGCAGGCGATCATGGCATCGCCATCATAGATTGCGCGACCGGCTTCGTTGCCTGAGAGGTTGGCGTAGACGTAGGCGGCTGAGAAGGCGCGGGAACCTTCGAGGATAAAACGTCGCCGGACGTCGTGTTTTCCGAAGGCAAAGTGGCTGGCGCTGGGATTGAGCAGAACGTCTGCGCCGCGTTCGGCAAGTCGGCCACCAGGGCGATTGGCGACCCATGCGTCTTCGCAGATTTCGAGGCCGATGCGAATACCGTCGCGTTCGAAGAGCAGGTCACCGAGTGGCCATGCGGAGGATTCGTGGCGGTAGAGGTCGACCTGACCGGCTGGCCATGGGCGGAACCAGCGTGGTTCGTAGTGCAGACCATCACCGGCGAGGTGCTGTTTGGCGGAAAAACCGATGATGGCACGATCGGAGATCAGACAGGCGGTATTGAAGACACCATTGCTGTGGAAGAGCGGCAGTCCGACGGTTACGGTGAGGTTGCTGGTGGCGGGGACAATTTGCTGCAGCAGTTGCCATGCGGTTTGCCAGACGTGCGGTGCGAGGAAGAGGTCTTCGCAGCCGTAGCCGGTGATGCAGAGTTCCGGGAGGCAGAGCAGTTGAACGTGTTGATCCTGGGCCTGTCGGAGGACCTGCAGGATGCGTTGCAGGTTACCGTCCCAGTCGAGTGGAGTTTGGTTCAGGTTGGCGGCAGCCAGCCGGATTGCTCGCATATTTAGTGTCCGCAGGAGGACGCGCAGGTCTCTTGGGAGCAGCTGTTGGATTGGGTGTGTGGGATTTTCCAGTGTTGCAGGAGTTTTGAGGATTCGTAGTCACCGGCGGTGATGCGGAACCCGAGGTCCGCGATCATGCGGAAGTCTTCTTCAGCTTTTTGGCCGGGGGTGGTGAGGTAATCGCTGACGAACATGGAGTTAGCGGGATAGAGTCCGAGGGGCTGGAGGGAGCGGAGGTTGACTTCGCGGCCGCCGGCGATGCGAAGTTCTGCGCGGGGGTTGACGAAGCGGAACATGGCCAGCACTTTGAGGCAGTAGCGGGGATTGAGTTCGTGTTTTGCCTGGAGTGGTGTGCCGTCGATGGCATGCAGGAAGTTGATGGGGATGGATTCGACGGCGAGTTCGGCGAGTTTGCAGGCAACTTCGACGACGTCGGTATCGAGTTCGCCCATGCCGACGATCATGCCGGCGCACAGTTCAAGTCCGGCGTCGCGGCAGATGCTGAGAGTATTGAGGCGATCCTGGAAGGTGTGGGTGGTGCAGATGTCCGGGTGAAAGCGTTCGCTGGTGTTGAGATTGTGATTGACGCGGTCAACGCCAGCAGCTTTCAGTTTGATGGCCTGTTCGGGTTCGAGCAGACCGAGGCAGCAGCAGATGTGCAGGCCGTATTTTTCCTTGATCTGGCGGACAACGCCGGCTACGTGATCGACTTCGCGGTTGGTTGGTCCGCGGCCGCTGGCGACGATGCAGTATGTGCGGGCATTGCTTTCTGCGGCCTTGCGGGCTCCGTCGAGCAGCCGTTCGGCGTTGAGCATTGCGTAGCGTTCGATGGGTGCTTCGGAGATTTTGGACTGTGAGCAGTAGTTGCAATCTTCCGGGCAGAGGCCGCTTTTGGCGTTTTTGAGGTAGTAGAGCTGCACGGAGTTGCTGAAGTGGCGCTGGCGAATGCGGTAGGCGGCGTGGAGAATTTCCAGCAGATCTTCGTCGGGTGCCTGAATGATTCGCAGGGCATCCTGACGTGAGATGGGGGTACCTTCGAGAACGAGGTCGGCGAGTTCATTCCAGGAGAGGATGCCGGGGTCAGCCGAGGTGATCAGCGACATGATGGGGTCTTTGATTCGGAGAGGAAAGCAGCGAAAAAGCTGGGGAAAAACGAGGGACAGCCAGCATTGTAGCCTGGGATGGGCAGATTTGCACGGACCTCGATTGTTTTTTGGGCAGGGGGGATCAGGGCTGCGATTGACACTGGCGAGAGAGGCTGGGGTAACATACGGCCGCTCGATTTCTCGAATTCACCGATTCGGGAACCCGCTTTGCAGTGATCACTTTGTGCCCTTTGCGGTTGTGCGGTTCAGCACAGCATCCGCACACCCGTTTTTCGGTCGATCAGCGTGTTGCCACAAGATCTCAGGAGTCCCAGCCGTGGACAATCAGTTTTCGCTCCGCCAGCATGGCATTTTCGTCCGTGACATTTGCCGCAATCTGTCCCCGGGCGGTTTGTACGAGGAGGCAATTCGCCACGAGCCTGGCACGAGCATTTCGGATACGGGCTGTCTGATTGCGTATTCCGGAGAAAAGACAGGTCGGTCGCCGAAGGATAAGCGGGTGGTGCGGCACCCGGATTCGGAATCCAGTGTTTGGTGGGGGCCTGTGAACTTTCCGCTGGACGAGTCGACATTTTGTATTAATCGTGAACGAGCGGTGGATTACCTGAACACCCGTTCCCGGATTTATTGTGTTGATGCCTTTGCCGGCTGGGATCCTGCGCAGCGTCTGCGTGTGCGGGTGATCTGTGCACGCCCCTATCACGCGTTGTTTATGCACAACATGCTGATCCGTCCCACGGACCAGGAGCTGGAGCATTTTGGTGAGCCCGATTTTGTGATTTACAACGCCGGAGCCTTCCCGGCCAACCGTTATACGACGGGTATGACATCGCGGACGAGTGTGGACCTGAGCATTGAGCGGCGTGAGGTCGTTCTGCTGGGGACGGAGTACGCTGGTGAGATGAAGAAGGCTGTGTTTACCTACATGAACTACATCCTGCCTGCGCGGGGCATTTTGTCGATGCACTGTTCGGCCACCTGTGATCGGCAAACCGGCCAGTCATCGGTGCTCTTCGGACTTTCCGGCACGGGCAAAACAACGCTCTCCGCCGATCCGGGGCGGTATTTGATTGGTGATGACGAGCACGGCTGGTCGGACACGGGTATTTTCAACATCGAAGGCGGCTGTTATGCGAAGGCTGTCTATCTGACTCGTGAGAGCGAGCCTGAGATTTTTGAGGCGTTGCGGTTTGGGGCGGTGCTTGAGAATGTCGTGTATGACAAGGCGCACCGGCACGTGGATTTCAACGACACTTCCATCACGCAGAATACTCGGGGGGCCTACCCGATTGAGCACATGCGGAATGCGCGGATCCCCTGTGTGGCGGGCCATCCGACCGACATTATTTTTCTGACCTGTGATGCTTTCGGAGTGTTGCCGCCTGTTTCCCGGCTTACTCCGGAGCAGGCCATGTACTACTTCATCAGCGGTTACACGGCGAAGGTGGCGGGGACGGAAATGGGTGTCAACGAGCCGGAGGCGACATTTTCGCCGTGTTTCGGTGGGCCATTTCTTGTCTGGCATCCCGCCGTATATGCGAAGCTGCTGGCCGAGAAAGTCCGCAAGTTTGGTGCTCGAGTGTGGCTCGTCAACACCGGCTGGTCCGGGGGTTCCTACGGCACGGGCAGCCGCATGCCTCTGCGTTTTACTCGCGCCGTGATCGACGGCATTCACTCAGGAGTACTCGCCAGCGCCCCCATCGTTCGCGATACGATTATGGGGCTGGACGTTGTTGCGGCCTGCCCAGGAGTTCCACAGGAAATGCTCCAGCCAGCGCTTTCATGGCGGGACACTTCTGCCTATGAAGCAGCGGCCCGGAGGCTGGCGGAGCGGTTCCGCAACAACTTTGAGAAGTATGCATCGGCCGTTGATCCGGAAATTGTGGCGGCGGGTCCTCCGGCGGCGGTTTGATATGGGGCAGTGAGAAAGGGGCTGAGCGGGTGCAGGGGTTATGGGGTTTCGGTATTGGTCTGTGGCTGACATTGTTTTGGTTTTCGGGCGCTGCAGATTCCGCAGAGCACTTGGATGTGTCTCGTCCCAATCTGGTGGTGGTTCTGATCGACGACCACGGTTGGGGTGATCTTTCGTGTTTTGGCAACACGGAGGTATCGACGCCGCACATTGATCGTCTGGCGAGGGAAGGCCTGCGATTCACGCAGTTCTATGTGAATGCTCCGATCTGCTCGCCGTCTCGTTGCGCCCTGACGACTGGTCAGTACCCGCAGCGGTGGCGGATTACTTCGTTTCTGAGCAATCGGGCGGACAATCGTCGTCGTGGAGTGGTGGACTGGCTGGATCCCTCCGCCCCGACGCTGGCGCGGCAGCTCAGCCGCGCTGGATACGCGGTGGGCCATTTTGGCAAGTGGCACCTCGGCGGGCAGCGGGACGTGGATAACGCCCCCACGATCACTCAGTACGGCTTCGATGAGTCACTCACAAACTTTGAGGGCATGGGAGCGAAGCTGCTGCCGTTGACATTGAAGCCCGGGCAGCAGGAGCCGGGCAGGATCTGGGCGGATGCGGAACGACTGGGGCAGCCGGTAACGTGGATGCTGCGTTCAGAAATCACAGGTGGATTCGTTAATGCTGCGATTTCATTCATTGATCAGTCGCGGCAGCTGAAGAAACCTTTCTGCATCAACGTTTGGCCGGATGATGTGCACAGTCCGTTCTGGCCGCCGGTTGAGGCGTGGTCGGAAAGCAAACGCGGGTTGTATCTGGCGGTACTGCAATCGATGGATCGACAGCTGGGGCGGCTGTTTGATTATATTCGCAGCGACTCGGAGCTGTTGCGAAACACGGTGATTGTGTTGTGTTCGGACAACGGGCCGGAGCCTGGTGCGGGGAGTGCGGGGCCGTTTCGGGGTGCGAAGACGCAGTTGTATGAGGGCGGCATTCGTTCGCCGCTGATAGTCTGGGCACCGGGGTTTATGGAGCCGGCGCGGGTGGGGACCATCAATGAGAGTTCGGTATTTGCGGCCTTTGATCTGGTGCCTTCGCTGTTGAGTCTGGCGGGTACAAAGTTTGAGCCGCCGGTGACTCCGGATGGCGAAGATTTGTCGGCGACTTTGCTGGGGCGTGAGCAGCGATCGCGGACTGCCGCGATTTTCTGGCGGCGTCCGCCCGATCGCAAGAATGCCCCACCAGACCTCATGGAACCTCAGCCGGACCTTGCAGTGCGTGAGGGGCAATGGAAGCTGCTGTGCAATTACGACGGCTCCGGGAGGCAGCTTTATGATCTGCTGGAGGATCGTGCGGAAACGAACAATCTGGCAGAGCAGTTGCCGGAATTGTCGGAGCGGCTTTCGAGCATGGTGCTGGAATGGCACCGTTCGATGCCGGCTGACCGTGGACCGGAGTTGGGTGCGGAGGTTCTGCGGAGGTTGCAGGATCGATCACGGTAGTTGCGTCGGGGTCAGGCTAGCGGGGCAGCGTGAAGAAGAGTGGCGGCGTGGAAGTCTGCAGCCGACAGGCCCAGGTGCCGGCATTCAGGCTTTCCACATGGTCACTGTAGGTCGCAATCCTGACGGAAACCTGACCATTTTCTGCGGGAAGAGAGAGCAGGGGTTCATTGGTGGCGGCAAATCCATCGCCAGCTGAAAGCCAGAAGCGGCGTTGGCCGGCCGTGGGGTGGATGCAGTCGAGTGCTGTGCCGACAGCGGCCCGATAATTCACGGGTCCAACGAGTCTGAGTTGCGCAGAGGGATTTTTTTGAGGCGTTCGGTTTTGAAACAGCCTGACAGGGCCGTCATGTCGTACTGCGACCAGATCGGGGCGTCCGTCCCGATCGAAGTCGAGGCGACTGAGGCCACGTCCGAGCTGGGGGCTGGCGAAGTCTGATCCGCAGCTGCCTGTCATGTCCATGAATCTTCCGCCGGGCAGTCCTCTGAGACCGCTCACGGGCATCTTCCATGGGCGGCCGGAAGCGGAGTAATCATCGATGTCGCCATTAAGGATTACGGCGTCCATCAGTCCATCATTTTCCACATCCAGTGGCTGCACACCGAAGCCCAGCAGCAGCAGGCTGGGGGGGCCGGCGCCTGAGCGTTGTGAGAAATCGGCAAACAGGCCGCAGTCGAGTGACTGGTACAGAGTGTTGGCTTCTCTGTAGAAGTTTGTGACGAGCAGGTCGGGGAGTGTATCGGCGTTGAAGTCGGCGATTGCTGCTCCCATACCAGCGTGGGCCCGACCGGATTCCGGCACAGCAACGCCGGCGATGGCTGCGATGTTTTGCAGTTGAAATGCCGTGTCATCGACAGTGAAGAGGGAATTGGGGAGTCCATCGTTGGCCACAAACAGATCCAGCCGGCCATCGCAGTTGAGGTCTGCGGCGATGATTCCGAGGGCTCTGCCGGGAAATGCGGCCAGCCCGGACGACTCGGTGACGTCTTCGAAGTCACCATCTCCGGAATTGAGATAGAGGCGATTGATGGCTGGCTGCAGTTCGCGTGGATCACAGACTGCATAGCGTCCTTCGCTGTTGACGCAGCGTCGTTCCCAGTCCTCGACGTAATTCAGCACGAATAGTTCCGGCAGTCCGTCCTGATTGAGATCTGCGAAGCAGGCGCCGCTGCTGCAACCGATGCGGGACGAGATGGAATTGGTGGTGACGTCCGAAAAGCTGCCGTCGCCGTTGTTTCGCAGAAGTCGACAGCTTCCCAGTCGAGTAACGCACAGATCGGTGAAGCCGTCACAGTCAAAATCAGCTGCGGTGGCGGCGAGCCCGTGTCCGGTGCCATCGGTCGCAGAGACGGCTGAGCAGTCGTAAAACCGTGTTCCGCGAAGGTTGCGAAACAGTCGATCACTGCCGGGCTGCACCTGGGGCAGGAACAGATCGGGCCAGTCATCGCCGTCGAGATCGAGAACAGCGGAGCCTCCGCCGATAGTCTCCACAATGCTGCGGAATTCGCTCTGACCGTTGTGATAGGCAAAGTCCAGTCCGAGTTCTGCGGCGACATCGACGAACTGCCATGGAGTGGATGTTTGTTGATCGTCAGGCTGGATGGCAT
>JBEAUF010000191.1:0-48443 GCA_041161565.1 Planctomycetota bacterium | reverse complement strand
CTACTGCCCCGCCCTGCTCTGGACTACCGCCATGCTCCGGTTTCGCCCACAAATTCTCGCCCTGGTGGCGTACTGTTTTGTGCTCGGTGCCATGAATCCACAAATCGTGGCGGACGAACCGGCCCCGCAGGCTCCCCCGGCCGCGGCCGAGGAACCGGAAAATCCTTTTCCCAGGGCCGTTGAGGTCCCGAAAGACATCCTCGACGGTGGTGCCGAGTGGCTTAATACCGCACGTCCACTCACTATTCCCGATCTGAAAGGCAAAATTGTCCTGCTCGACTTCTGGACCTACTGCTGCATCAACTGCATGCATATCCTGCCGGATCTGAAATACCTCGAAGAAAAATACGCTGGTCAGCTGGTGGTGATCGGTGTGCATTCAGCTAAGTTTGACAACGAGCGTGACGCGCAGAATATCCGCGAGGCGATCCAGCGTTACGAGATCGAGCACCCCGTGGTCAACGACAATGAGATGCTCATCTGGCGCAAATTCGGCACTCGAGCGTGGCCCACAGTGGCACTGATCGACCCCGAAGGCAAATACTGCGGCTCTCAAAGTGGTGAAGGCAACCGCGAACTGCTGGACCTTGTGATTGGCAAACTTGTGTCCTATCACCGTCACCGCGGTACTCTCAATGAAAAACCACTGGTCTTTGAATCTGAAGCATCCAAAGCCCGGGTCACACCGCTGCGGTACCCCGGAAAAGTACTGGCGGATGCGGCAGGCCAACGTTTATTCATTACGGACAGCAATCACAATCGGATTGTGGTGACTTCACTGTCGGGTGAGCTGCAGTCGGTGATCGGCAGTGGTCGCCCGGGTCGCCGGGACGGGCCGGTCACCGAAGCCGAATTCTTCCGGCCCCAGGGTACAGCGCTCGTTGGCAATACGCTCTACGTGGCGGATACAGAGAACCATCTGATTCGCACCGTGAACCTTGAAAGTGGCAGTGTTTCCACACTGGCCGGTACTGGCAGTCAGGGTCAGCCCGGTCAGCCTCCTGGCGATGGCCTGCTGACAACTGCACTCAACAGCCCGTGGTCGATTGTGCACGTGAGCGGCACGCTTTACATCGCCATGGCGGGCCCCCATCAGGTCTGGTCGCACCAGCTGGGCGGAAACCAAATTGCAGCCTGGGCGGGCAGTGGCCGTGAGGACGTGATCAACGGTCCACTCGCCGACGCCGCATTCGCGCAACCCTCAGAAATCATCGCCGATGCCGCCGGCAGGACGCTCTACCTGGTCGACAGCGAGGGATCGGCCATCCGTCGCATTCCGCTGGACGGAAGCGGTGTGTCGACCGTCGCTGGCACATCCGAACTGCCACGAGGGCAGTCGCTGTTTGCCTTCGGAGATGTTGACGCGGTCGGCGCTGAAGCGCGTTTCCAGCACCCGCTGGGGATCGCAATCGACCAGAATCAGCTCTACATCGCGGACTCCTACAATCACAAAATTCGCCGTATCGAACTCGATTCCGCAGCCGTCACGACGTGGCTCGGCGACGGCAAACCAGGCCCTGAACTCAACCCGGCACGGCTCAGCGAACCCGGTGGACTTGCCATCGCTGACGGCCGTTTATTCATTGCCGATACCAACAACCATCGCATCCTTTCCGTGAGTCTGGCAGACCGCAGTGTCTCAGAAGTCACCATTGCCGGACTAACCCCGCCCGTGGCCCCTCCCAAAAGCAACCTGCCGGATCCCGCAAAGGCCGTCGAATTGGCTCAGCAGACTCTGGCAGCCACAGATGCCCTGCAGGTGACCGTGCGTCTGCAGATTCCTGAAGGCCTGAAACTGAATCCACAATTTCCCCTCAGCTGGGCTGTGTTTGCCCCCGAAGAACAGCCGCTGGTCCCGGCGACGGCGCTCGGTTTTCGCAGCCGCGTGACACCGGCTGAGGATGGCAGCGTGGCCTTCACCGTACCGCTCAGTGGGCAGCCAGGCGAGGCCGTTCTGATGCTGCAGCTGTCATTCGGTTACTGCGATGCCGACGGCAAGGGACTGTGCCGGCTCGCAGAAGGCCTTTGGAAGATTCCTCTGAAACTCAGCACTGACGGCGGCGACAGCCGCATCACGCTCGATATGCCCGCAGAAGCCTACTGATTGCCATTCCATGCCCCACCGCAAATCTGTTCCCGACTCCTCGCCTGCCTCCAAATCTCGTTCGGCATCCTCCGAACGCGGCCTCAAAGCCGCCTCGGACCGACTCATTCTTGATGCCGCCGAAGAACTCACCGGGCCCGAAGTACTCGTCGTACTGCTCCATGGCACCACCCTCGCCTCAGCGCTCCGATCCGCGCGGCCGGATCTGCGGTTCACCTTCTTCACTCCGGAACACTTCTTCAGCCGCACACTGCACAGCTTCAACGCCGACAGTGACGTTCGCGGGGCTGCTGAATGCACCATCGTCTGCGATGCAGATCCGCCTGCCGGAACATGGGATACCATCGTATTCCCCACGTTCACAACCGATTCCTCCGAAGCTGCTCAGGAACTCTTCCAAACCCTCCACACCCGGCTCAAACCCGGCGGTCGTCTGTACGTATCCACCAACAACCCCCGTGATCGCTGGATCCAGTCACAGCTGAGGCCCCTGTTCAGCCCGGTCGAAGTCCGCAAGCTACCCCGCGGTGTGCTCTGCATCGCCGTCCGCTCCGCACCCCTGAAAAAGCTCCGCGGTTTCCACGCACGATTCGGTTTCCGCTGCCACGATCAAATATTGCTCTGCGAAACGCGGCCCGGAGTCTTCAGCCACCGGCGTCTGGACGGAGGCGCTCGGGCTCTGATTCGCTCGCTGGATCTCATCCGCAATGACGTCGCTGCCGGATCCTTCGAAAACCCCAGCAGGATCGTGGAAATGGGCTCGGGCAGCGGGGCCGTAGCTGTTGCCACCGCCAGTACCTTTCCCGCCGCTGAAGTACTCGCCGTCGACAGTGATGCCCGCGCTGTCGATTCCACCGCACGCTCCGCCGCCCTCAATCAGCTCACCAACATCCGCACTCTGCTCTCCTCCGAAGGCGTCAGTGACCAACCGGGCACCTGGGACCTGCTGCTCGGCAACCCTCCTTACTATTCCGATTTCCGCATCGCCGAACTTTTTCTGCAGACTGCCCGCAAACTGCTCCGACCGGGTGGCCGCGTGCACATTGTCAGCAAGCCCGTTGAATGGCAACTGGCCCGCATGCAGCAGCTGTTTGCAGACGTTCATCAGCATACCTTCGGCGAATACTCCGTCTTCACCGCCGTCCGCGCCGCCGGCAAATCACCAAGGTCCCATGCTCATTGATCTGCTGATCATCGAAGAGCTTCTTGCCAGTGAATTGCTCTGGCAACAGTCACCCGAGTCGCTCCGCCGGGAGGCGATGGCCATGGTCTCCGCGGTGGCTCAGGATTTCGCGACAATCAGCAACGTGCAGGGTGCTGTCCTGCTGTCCCACGCATCCAGTAAGAGCACGACACTCAGCCAGCTGCTGCCGCCGAACATCAGCAAATGGGTGACCGACCGCAATGCAGCCGAATGGCTTCAGGAACCTGATCTGCCGCGAGATTCCATCCGCAGGCTGCTGATCGTGGCACCGGAATTCGACGGGATTCTGGTGAATCGCCTGAGCGCCGCAGAGAACGGCCCGCTGCGTCACGCGGAGCGACTGAATCTGCCCGCCCCAGTGGCTGCAGTCTTCGCCGATAAGTACGCCACAGCAGATTGGCTTGAACATCACGGGCTGCCGACACCACGCACGTGGCTGGTCACCGAAGAAGATTGTCGCCGACTCACCCCACCGCGCAACAAAGCGACACAAAGACAGGTCAGCCAGGGAGTGCTCAAGCCGCGTTTCGGCGCGGGGTGTGATCAGGTGCAGCTGATTCAGGAGCTGCCGAGCCTGGGGTATCTGACAAGCAGCCCCGCAGATGCTGACTGGGTACTTCAGGAACGCATTCCGGGGCGTGCCTGTTCCATCAGCCTCATCGGCCAGGGCCATCAGAACCCCGCACTGATTTTGCCTCCCGGACGTCAGCAGATCACCGTGGACACCAGCGGCGGACTGCACTACAGGGGTGGCCGGATTCCCTGTCATCGGGAACTTGCCGCTGTGGTGGAAACCGTGGCAGAGCAATTCCGGGATGCCCTCGGCCCCTTCCGCGGCTGGCTGGGGCTGGATGTCGTTGTCAACTTCACGCCCTCACGTCCCCCGCAGGCAACCATCATTGAAGTCAACCCCCGACTCTGCACCAGCTACATCGGCTATCGCCAGCTCACCACCGATAATCTCACCCGGCGAATGCTGTTTCCGACAGCCCCACAGCAACCGATTCACTGGCATTCTGAATTCGTCGGATTTACTACCCATCTCATCGGATCCTCAGACGAATAAACCCCCGCAGCCGACGGACAACAGTCCACCGGCAAAGGCGTCCGCCGGCCATCTGCATTCGCCCCCGCAGTCCCGACACAAATTTCTGCCTGTCAGATGTCTGCAGATCTGCGTGTCAATTCCTGCAATTCGTGGCCCCAAACCAGATCGAGCGGGCAGCTCCGGTGCGAATCGCAGTCGGGGTTGCTGTCCGTCCTGTCAGCCGAGGCTTTGAGGCAGTTGGGTGGATACAAGTCAAGCACATTCCGGACTGGTTCAAGCCGATTTTCCCGACTTTTTCTCGCCATTCACTCCAGTGTTGATTTGCGAGACGGGGGTGGGTAGCCTGTTGGGTCCGCAAATCCCCGTTCGCCTCCACCTTTCCTGCTCGGACGCATGATCAATCTTCAGGGACTGAACGCTCCGCAGCGTGACGCCGTCAGCACTATTTCCGGCCCGCTGCTGGTGCTGGCTGGCGCGGGCACTGGCAAGACCCGTGTAATTACCTACCGCATGGCCAATCTGATTGCCCACGGCATCCGGCCAGACCGCATTTTGTCGGTGACATTCACGAACAAAGCGGCTCGGGAAATGCGTGAGCGTGCGATGAAGCTTGTCAGCCGGCAATCGCGACTGCGGCCGGAAGTGGCCACCTTTCACGCATGGTGTGTGCGCGTGCTCCGTGAAGACATCGAAGCACTTGGTTACCCCAAACAGTTCGCGATTTACGATCGCGGTGACCAGGAATCAGCCGCCCGCAAGGCACTCAGAGATATTCGTCTGGGCGATGATACGATGAAGCCGGGCGATCTGGTGAACCGCATCAGCCGCTGGAAGATGCAGGGAGTTCAGGATACCGAAGCCGCAAATCACACGGAATCCGACTTTGACTTCCTGGCAGCAATGGCCTACCGCAAATATCAGAAGCAGCTGCGAGCCAGCGGAGCCGTTGACTTTGATGACCTGCTGCTGCTGACCGTGCGCCTGTTCCACGAACATCCCGGAATCCTGCAAAGACACCAGTCGCGGTATGACCATGTGCAGATCGACGAGTATCAGGATACGAATGGGGTCCAGTTCCAGCTGATTCAGTCGCTGGTGAAGCCCCATCGCAACATCTGCGTCGTGGGTGACGACGACCAGTCAATCTACGGCTGGCGTGGTGCGGAAGTCGAACACATCATTCGCTTCGCCGATCATTTTCCAGGAACACGAGTGGTTCGCCTGGAACACAACTACCGCTGCACTCCGGAAATCCTCGCCGCGGCCAACCGCCTCGTCAAATACAACCGCGACCGCCACGACAAAACGCTGATTGCTCATAAGAAGTCCGCTTCCAGTGTCCGTTTGCAGGTGTTCGACGACGAAACAGCAGAAGCCGAACATGTCGTCCGCGAAATCTGCTATCTCATCGGACAGCTCGGCGTAAAGGCCAAACACGTGGCCATTCTGTTTCGCACAAACGAACAACCGCGGCTGTTCGAACAGGAAATGCGGCGTCTGAAGGTGCCCTACCTGCTGGTCGGTGGCCAGTCATTCTTCGATCGCCGGGAAATCCGAGACTTGATGGCCTATCTGAAGGCCATCGACAACCCCCGTGATGAAGTATCGCTGCTGCGCATCATCAACACGCCCGCCCGTGGAATTGGCGAATCCACCACGGAAAAGCTGGTACAGGCTGCAGTAAAGCAGGGAATAAGTTTCTGGGAGATGGTGCCGCAGGCCGCCTCAGCCGGCCTGATCCCCACCCGCGCCGTCACTCCGCTGCATACCTTTCAGGAACTTCTGCAGCGATATGCCGCTGCCATGCACGAAACCCCGGCGAAGCTCCCGGACCTCGCCCGCAGTTTGCTCCAGGAAATCAACTACGAATCCGAAATCGCCAAGCAGTACAAAGAACCGGAACAGGCCGAATTTCGTCGCGCGCTGCTGGAAGAGTTCGTGAATTCAATCGGACTCTATGTCGAAAAAACCCCAGACCCGTCGCTTACCGGATTCCTCGAATCCATGGCTCTCATGGACCGCGAAGAAGAATCTGACCGTGGCGAAAAACAGGACTCCGACGCCGTTCGCCTGATGACCCTGCATTCCGCCAAAGGACTGGAATTCCCCCGAGTCTACCTCGTGGGAATGGAGGAAGGCTTCCTGCCCCATAAACGCAGCATCGAAGAAGACACAGAAAAGGCCATCTCCGAGGAGCGGCGGCTGGCTTACGTCGGCATCACTCGCGCCATGGATCACCTCACACTCACCCGCGCTGTCGCCCGAATGAAATGGGGCAAACGCCGCGAATCCGTGCCCTCCCGCTTCCTGTTCGAAATCCAGGCCGAACCTGACCAACCACTCCCGGAAATCCACATCAGCTCCGACGATGCCTCCAGCCCACTCCCTCCCGGCTCCGGACCAGCCACCGCCACCAGCAACCGACCAGGTCTCCTCCCCGACGAATTCGAAATGCCCCCGTTCTGAACCCATCAGCCACAAATCGGCACGAATCCAAATTCCGGCAAATCCACAAATCCCCAAATCCTCGTCCCCCCTGATTCGTGTCAATCCGTGTCAATCCGTGGACCCAAACCCATCCCCGAGCACCAAGGCTCTCAGGTGCTGCGGGGTTCGGTTGCGGGCTGCGGGTGGGTGGGGACAAGGAGTGACACTCCGACGGAGCACACGGCGATGCTCGCAACCACTCCAAGGCTCAAGCCAATCGGAATTGGCCAAACATCCATCAGCAGCATCTTGATACCAACGAAGCCGAGGATCGCAGCGAGGCCATAGTGCAGGTAGTGGAAGCGATCAAGCATACCGGCCAGAGCAAAGTAGAGTGACCGGAGGCCGAGAATCGCGAAGGCGTTCGAGGTGAACACGATAAACGGATCCCGGGATACGGCGAGGACTGCGGGAATCGAATCAACGGCGAAGACGAGGTCCGACCATTCGACAAAGGCCAGCACCAGCAGTAGTGGAGTGGCCGCCAGGCGGCCGTTTTCCCGGACGAAGAACCGATCCTCATGATAGTCCTTCGTCACGGGAAACAGCCGCCGACACAGACGCACGACCAGCGTTTCATCGGCGCTCATCTGCCGGCTGATGCCGCGCATCATTTTCACCGCACCAATCAGCAGGAGCACTCCGAAAACCTCAATCAGCCAGTGGAATCTTTCCAACAGCGCTGTTCCGGCGAAGATCATCGCAATCCGCATTGCCAGCGCGCCAAAAACGCCCCAGAAGAGCACTTTGTGTTCACACTCGCGCGGCACCCGCATCGAAGCAAACACCATCGCGAACACAAACACATTGTCAACGCTCAGAGATTTCTCAATCACGTACCCGGTAAGAAATTCGAAGGCGGTGCGAGTACCAGCGAAGAACTGCAGCAGCGCGGCGAAGAGCAACGCGAGGCCGATCCAGATCACGCTCCAGATCGCAGCCTCTCGAAACCTCACCACGTGTGCCCGGCGATGAAATACACCGAGATCCAGTGCCAGCATTGCAGCCAAAAACACAAGAAACCCGATCCACGCCCACTCCGGTAACCCGTTAATCACAGCTCTGCGCTCCTCCCACCCAAACCGGCCTCTGGCGCGGTGAACACCACCGCGCCAGATCAGCCGAAATCAATCCGAAATCTCCGTCGTCAAAAACCTCAGTTACTGCCAACCGGATCAGGCCTCAGCCCACGCCGCTGCTCAATCCGCCTCTGCAGTCGTCTGGCCACGGTCCTCGCTGCCCGATCCGCAGCGCCCGCCATGACCGACTCAACCGATTCACCCGCGTCACGCACCAGCACGTCCTGAGCACCGCGGAGACCCACCTGGAGACAGCAGAGCACGTCGCGGCCACCCTTCGGACCATTCATGTCCGTGAAGACCGCCTCCACCCGCTCAATCCTCAACACAAACCGACTGAGCGCAAAACGCAGTCGTCGTTCGCAGAACTCCCGCTGTTCAGGAGTCAGCACCATCCCGTCATCAGATATTCGAAGTTCCATATTCACACCTGCTCCCATAGAAAAAACCGTTGCTGTCAATCCTCGTCGTTCACTCGCCCCGGCAACCCCACGCTGCCGGTCGATTTCAGTCGCAGCCAATGCACAGGATCGGAGGGATCCGGAAGTCGTTCGCGAAGCTCCAGCGCTGTCTGCTGCAGCCGCTGGGCGCCGCGAGTTGCTCCGGAGGCGGCATAAAGCCGCAGCCGCCGCTGCTGGAGCTGCCTGTGGATCCTGTCGGCCGCTGTGCTCAGAGCGTCCAGTTCATGACCTGCCATCATTGCTCTGCCTCCTGAAAAAAATTCCCGTTCCGGCCCAGTGCCGGATTCATCGACAACAGTCTACGCGAACCATGAACTTTGACTAATTCAAACTTTTCTGTTGATTCATCAAATAAATTGATGTATTGATCTCCCCATGAACTTTCTCAACTACCACCATCTGCTGTATTTCTGGATGACAGCCCGTGAGGGCACCATTCAAAAAGCCGCCGCACGTCTGCATGTGGGCCAGCCCGCCATCAGCACTCAACTGCGACAGCTCGAAAAAGCCCTCGGCCAAAAACTCTTCCGCAAATCCGGCCGCACACTCGAACTCACAGAAACCGGTCGCATCGCCTTTCGCTACGCCGACGAAATCTTCAGCCTCGGCCAGGAACTCACCGATGCCGTTCGCGGACACTCAGCCGGTCAGTCCGTACGATTCGCAGTCGGCGTTGTCGATGCGATGCCCAAGCTAATGGCCCGCAGGCTGCTGGAACCCGCCCTGCAACTGGCACCCGATCTGCGACTCATCTGCACCGAAGACAACCTGCAACGCCTGCTGGAACAACTCACAGCCCACCAGATCGATCTGGTACTGTCCGATCTGCCCGTTACGGCCTCTATGACCGTGCGAGCCTTCAATCATCCGCTGGGTGATTCCGCAGTGGGTCTGTTCGGCACAAAAAAGCTCGCCCGCCGCGTCCGTGCCGACTTCCCACTGGCACTGAACAACACTCCCATTCTGCTCCCGGACCGCTCCACCGCCCTCCGCCGATCACTCGATGCCTGGCTCCAGCAACACGACCTGCATCCGGCCATCCGCGGCGAATTCAGCGACAAAGCGCTCATGAAAGCTTTCGGACTCACCGGCGAAGGCCTGTTTCCCGGCACCATGGCAATCGCCGACGAAATCTGCCGTCAGTACGACGTCGAACTGGTCGCCGAACTTCCACATGTCCGCGAACAATTCTTCGCGATCTCAGCCGAACGCCGAATCAAACACCCCGCGGTACTGGCCATCGCCAGCACCGCGAAAAAAGATTTGTTCCTCTAAACACCGCACAGGAAACAACAACGCAAACAGCGTCCGGTGGCCGACGTCACCGCATGGGACTTGTCGCACTCCAGGCTGCGGGGATTCCGGCCAAAACCCTATCCACATTGACTTTCCGGTGTCCGGGGTGCCAGGAACGCAGAATTGGCGAAAACATCAAAAACCACAACAAAACACAACACAAATTCCTGCCGGCTGTCTTGTTGACAGTATTGCTGAATTCTGCGTGTTTCTCTGTGAAACTCTGTGTACTCTGTGGTTAGGCCACAATTAGGTCACCAAAAGACACCGTGTGGCGTGCGGTCGATGTCAATTGGCCGCACCGGCTCAGGCTCGCCCCCGCTGAGATGTCGGCCGCGCACATGCACTGTTACCGGGGGGATTAACATCACCCGCTCGCCTTGGCGCAGTGGTGCAACGCACACTAAATCGCCGAGCGGCAGCCCGCGGGCAAAGAGCCCTGCCAACGTGTTCACAAGCCGCATTAAGCCGCCAGGCGGCAGCCCAATGGCATTGGCTTTCTCTGAAATTCTGTGAAAAGACGGGTGAAGACCTGGGCGGGCGAGGCTCCTGCCGAGCCGCTGAACGCTGGTCCGCGCTGTGAGCGTTTGCCAGCGTTCTTGCGGCGCAGCGGGGATCGAAGAAACGCTCGCGGCAGGGATGCGGCTCAGCAGGAGCTTCGCCCTCCCGACACTGCGTCTTGCCAGAAAGCCAATGCCTTTGGGCGGCAGCCCAGTGACTCATGACGCCTTCAGCTTGCAAGCCGCCCGCCAAGCCAACACAGCTCGCGGAAGACACCTGAGTGGCGTTGGAATCACAGCCACGCCATCAGAGTATCAGTTGCACCCGCCATGGATCCCAACGGCCCGTCACATTTCCCGCCCCCGCTGCAGCTAAGTGGCACGCCCAACAGCCTGTTGCCATCGGCCAAACGCGGGCGTTTGGCCCCTACTTCCAGAACACCAATGTCGACAGCGAATACTTCAGCCCTTCAAACTCATACACTGCCTCACCGAACACTGCCACGCGTTCTTCACCCTGCTTTTCGGCTGCTGCTGTGTAGACGCCGTCGGCGGGAGCCACGTCGCTGGATGTCCATGTTGACTCTCGGAAGTCATTTGACCGCGAACGGGCGGTCCAGAGTCTGACAGTTTCGGGCTCTCCGGCTGGTCGCATGGCGAGTCCCACCCGGGAATCACTGACCTCGGGCTCCCAGCTGAATTCCGGGAGTGCCTTACCGACCGCGGCGTGGCGGAAGAAGACGGCGACGGTTCGCAGGGCCCCTTCGCGGCCGTCATCCAATCCGTGTCCGGCATTGGGTGCGCGGTGGATGTGCTTGAGTCCGCTGAGTCCATCCCAGTACTGGTTGAGTGCATCCACGGTCCAGTAGCGGTCGTTGGCTCCGAGTACGATGAGCTTGGGGAGGGAGAGCCGTGAGCGGTAGGTGTAGGGGTCCATCATTTCCCATAGCTGGCCTTCGCGGCCTTCGCGCGGGATCCCGTCTTCGCGAACGAGTCCTTTGCTGGTGTAGTCGGCAATCTGCTCGCTGTAGAAGCCCCAGGTTTTCTTCTGGTGGCTCATCTGAGCAGGAAAGTTCAGGACATCGATCACAATCGGGGCGGTGGCGACAATGCGTTTATCGACGACCGGCGTGAGCCAGCTGGTCCAGCCGCGTTTGGAGGCGCCGGTGATCACAAAGGATTTCACAGGCTGCTTCAGTTCACTGCTGCTGAACTGCTGCAGAGCATCCATGGCTTTGACGGCACTTTTGGCCATCGGGAAGAGGAGCGGCCAGGTGGCGTCGCCGGAATCAAGGTACCGCAGCCAGGTTTCGGTGATCAGATCGTCTTCCACTCGGTCACCCATGAGCGGCTGATTGGGTACCTGGTGCAGCGTGGCCACGCGAGCTCCGCAGGCATCGGCGAGGAGCAGTCCCATGGCCATGTCCTTGAGCTGTGGCATATTGCCGTTGCGACCACCGGTGACGAACAACAGCATGTGTTCAGGGTGAACAAGCTCTTTGGGTTCGTAGACGACTAGCGCGTGTTTCCAGACGATGTTCTGCCATTTCTGGCTGGTGAGCTGCAGCCGGTGGACACGGTTTTCACCAGCCTGAAGGGTGTCGACTTTCGTCCACGCGAAGTCCGGCTCCGGTCGCTCCATGTAGGCGAAGATTTCCTGCGGCACCGCGGGCTCCGCGGAAATCTCGTCGGCACAGAGAGAAGGGGGAAACAGCACGAGGGCAGCAAGGAGCAGTGAAGGCAGCAGATCGCGGAAGCGGAACATGGTGAAGAAATCCTGGATGGAGCATTGAGACATGCGATGAAGGGGCGGTGCAGAAACGCGGCCCGGCAAAAGAGCTCGGGCCGCGGACTCCGTGAGCAACCGGGGCAGCCTGCGGTTACTTAGTGGTGAGCTTGATTTCACCGAGATCGGTTTCCTCACCGGGCCTGACTGTGATTTTCACTTCCGATGTTTTGGGGTCACCATAGCGGCCGTTGAGCTTATCAGGGCCGGTGTAGTCACGACTCATGAGGTTGAACGTGAGCCAGGTAACAGTGAGCACATAATCCCCGGCCGGGACACCGTCCCCAGCGGCATAGGTAGAAATACTGAAATTGCCGGCTTCGTCGCACTCGGTGCGAGACACAGTGGGGTTCCGGGTATCCATTCCAGCCACCGGATGACATTCGATCTGCAGCGGTGAACCGGGAGCTTTGCCATCGACTGTCACGCGGCCACGGACCGGATAAGTGGGAACACGAGTGTTTTCTTCACCGCAACCGACAAGGAAGAAAACCGAGATTAATCCGCAGCAGGTCAGTGCGGAGGAAAGCCTTGAAAGTGCAAAACGCATAACGAGTGCCCTGTGGTGTGGTGGCAGGATTCACGAAATGAAGAGTTCGGGAAACAGGCCGTCGCCCCTCGCCCGATGACAGGGGGAGGGGCGCGGCGAGTCAACTAGAAGTCGCCGATGACTTCACCCTTCTTGCGAGTGATCAATGCGCCGAAGACGCTGGCCGCCACGTTCTCGCTGACAAATCGCACCGAACCGTCGCACATGGCAAACTGGCAACCACCGGTGTGGAAGCTGTGGAAGCCATTGCCACGCATGTTGGTGCACATCGGACAGGGACCGCCGTTGCCGGTACCATCGAAGAGCGATCCCTGGAGCCAGTTTTCGAAGGCCAGCGCATCGGCCCAGGAACCTCCGTTGGTCTGGCCGATCACGGCGGGAAGACCGATGGCCTGCTGACTCTTGAAATAAATTCTTGCGCCGCCTGTGCGTTCGCCAAACATAAATGTGTTGGAAGTGCCGTCGGTGAGGTCTCGCATCCTGCTGGTGCCACCACCGGGCACTGCAGCGACCAGTGATCCTTCGCGATCACCGCCGGGATTGTTGTTGTAAGCGAGGTTTGCAAAGATGCCGCGGACACCTGTGGTACCGCCGTAGTCAGTTCGGCCACCCTTCCAGGTGCAGTTGGTTGAGGGGAAGACACCCGGCACCAGAGCACCGGCGGGGTAGAGATAATCGTCGGTCTGGGGTCCCACCGCGGACGGACAAAGGAAGGCGGGGATCACAGTGGCAGCGGCGGCCACGTTCTGGGCCTGTGCGGCGGCGTTAAATCCCGTGGGGCCGTTGAACATCGGGACGCTGGAGTCAATTTGATTGTACAAATTGGCCTGTTCAATGTATGGGAGCAGCATGGTCAAGGCAGAACGCATCACATGATTGGGCGGGTTGACGATGTAGCCGGGAGGAAACATGTTGGCAACGTCGTGGTAGTTGTGAGTCGCCAACGCTATTTGCTTGAGATTGTTCTTGCACTGGGTGCGGCGAGCAGCTTCGCGAGCCTGTTGCACGGCCGGCAGCAGAAGCGCTACGAGGATCGCGATAATGGCGATCACCACGAGCAGTTCGATCAGGGTAAAGCCGCGAGGTTTGCGGTTCAGGGAACGCATGGGCAGAACTCCGGTAGACTGTGAAGGAGGGACGGTGAAAACACACCGGGAAAGGCAGGCCCCGGATTCTCCTCAGGACTTCGCGAAAAAAAAAGTTCGAGCGATTGAATTTTGGGTGAACTGCGAAGGAAGCGTAAAGAAAACCGTGCCTGCGCGAGTGTTTCCCCCCAATCACATTTGCAGGATTCCGACCCGCATGCAACGTTGCTCGACTTTTCTCCGCCCCACCAGGAGACTCCTGCACAGAACTGCAGCGTCCGCGAAAACCACCGCAGTCCACGCCGGTCAGACCAGCGCCGGCAGACGGGGCTGCTCGGGTAAAAACGTCCAGACTGCGGTTGAACTTCCACAAAGCATTCGGCCTCCCTTCTGAACCAAACTGTGTGCGGAGCTCCCATGCCCACATTCGATTTTGCTTCCGGATTCATGAAGTGCCTCGTCGTGGTGATCAGCCTGACAGCATCAGCGTGTCACACTGCAGCCTGTACGGACGTTACGGATTTTTCCAGTGAACTGGTATTCCCGCCCCACGCTTCGCACAACCACGCCCCAGGCATTGCAGAACTCAGCAATGGCGATCTGATCGTTTCCTGGTATCGCGGCAGCGGCGAACGTCAGGCAGATGACGTGGCTGTCTACGGAGCCCGCAGAACAGCCGGCAGCCGGGAATGGAGCGAGCCGTTCATCATGGCCGATACACCAGGTTTCCCCGACTGCAATACGACTCTCATGACCGACAGTCGCGGACGCCTGTTTCTGTTCTGGCCCGTGATCCTGGCGAATACCTGGGAATCCTGCCTGACCCACATGAAAGTTTCGGACCAGCCGGAACAACCGGGTCCGCCCATCTGGAACCGCACTGACGTACTGCTGCTGAAGCCGGAAGACTTTTCAGCTGAGGCCACCGCCGCTCTCGACGCCCAAATCGCGGAACTGCCACCGCTGCCCGAAAAAACCCGGGCCTCCATCGCCACAGCCCGGGAACGCCTCAGTCAGAAACTCCACCAGCGACTGGGTTGGCAGCCGCGGTGCAAACCCACCGTGCTGCCCTCCGGCCGCATCCTGCTCCCGCTCTACTCCGATACATTCTCTCTGTCGCTGATGGCGATCAGCGACGATGGTGGCGAATCATGGTCTGCAGGCCGGCCAATGCTGGGCTTTGGGGCCATTCAGCCGGCAGTGCTTCGCAGGTCCGACGGCACTCTTGTTGCCTTCCTGCGCGAAAACGGTTTCAGCGGAAAAGTGCGCCGCGCGGAATCCCGCGACGATGGGTTTTCGTGGGGGACGGTCACCAGCACTCCCCTGCCCAATCCCGGTTCAGGACTCGATGGAGTCCGCCTGCAAAACGGTCACTGGGTGCTCGTGTATAACGACACCACCAGCGGTCGCAATCGGCTGGCGGTGAGCCTTTCCACGGATGAAGGCAGTACATGGACTGCCACCCGCTGGCTCGAAAATCGCCCGTCAGGCTCATTTCATTACCCCTGCGTGATCCAGACTCGCGACGGTCGCATCCACGTCGTCTACAGCTCTTTCACCGCTGAAGGCAAGTCCATGCTGCACGCGGAGTTTGCGGAAAACTGGATTACGGCAAAGGTCGATTAAATCGCAGATTATTGCCGACTCGCCACAGCATCATGGTCATCAGCACGTTCACGGGAATGACGGCAAATAACCGAAAGTCCAGAGACACGAGGGTGGAGACGGCGAACACGAGCGTGGAGACGGCAAATACGCAGGAGAGACCCGTGGCAAGCCAGCCGAAGAACAGCCTCCAGAGCGGCGTCGAAGGCTCGGAATCTTCCCGAACAACGGGAGGCAACCACGGATTTTCCTGCACACAGCTACTCCACCAGCAGCAGAGAAAGAGGCATTCGACGGCCATCCCTGATGATCGTCAGCGGCAGCCTGTCTCCTACACGGTAATGCAGTTTGAGGTGTGCGTTGAACTGGCGGGAATCCATCCGAATGGGCTGCCCATTAAGAGCCACCACGATGTCTTTCTCTCGCAGCCCGTCAGCCTGAGCCTGGCGGCCCCCGGGACCTTCCGGGTTAATCCAGCGCACTTCCAGAGCCCCGTCGCCCTTTGGAAGTCCCAGCCTTGCAGTTTGCTCACCAGTTAGCTCGGGCAGCCACACCTGCAGACGCGGAGGAGCATTCCACATGGAACCACGCCAGGAGAAATCGGATTTACGCCAGCCTGTCGCCGGCCGCACCTCCCGAAGTCCACTCCGACTGCCCTCCACACTCACAACCGCTCCCGCGTCAGGCACTTCGTGCAGCGCCCACTGAATGTCGGCAATCGATGTGATCCGCTGACCATTAATGCGATCGATGTCCTCGCCGGGCATCAACCCCGCAGCTGCTGCCGCTGATCCGGCCATCACCTCCGAAATCCGTACACCGCTGGTGCGATCGATCCGCAGACCGAGCTGTTCGGGGAGCGGATACTTCCAGAGCATCGCAGGGGTCCAGCTGCCCTGCTGAAGAGCATGAAAGTGTTCGGCGTCGTGGATGTTGTGGCAATGGATGCAGTTGGCCCGAGTTGTCTGCTGGGCGTATTTTGCAGGATTTCTCAGACCAGGGTGCTGAAGAGCATCTGATATGGCACGGGGGTTGCCTCGTTTATCAGCGAGCTCCGCCCGGTTGGCGGGATAACGACGGTGCAGCTCGAGCACTCGCTGCATGGTGGCCAGCAGACCATCAATCGAATTGTGGGCATCAGCGCCTTCGGCACTTTGTGTTCCATAACGAGCGTACACAGTGCCGTCGGCGTTGAGAAACAGAGCGGCCCAGTTGAGATCGTAGTCAAACTGAAACTGACTGAGATCCACTCCCTTCATTTCCACCTGACGAACGGAAATGAATTGGTCGCCCGCAAGCTCCTGCACACGCTCATTACCGCTCGCCACATCGGCATCAAAGGCCGCGCAGTCACGGCAGGGCACACAGCGAAAGGTCACAAACAGCGGTTTGCCGCTTGATTTGGCCGCATTCACAGCAGCCGGAATGTCGTTGTAAGTCCAGACACTGGAGTCGCGTCCGTTCTTGTCCCGGAGACGTTCGCGGAGATCGTCCGCGGTCGCGACACAACCGAAAGCGAGCAACCATCCCAGCAATATCGGGCCGCTGATACGAATGAAGAACACCACCATTACTCTTCGCTTCTTCCGCCACCAATCACACCCAGTCGGATCAGGTAATACAGCAGCGTCAGCAGGCTGCCCACAAAGGCCGCGACATAGGTGAGTGCGGCGGCGTTGAGCACTGCGTCGACGCCTTCACGTTCGTCGGCACCGATGATTCCGGCCTCCACGCAAAGCAACTTCGCACGACGCGAGGCGTCGAATTCCACAGGCAGCGTGACGAACTGGAACAACACGATCGCACCGAAGGCGAAGACGCCCAGCCACATGAGAGACAACGAATTCAGCAGGAATCCCAGCGGAATCAGAATGTTGGCCGCGTAGGAGCCAATGCCGACAACCGGCACCAGAGCAGACCGCGCCCACAGGGGCACGTAGCCATGAGCGTGCTGAATGGCATGCCCCGCCTCGTGACAGGCGACACCAATCGCCGCCACCGATGTACTGCCGTAGACCTGCTCGGATAATGCCAGCGTCTTTGTCACAGGATTGTAGTGGTCGCTCAGGTAGCCGTAAGTGGGCACGACCTGAACATCATCGATGCCGGCCTCGCGGAGCAGCACCTGGGCAGCCTGGGCGCCGGTGTAGCCACGCCTGGATCCCACTTCGGAATAACGATTGAAAGCCGACCGTACCATCAAACTGGCGATGCCGGAAATCGCAATCGACGGGAGAAATACATACAGAATGTAAGACATGTCGAAGTGAAAGCCGAACATTTCTGCGTTCCTTTGCAATCGTGTCACCGCGGCAGACCGCCGAACTGGCAGTCGCCAGCGGCAGAGTATTGTATCCGCAGAGGGCCTGCCACCAGAAAAAATCGCCGCGGATTCTTTTTGAGAAGATGAGTTTCCTGGTTGGTCGTCAGCTTAATCACTCACAGAACGTCCCTCCCCGAAAAACCCTATCGCTGCCATCGGATTTTTGCAAATCCCTCTATCCCCACCCTGACTTTCTCATTCCCCGTCGCTGCAAAGCCAGCTAGACTGACAGAGCCACGCAGCCGTCCGCCCCTGCTACTGCAGTATCTTCCCACCATGCCAACTCCCGCCTTCAACCCACAACTGCTCCAAATGGCTCGTCGCCACCTGCTCCAGGTTGGCTGCTCCTCAGCCTTTGCACTGGGAATGCACGGCCTGTCGCGGGGCTCAACCGGCACTGCCCGGGCGGCTGCTGTCGTCCCCCCACCGGCCGCCCGCGCAAAGTCGCTCGTCATGGTTTTCTGCACTGGCGCCGTCAGCCACCATGACACCTTCGACATGAAGCCCAACGCGGCCCTCGAAATCCGCGGCGAATTCCAGCCCATCGCCACCTCGGTGGCCGGACTGCAGATTTGCGAACATTTGCCGCGGCTCGCAGCCCGAGCCCACCGATACACCCTCCTGCGCACGCTCAGCCACGGTGACAACAACCACCTGATGTCCACCCACCATGTGCTCACCGGACACCTGCAACCAGGCGGCTTCTTCGATAAGGTCGCCTCCCGCGATGACTGGCCCTGCTATTCCGCCGGCTGCGAATTTCTGCGGCCACGCAGTGACGGCATCCCCAGCGGCGTCAATCTGCCCACCTTCCTCATGTCCGCACCTCTGACCTGGCCAGGCCAGCATGCCGGATTCCTCGGCCCAAAGTATGATCCGTGGCAGATCGTCGGTGACCCCAACAGCCGTGATTTTCGAGTCGATGCACTGACACTCGCTCAGGACCTCGACCACGCCAGACTCAGCCAGCGCCAGTCACTCCTGCAGTCACTCAATCAGTCAGAAACTCCCGTCGCCGGTACCGCCTCCGGACGACTCGCAGAAGATCAGCGACTCGCCTTCACAATGCTCTCTTCAGGGAAACTCACACAGGCCTTTGAGTTGCAGCGAGAACAGGATGCCGTCCGGGATCGCTACGGGCGGCACGCCTTCGGCCAGTCCCTGCTGCTGGCCCGCAGACTGGTCGAAGCCGGCGTACCCATCATCCAGGCCAATATGGGTCCTGTACAAAACTGGGATAACCACGGCGCCATCTTTCCCACCCTCAGGGATCGACTCCTGCCGCCGCTCGACCAGGCTGTGGCCGCCCTGCTGGACGACCTCGAAGAACGCAGCCTCCTCAATGACACCATGGTCATTGTGATCGGCGAATTCGGCCGCACCCCGAAGATCAACAAAGACGGCGGACGCGATCACTGGGGCCCCTGCTTCACCGGACTCTTCGCGGGTGGTGGCGTTGTTCCCGGACAGGTCATCGGCAGCACCGACGAAATTGGCGCCTGGCCGGATTCCACGCCATGGTCCCCGGATGACCTCGGTGCCACCGTCTACTCCGCACTCGGCATCGATCCCCATGCCGTCGTCCGCGATCGACTCAACCGTCCTGTACACCTCAATCAGGGCACTGTGATCACCCCGCTGTACGGAACCTGATCAGCCAACGGGGCCGAAGCCCCCTTTGCATTCACGCCGCTTGTGTGGGCACCGCAATCGTTCGCAGGTAACTGCGTAAAGCAGACGTTTGCCCGCGGACCTCCGTCCACGAACATTGCAGTTTTCGGGAACACAGTGACAGCACTGAAAGTGTCCCGGAAGGACGAAGCTCCAGCCGAATCGAACGCTGATCCACGTTGTCAGCGTTCGCCAGTGTTTTCCTGGACGGCGGGGCTCGGCCATGTACTCGCACAGTTGCTGCGGCTCAGCAGGAACTTCGCCACGGGATGGCGAAAACGTTAAAAATTGCGGACAAATTCAGTGGACATTCTTACGGACTGTCCTTTTGAATGTAGTGCGGCGTTCTGTGTGTCTCTCTGTGAAACCCTGTGTCCTCTGTGGTTGAAAACGATCCCGCATCCGCTCGCCACTGCCCCCCCGGCATCTGGTTCTGCCAGAAAGTCGCTGTCACAGGACTGCCGTCCGGCGACTGTCGTGTGGCTCTACACCAGAATGTCCTCCACCACGTGCCCGTGCACATCCGTCAACCGGAACTGCCGTCCCTGAAATCTGTAGGTCAGCTGTTCGTGATTGATCCCCAGCTGATGCAGCAGCGTTGCCTGCAGATCGTGCACATGCACGCGATTTTCCACCGCGTTGAAACCCAGCTCGTCCGATGCTCCATAACTTAGCCCCGGTCGAATGCCGCCACCGGCAAGCCACACCGTGAACGCGTACGGATGATGGTCGCGGCCCCAGCGCGGCCGGTTGTTAATGTCACCCTGTATAAATGGTGTGCGGCCAAATTCCCCGCCCCAAATGACCAGCGTTTCATCAAGGAGCCCCCGCTGTTCGAGATCACGCACGAGGGCTGCGCTGGGCTGGTCCGTGTCCCGGCACTGACTGTAAAGTTCGGTGGTGAGTGAATTGTGCTGGTCCCAGCCGGCATGCATCAGCTGAACAAATCGTGTGCCGCGTTCCACCAGTCTGCGGGCAAGCAGACAGTTGTGCGCAAATGTGCCGGGCTCAGTAACGCCGGGACCGTACATCTCAAGCGTGGCCTGAGTTTCTCCGGAGAGATCCGTCAGCTCCGGAACGCTGGCCTGCATCCGGAAGGCCATTTCGTACTGAGCAATTCTCGCGGCAATCTCTGGATCACCGTACTCCTGCAGCCGGAGTTCATTCAGACGGGCCATGTCGTCCAGCCAGCCACGTTTCATATCCCGCGACAACCCATGCGGATTGCTCAGATACAACACCGGATCGCCACTGCCCCTGAACTTCACTCCCTGATACTTCGACGGCAGAAAGCCACTGCCCCAGTAGAAATCGTAGAAGATCTGACCGCAGGTGGTATTGCGAGTAATCGACGTCATCGCCACAAAGGCCGGAAGCGACTGGGTTTCGGCGCCCAGTCCCCATGTGAGCCACGCACCGGCAGTGGGACGGCCCGGTAACTCCGCACCGCTCAGCAGGAACTGAATGGCCGGCGCATGATTCACCGCCTCCGTGTGCATGCTCTTCACGAAACACAGCCGGTCCGCAACTGCAGCCGTGTGCGGCAGAAAATCACTCACCCACGCACCACTTTCACCCCGCTGCCGAAACGGCTCGACAGGCGCCAGCATCAATTTACCATCGGCTGCTCCCGTCATCGTGCTGAACCGTCGCCCTTCAGCGTAGCCAGGCGGGAGCGGCTGACCGTGGAGTTCGCGGAGCTTTGGCTTGTAATCGAACAGGTCCACATGAGTCGGAGCGCCGTTCTGAAACAGCCAGATAACGCGTTTGGCCTTCGCCGGGAAATGGGGAAGCCCGGGCTGGCCACCCAGAGCAGATGCCTGAACCTGCTCACCGGCTCGCGTTTTCTCTGCAGACAGCAGAGAAGCCAGTGCCATGCTGCCAGCACCCATGGCGGAACGCCCCACGAACGCTCGTCGCGCGATCAGATTTCGGAATTGCTCATCCGGCCGCATCGCTCCACCCCGCTCCCTATTCCTTTGACAATGCCTCGTCCAGATTCAGCACCGCAAGGCACAATGCAGTCCACGCCGCATGCTCAGCAACCGGTAATCCAGCAACCCGCGGTGATTCGCCGACCCCCGCCAGCGACTCTGCAGCCGGACTATCGCCGGAAAACTGCTGCCGCGAACGGGCCAGACCGGCCAGCAGGATTTCTGCCTCATCCTCCCGGAAATCCCGCGCGAGCACTCGCAGCGACACCAATCGCAATCGCTCACGATCGTCTCCAGGGCACTCCACAAGCACCTGCTGAGCCAATACGCGGGCGGCTTCCGCCCACGTGATGTCGTTGAAGGTTGCGAGCGCATGCAGGGGAGAATTGGTGCGAAATACGGAAACGCTGCAGGTCTGCCGAGCAGCGTTGTCGAAAAACATCGTCGGTCCAATAATCCGCCGCCAGAACACGTACAAACTTCGACGATACAATGCTGCGCCCGAATCCTGCGAATACGTCTTGCGACCAAATGTTGCCTCCTCCCAAATCCCCGGTGGCTGGTAGACGTTCACGGGCGGACCGCCAGGGGTGCGGGTGAGCAGCCCGGAGACGGCAAGGACCTGGTCCCGCAGAATCCATGAAGGCCAGCGGTAGCGTGGTGCCCGTGCGAGCAGGCGGTTGTCAGGATCACGCTCCAGATGCTCCGGACGCACCACCGATGACTGACGATACGCATGACTGGTGACCATGAGTCTCAGCAGCTTCTTCACGTCCCAGCCGGAATCGCGGAATTCCACCGCCAGCCAGTCGAGCAGCTCGTGGTGCACAGGCAGTTCTCCCTGTACGCCAAAGTCGTTCGCAGTCTTCACCAGCCCTGTCCCGAAGATTTGCTGCCAGAAACGATTTACCACAACTCTCGCCGTCAGCGGATTCCGAGGTGAGACCAGCCATCGAGCGAGGTCCAGACGCGTGCCGGTGGCTGACGAGTCAAGTCCCGGAAGACTCGCAGGTACCGCCGCTGACACCAGTTTGCCGGGGTTGTTGTAGAGCCCGCGATTCAGCAGGAAGGTGTCGCGACGCGAAGGCTGGTCGGCCATCACCATCACCTGCGGAATACTGCCCCGAACCCGCTGCAACTGCTCCTCAATATCCTTCAGCTGCCGTGACAGCTCAGCGTGCTCGGCGTCGGATTCCAGCTGATCATTCAGCACGAGCATTTGCTGGTCGGGAGTGCGTTTGTCAGCGGGTGTCCGGAGCGCTTCACGGAGTTGCTCCGGAAGTCTGTTACTCAGCGACGGCTGCGCAGCGTTGGTGACGGAAAGTGCGAACCGGCCGAGATTATGACTGACGTGTACCGAATCATGCCGCAGCTCAATTCGCAGTTCATCACCCATCCGCAGCTCGAGTGGCTCAGCGAAACGGAACACCGCAGCGTGTTCACGATCAATCGGGCGTCCCTCGTACACCGCCCAGCCCGACTGCCGATCATCGTCGAAGACGTTCGCCACCTTCAGGGCACCCTGCTCAAATGTGGCCTCGGCCGAGCTGATCCGTACCGGCCGCTGTTCGGCCCCACGAAGGTGCAGAACCCGCAGATCCGTCAGCACGAAGTTACCGCTGTCGGAACGAGCCAGTCCTCCCTGGGTGTGCGTGGGGTGCCGCAGGGCATCCAGTCGCAGGGCCGTGAGAGTGCCCGAGGCAGGTTGGCTGGATATGCGGTAAACGTCATTGGCCGGGTTCGGACCGCTGGCAAGAATGCTCAGATCCTCCAGCTGCTGCAGATGCTGATGATCAGCTTCGAGCCCCGCGGCAGACAAACGCTGCCAGCGAATGTCGGTGCCGAGCTGCTGCAGGCGGGCGGATTCCCAGTCGGCCGCGAGAGCCTTCAGGTGAGCTGCACGTATAGCTTTGAGGCCGCTCAGGCGATTGATCTCTGCCTCCAGCCGCTGCTGCTCAGCACGCTGCTCAGGTGTCGGCACCGCAAGGAGCGGTGGAGTCTGGCCACTTCGGCCGTCGCCAGTCACCGGAGTCTGATTGAAGAAGGCGAACAGGCCGTAATAGTCCTGCTGGCTGAGAGCATCGAACTTGTGATCGTGACAGCGACAGCAGTTGAATGTCAGCCCCAGCCAGAGAGTGCCGGTTGTCTCGGCCATGTCCATCACATAGTCCACTCGATTCTCTTCGGCAATCCGCCCGCCTTCTCCATTTATCATGTGGTTGCGGCAGAACGCGGTCGCAAGGCGCTCGGCATCACCGGCCCCTGGGAGCAGATCTCCAGCGAGCTGCAGGATGGTGAACTGGTCCCATGGAAGATTGCGATTGAAGGCATCCACAACCCAGTCACGCCAGGGCCACATCGTGCGTTCCGTGTCACCCTGGTAGCCGTTGGAATCGGCGTAGCGAGCGGCGTCGAGCCAGTCCCAGGCCATGCGTTCGCCGTAGTGTGGTGAGGCCAGCAGTCGATCCACGAGGTGCTCCCAGGCGTCCGGACGGCGGTCCTGCTCAAAGGCACGAGTCTCTTCGGGAGTTGGTGGCAGGCCGGTGAGCTCCAGCGAAATGCGGCGAATGAGCGTTGCACGGGGAGCTTCGGGGGCGGGCGACAGGCCAGCCGCCGCAAGCTCGGCCCGAACAAAGGAGTCAATCGGGTTGCGAACCGGAGCGTGGGGCGAAGACTCCGCTATTGTCGGGACCGAGGGACGCTGGAGCTGCTGCCACGACCAGTGCTCGCCCCAGACGGCCCCCTGAGCAATCCAGCGGCGGAGGGTTTCCTGCTGAGCCGCGGAGAGCACGCGCCCGGAGTCCGGCGGAGGCATATGGAACTGGGGATCGGAAGATACTACCCGACGGTAAAGCTCGCTTGCTTCGGGCTTGCCGACTGTGACCACCGCCAGGGTGGAGCTGCGGTCGTCAAGTCGCAGGTCTGCCTGACGCTGGGCGGCGTCGGGGCCGTGACAGTGCAGGCAATTATCGCCGAGAATCGGGCGAATGTCGCGATTGAAGTCAACGGCAGGCTCGTCCGCGCGCAGTCCCCGCACAAGTGCGGGGGAGCACAGGATCAGAACGCAGACGGCGCGGGCAAACAGGTGGGGGTGCATGGCCGGAATTCCCGAAAATCCGCGGATGATTGTGGCGGGCCGGGAATGTTACTGTGGACGCTGAACTGGGGCGAGTGTGGAATGGGCAAACTGGGTTGAAGGACGGAAAAGAGTGCAGGTCAGAAGCCATCCGCAGCCGCAGCACCACGCACCAAACCAGCACCTGATCAAATTTCGAGGCCCTCAAATTCCCCGGACTCAGGAAAAAACGGCCGAAACTCAGCCGCAGGGATTTCCGAAAGCGAGAGCCATTGGGCAGTCCGGGGGGTTGGCCTTGATTCCGAAAAGCCTGGCGTTTATTCCACAAATTTGAGATTTGCGCAGGCGTTGCGCCTCTTTCTGCGCACTTCAATCTACCCTTCCGCGGCCCCCGCGGCCGAATGGCATGGGGTTTCCGTAGTGTGAGCCACATTTTTACAGGGGCTCGGTGTGAATCTTCCCGATTTGCCTCCATTGTTCGTTTACGGCTTCGTGCTGGTTGGGTTCGTTGTCACGAACCTCCTGCTCGCGCACCTGCTCGGGCCCAAAAAGAAAACTCCGGTCAAGGATATGCCGTACGAATCCGGCATGGACCCTGTAGGGGATGCCCGCCAGCCGTTCGATGTCCGGTTCTACCTCGTAGCCATCCTGTTCCTCGTTTTTGACGTGGAACTGCTGTTCCTCTACCCCTGGGCAGTAAGTGCCTATAGTGATGGTGGTGTCCCACTGCAGCTGCGGGACACGGTTTTTGCCATTATGCTTATTTTCATGTTCACGCTGGCCCTCGCCTGGGTCTATGCGTGGCGGAAAGGTGTGTTCCGATGGCGGTAGGCCTGCCGGAAAATATCTTCATTACGCGGCTTGATGCCGCTGCCAACTGGGCTCGGTCCAACAGCCTCTGGCCGATGCCTTTCGCCACGGCCTGCTGCGGCATCGAACTCATGGCCACAGCCGCGTCCCGACACGACCTCGCTCGCTTCGGGGCCGAAGTCATGCGATTCAGCCCCCGCCAGTGCGACCTGCTGATCGTCGCCGGGCGAGTCGTCATGAAAATGTTGCCGGTGCTCCAGCGAATCTGGCTGCAGATGCCCGAACCCAAGTGGTGCATTTCGATGGGCGCCTGTGCCTGCTCCGGCGGTGTCTTCGACACCTATGCCGTTGTTCAGGGCGTCGACAGATTCATTCCCGTCGACATGTACGTGCCCGGCTGCCCGCCGCGGCCTGAACAGCTGTTGCAGGCTGTGATGGACATGCAGGCCAAGGTTCGCCGCACAGGCACAATCATGGGTCGCGAATTCAACATCCGGGACACCCCCGCCGGCCCGTCCCCATTCGACCGCGAAGAACGCCATCGCATCGAAGACGCGCAGTTCGTGCAGCTCGGTGGTTTCGACGCTTCCGCTGCCGCCACCGGTCGCAAGGGAGTCTCCAGCAATGCCTGATATTGCCGCACTGCAGGCCCGGTTCTCGACAGAGATCACCGAATCTGCATTTCGTGATAACCACCGCATCGATGTTCCCGCACCAGTCGTCTTCGATGTGCTCAGCAGCCTCAAAAACGACCACGGGTTCAACATGCTGGTGGATCTCACTGCTGTTGACTGGCTCGAATACGATGGCGCAGTGGATCGCTTCAGCGTCGTCTACCTGCTGCTGAATATGGGCTCCGGAGAACGGCTCATCGTTCGAACTCCGGTCAATCTCCCCAATCCCGCCCTGCCCTCGGTCTACTCGCTGTGGCGCGGTGCCGATTGGATGGAACGCGAAGTCTTTGATATGTTCGGGATCGTGTTTATGGGCCATCCGGACCTTCGCCGGATCCTCATGCCCGAAGAATTCGACGCCTTTCCACTCCGCAAAGATTACCCACTCAAAGGTCGCGGCGAGCGGCACAACTTCCCTGTCATCACTCGGTCAGGCAGCTGAACTCCGCAACCCAGGTCACTTGGCTTCGCCAAAGCGACCGCACTCTTCTCCACACGTCCCTTCGATCCACCTCTGACTGCTCCGGCGGCCTCCCATGCCTCTGACTCCCGTCGATACCACCCCCACGGATTCTCCTGATCGGGAATACGTCTGGACGCTGAACTTCGGCCCCCAGCACCCCGCCACCCACACCACTCTGCGGCTCGTACTCACCCTCGACGGCGAAAAAGTACTCAACGCCGTCCCCTACATCGGATACCTTCACAGCGGCTTCGAAAAGCTCGGTGAACATCTGGACTTCAACCAGTACGTCACCATCGTCGACCGCATGAATTACCTGTCGCCGCTGGCCAATGAAATCGCCTGGCACCACTCCGTCGAAAAACTCCTCGGCATCGAACTCACGCCCCGCTGCCGCTACCTCCGCACCATCCTCGCAGAACTCATGCGGATGCATGACCACCTGCTGAATCTCGGAACAACAGCGCTGGACCTCGGCGGCTTTACCGCCTTCCTGTACTTCTTCCAGCAGCGCGAACACATCTACGACATTGTGGAACTGGCCTCAGGTCAACGATTCCACACCAGCTACACACGTGTTGGCGGAGTCCTCTTCGATGTGAACATGGACTGGGTCAACCGTGTTCGTAAGTTTGTACGCGAGTTCCCGAAGGTCTACGAGGAAGTCGACCGACTGCTCACCAAAAACCGCATTTTCGTCGACCGCACAAAGGGCATCGGCTACCTCAGCCGGGAAGATGCGATCAATTTCAGCGCCGCCGGCCCAGTGGCTCGCGCCAGCGGGATCGAACGTGACCTCCGCCGCGACGAACCCTACCTCGCCTACGCCGATCTTGACTTCGATGTCGTCTGCTCCCGCGGCGGAGACTGCTACGCTCGCTACCTCGTCCGCATGCAGGAACTCCTCGAAAGCCTCAAAATCATCGAACAGGCCGTGGAAAACATTCCTGGCGGGAGTGTGAATATCGGCGTCGAAAGCGATATGGTGCTCCCGGCAAAACCCGCGGTCTACCGCAGCATCGAAGGTTTGATTCAGCACTTCGAAGTGATCATGCCCAATCGAGGCTACCCGGTCCCGAGGGAACAGGTTTACGCCGCCACCGAATCTCCCAACGGCGAACTCGGCTTCTACATCGTCGGCAACGCCGAAACCCGCGCCTACCGCGCTCGCACCCGCCCGCCGTCCTTCATCCATTTCTCAATGTTCCCCCACCTGATCCGCAACCATCAGCTCAGCGACGTTGTGGCCGTTCTTGGCAGCATCAACATCATCGCTGCGGAACTCGACCGCTGACCCCGCATCCACATAGTCCGCTGAATCGTCTTCGCCACATCCACAATCACCACATACCGGCCGGCAGACCATGAGCGCTCTCTCTGAAGAACTCCGTCAAAAAATCAAAGCGGAATTCCCTAAATACCCCAATAAACGCGCTGTTACCCTGCCCGCTCTGCACCTCGTCCACGACACCCTCCGCGCTGTCTCCCGCGAAGCCATCGTTGAAATCGCTGAACTGCTCGAACTCCATCCGTCCGAAGTTCACGACACGATGACCTTCTACAACTTCTTCAAGGAAGAAGATAACCCACTCGGAAAACATCGCGTCTGGTTCTGCCGCAGCATCTCCTGCGCCCTGCGTGGCGGCGAAGAATTGCTCGAATCCGTCTGCCACCGCTACGGTGTACACCCCGGCCACACCACTCCGGATGGCAAGTTCACCGTCGAATTCGCTGAATGTCTGGGTGCCTGCGAAGGTGCTCCCTGCATCCTTGTCAATGATGTTTGCCACATGGACATGACACCCGAATCCACCTCCGCCCTCATTGATAAACTCTGAAACCATGGCAACCTTCGAACCCGTTCTCTTCGCCCGCATCAACAAGTCGGACAGCGCCTCAATCAGGTCCTACCAGGCCGACGGTGGCTACTCGCGCCTGAAGGAATTCCTCAGCATGGCCCCTGGCGATGTCACCAACATCGTTAAGGACTCCGGCCTCCGTGGCCGAGGCGGTGCCGGATTTCCAACCGGACTCAAGTGGACCTTTCTTCCCAAGGATCACCCCGGTCCCATCTACCTCGCAATTAATGCCGACGAAAGCGAGCCTGGCACGTTCAATAATCGCTACCTGATGGAAAAAGATCCCCATCAGCTGATCGAAGGCATCATCCTCGCCTGCCATGCCATTCGCTCCAACCGCGCCTACCTTTATCTCCGCTATGAATACGGCACCAGCTACCGCACTCTGGATGCCGCGATTCGCGAATGTCACGCCGCAGGAATCCTCGGCAAAAACATCCTGGGAACCGGCTTTGACCTCGACATCATCCTGCACCGAGGCGCAGGAGCTTACATCTGCGGCGAAGAAACCGGACTCATCGAAAGCCTCGAGGGCAAGCGAGCCTGGCCCCGCATCAAACCGCCGTTTCCCGCCATTGAAGGGCTGTTCCGAAAACCGACCATCGTCAATAACGTCGAAACTCTCTGCTGCGTGACTCACATCCTCTACCGCGGTACAGAATGGTTTAAATCCATCGGTGTCCCCCCTGATCCTTCCAATCCCCGCGATCCCGGCAGCTACGGCCCCAAGCTCTACTGCATCAGCGGCCATGTCAATCGCCCCTGTTGCGTGGAACTGCCGCTGGGAGTCACCGCACGAGAACTCATCGAAGAACATGCCGGTGGTGTCTGGAAGGGACGCAAAGCCAAAGCTGTTGTCCCCGGTGGCATCAGCATGGGCTTCCTCTCTGATAAGGAACTCGACACAAAACTCGATTTCGCCGGCCCCGGAAAAGTCGGTTGTCTCGGACTGGGGACCGCTGCTGTGGTCGTGGTCGATGATCACACCAGCATGGTCGATGTTCTCCACAATTGCTGCCGCTTCATGTCCCACGAATCCTGCGGCCAGTGCACTCCCTGCCGTGAAGGCACCCACTGGATGACAAAAATCCTCGACCGGATCCGTTCCGGCAACGGCCGCACCGAAGACCTTGATCTCCTGCTCGAAGTCGCCGGGTCCATGGGCATCATTCCCGGTACCACCATCTGTGGCCTCTCCGATGGCGCCGCGTGGCCCGTCAAGAACGCCATTAATAAATTCAGACCCGAGTTCGAAGACTACATTCGCTCCCGAAAGTCATCCATCACCTCCGCCCAGAAAATGATGGCCGCCCACTGAACCATTCCAACAACGGCAGGCTCAATACTCCAGGACTCCCAATGGCCACGGTTCTTGTCAACGGCAAAGAAGTCGAAATCGGCGCCAATGAACGGCTCAACTGCATTCAGGCCGCAGCAAAGGCTGGCGAGGAAATCCCGGCCTACTGCTGGCACCCGGAACTCTCCGTCGTCGCCAGCTGCCGCATGTGCCTCGTCGAAGTCGGTGACAAAAAGCCCGACGGTACGGTTGCCATGCAGCCCAAACTGGTGCCCGGCTGCCAGACACCAGCCAAAGATGGCACAGTAATTATCTCCGACAGCCCCAAAGTGCGCGAAGCCCGCAAAGCCACTCTGGAATACCTGCTCCTCAACCACCCACTCGACTGCCCCACCTGCGATCAGGCAGGCGAATGCTATCTCCAGGACTACAGCTTTAACTACGGTCGTGGGTACAGCCGGCTCAACGAACCCAAAAACATCAAGCCGGATAAGGAATACATCGGAGATCAGATCACCCTGTTCACCGACCGCTGCATCATGTGCACACGCTGCGTTCGCTTCACTCGCGAAATCAGCGGGTCGGCCGAACTTCAGGTTGTCAGCCGCGGCTCCCACGAAGAAATCGATATCTTCCCCGGGCACCCCGTCAATAACCCGCTCGCCGGAAATGTCGTTGACATCTGCCCCGTGGGCGCCCTCTGCAGCAAGGACTTCCTGTACCAGCAGCGAGTTTGGTGGCTCAAAAGCACCAATTCCGTCTGTCCCGGATGCAGCACAGGCTGCTCAGTCACCGTCGACCAGAACGAAGACCGCGTCTATCGCCTCAAGCCCCGCCCGAACCCCCAGGCACAGGGCCACTTCATGTGCGATGAAGGGCGATTCGGCTGGAAGTATTCGCATTCCGATCAGCGTCTGACCTCCCCGGAAGTGCGGATCAACAGCCAGGTCTCCACTCGCGATTGGGATCAAACCCTGACTTCGGCTCGCAACGCACTCAAAAAAGCCGCGTCCGGAAAGACCAAACTGGCCGCCGTCCTCTCGCCATGGATGACCGTCGAAGAAGCATGGCTGCTCGGCAGCTTCCTCAAATCACTCTGCTCCGAAGCCGTACTCGCCCTCGGCCCCGTCCGTATCAACGGCCAGGATGAACACTTCCCTAAAGACGTACACGGCAATCCAGTCCAGCCCACTCGGTTCACCATTCGAGCTGAAAAGGCTCCGAATCGCAATGGCGTCCAGGCTGTACTCAGTCATCTCACCGGCGAAGTCATGCCCTTCGAAGAACTGCTCCGCCTCGCCTCCGCCGGCCAGTTCAGCACAGTCTACCTCACAGGCGGCGACCCCGAAGGCTGGATCACCGAACTCCAGGCCGAAGCCTTCAGCGACGTGGAGTCAGTCATCGTTCAGGACTTCCTGCCCTCTCCCGTTCTCCAGCACGCCACCCACGTCCTCCCCTCCGGTACCTTCGTGGAACGCGAAGGCACCATCGTTAATCACCGCGGACTCGCACAACTCATCCGCCGCGCTGTCCGCGGACCCGATGGGTCCCGCCCCGACACCCGCATCCTCTGGGAACTCGCCGAACGTTCAGGACTCCCGCAAACCGAAGTCCTGAGGCGCGAAATCGCTGCTGCCATCCCAGCACTCAGCGCCCTGACCCAACCCGAACTCCGTGATCACGGAACACTCCTCAACCCCTCTCAACCGATGCTCGCCGGAACCTGAAGCCCTTCACTCCCGTCTTCTGCACTCCACAGCAACCTCTTCGGCTGTTTTTCATGTACGAACTGATTCCAACCCTGACCACCATTCTCCTCGTGGTGGCGTCGATCCCGGGGATCTGCAACTACCTGATCCTTCTCGAACGCAAACTTTCGGCGTGGATGCAGGACCGAGTCGGCCCCAATCGCGTAGGCCCGCTGGGCCTGCTTCAGCCGCTCGCCGACGGCGTCAAGCTGCTGCTTAAGGAAGAAGTCATCCCGGATCACGTCGATCGACTGCTCTTTCTGATGGCACCAGGGATTTCCGTATTCACCGCGCTACTCGCCTTCGCCGTCGTTCCCTTCGGCCCCGTCGATGATCCGTCCATTCCCTGGTTCCTCAGATTCATCATCGCCCCAGGCATCGATATCGGCCTCGTCTTTATCTTCGCCGTGGGCAGCCTCGCGGTCTACGGTATCGTCCTCGGAGGCTGGGCATCCAACAACAAGTACAGCGCCCTCGGTGCCCTCCGGGCCAGTGCCCAGGTGGTCAGCTATGAGATTCCGTTGGGAATGTCCGTCCTCGGCATCGCCCTGCTCTCCGGTTCACTCAACCTTGAAACCATCATGCACCAGCAGATCTCCGGCGGACTTTTCAGCTGGAATATCTGGTTCCAGCCTCTTGCCGCCCTGATGTTCTTCACCGCATCACTCGCAGAAGCCAATCGCCTCCCCTTTGACCTCGCTGAATGCGAACAGGAGCTCGTTGGTGGCTGGCATACTGAATACAGTGCCCTCAAATGGGCCCTGTTCTTCCTCGGTGAATACACACACATGATCACCATCAGTTTCCTCACTTCGATCATGTTTTTCGGCGGCTGGCACTTCCCCGGCATTGCCGAAGCAGACAGCGCCTACACCGGAGCCTGGATCGTCAAACTCGCAGTCCTCGGATTCAAGGCGTTCCTCTTCATCTGGGTCATCATCATGCTCCGCTGGACAATCCCACGTTTCCGGTTTGACCAGTTGATGGAACTTGCATGGCGAGTCATGATTCCTCTGTCACTCGCTAACCTCCTGATGGTGATGTTCGTGAAACATTTCAACGCTTCAGCCTGGTGGCTCCTGCCAGGCTCGCTCCTGCTCTTCGCCGCCTGGGGCGGCATCAGTGCCGCTCTCCGCGACGCTGAACAAAGGTCCCGGCCTGGTTACGTCCGCCGCAAAGCACCCGTACATGTCGACACCCACCACGGTCATGGTCACGCTTCTGCACACTGATGTGCCGCACTCCCAGGTTTCCTCAACCCAAAGACCCTGCAGTAACGGATCCTCTGACCAATTAATCTCCTGCCGGGAAAACACTCTTCGGCACGTCCAACTCAAATCGCCTTCGATCTCATAACCACCTCACCACCCCCGTCCAAAGGCCGCTCTGCGATGTCCGCAACAGCCCGACCAAAAACCGTTCGCTGGGTTGAAGAACCCGAAATCGGTTTCTGGGAATCCACCTTCGTCCCCGCCATCATGCAGGGACTCAGGACCACGCTCAAACACGTCGTCGAGCGTAAAACCGTCACCCAGCAGTTTCCCGAGGTGAAGCCGGAACTGCCGCTGCACTATCGTGGAGTGCACCGACTGAACCGCGACGAAAAGGATCGTGTGAAGTGCGTAGCGTGCATGATGTGCGCTACCGCCTGTCCGGCGAACTGCATTTCAATCGAAGCCGAAAAAGCACCGCCCGAATGGCCGGATCGTGATAAGTTTCCGAAGTCGTTCGTACTCGACGAACTTCGCTGCATCTACTGCGGAATGTGCGAAGAAGCCTGCCCAGTGGATGCAATCGAGCTGACCCATATTTATGACCTCACCGGCGAATCCCGGTCTGATCTGCTCTACAACCGTGAAAAACTGCTCTCCGTTTTTGATCAAACGAAAAACGACCCCCGGGATCCCGTTCGCACCGGTCGCGGTATCCTCGGGCCCGCCGCGGAATTCCAGGAACTTCCTGCCCTTGGACCAGCGACCGTAGTACCCACAGCAGACCGCTCCGCCAAATCTGCCACGGCCGGAGTCATCCGCACCACCGGAACGGAGGGCATGCCATGAATCATTGGATTCAGCAACACCCGCTGACGTTCGCCGGACTTCTGCTTTGGGCCATTGGCATTATTCTGTTGATGCCTGCCCGAAATGGCGCCTCAAAACGCCCGTCCCCCGTCGCCCTCGGATTGACCGGCGCCGGCCTCGCAGCATTCCTCGCAGGCTTCGGCCGCACAGATGCGGCACTCGTGCCGGAATTGCTCTTCTGGATTTTCTCCGTCGGAGCACTCGCAGGTGGCGTGCTCATGATCACCGCTCGCAACCCCGTCTATGGTGCACTGTGGTTCGCAGTCACAACCCTCTGCACCTGCGGCCTCTTCCTCACCCAAAGCGCCCCATTTCTCGCCGCAGCAACTGTTATCGTTTATGCCGGTGCAGTGATCGTTACGTTTCTGTTCGTCATCATGCTGGCCCGCCAGAGCGGTTCAGCTGGATATGATCAGAAATCGCAGAATGCCGTTGTGGCATGCATCTCCGCCTTTCTCCTCATCGGTGCCATCACCAAAACGCTCCAAACCACATCCGTTGACTTCCCCCGCCCTGTGATTGCCTCCGCAGAAGATCAAAAACTGAGCGGTTCCGCTGAGAACGCGGCGGCTGAAGAAGATTCCGAGCCCAAACAGGAATCTGCGGGAACGTCCGCTGCGGGCCTGGCCATGAGCAGCACCTCAGTGCAGCTCGCGGACCCAGAGGACCTTGCCGTCGCCGCAGCTACTCCCGCCCCGGTTCCCAACCAACTCAGCAAAGCCGACGCCAACACCCCCGTAGGCTCTCTCAGAGGTCTCGGCCGATCCCTCTTTTCTGATTACCTGTTCGCAGTGGAGCTCGCCGGGACCCTGCTGCTGGTCGCCAGCATCGGCGCCATCGCCATCGCACCTCGGCGTGAGGAGGGAGCCCTGTGAATTCCAGCACCCCCATGACCCCTGAAGAACTTCGTACCCTGATGGTAGCCGCCGGACTTTTCATCCTCGGCGCCATTGGTTTCATCACCCGACGGAACCTGATTCTGCTGGTGCTCTCCGCAGAACTCATGCTCCACGGGGTCTCACTCAGCCTCGTCACGTTTGGCAGGATCCATCAAACAGCCGAAGGCCAGGCATTCACCATTTTCGTTCTGACCGTTGCAGCCTGTGAAGCGGGCCTCGCCCTTTCCCTCGTGCTGTCACTGTATCGCCAGGTGCATTCCCTCGATATTCGGCTCTGGACTGAACTCCGCGAGCCCGACGTCCAGCAGCCACCTTCAGATGACTCCGGTGACAGCAGCTCCCCGGAATCCGCGTACGTCGGCATCCCGAGGCTCACACCCGCGGGGATCGCTCCCCGTGCAGTCCCGGGCGAAGCCTCAACCACCAGGGCCTGATCCGTTCTCTTTCAACGTACTCCGCAGCAGCCCCCCACCAGCTGGAAGCTGATTCATTATGTCCCAAGACCTACTGCTTCCCCTCATCTGGCTCATTCCGGTCGCCCCGCTGTTTTCGGCCATTGTCACCGCTCTGCTCGGCCCAAAACTGCTCAGGTACCGCAGCCACCTGCCCTGCTGGTCGGCACTCGCGGTCTCCTTCGCCTGCTCACTCGGCGTCCTGTTCCTGCTCCCGGAAACCGCTCCTGAAGCTCCAGCAGCAGCATCGAGCGTCGCTGCCGTCGAGGACTCTGCAGCCAACCCCGCAACAGACATAACTCCACAGCCCCTCCCAGGCGCAGCACAGGATGCGGATAACTCAGAGACCCTCGAGCAGGCCGTGTCGAGGATCTCTGAACGTGCCGAACAGAAGCAACCAAGGGGCCCGGAGTACACAGCGTTTGCGTTTGAATGGCTCTCAGTCGGCGGACTCGATGTGCATTTCGAACTTCGAGTGGATTCCATTTCCGCCATCATGCTGGCAATGGTCACCGGAGTCAGCCTGTTGGTGGCCCTGTTCGGCTCCGGCTACATGCACCACGACCCCGGCTACCCACGTTTTTTTGCCGCCGTGTCAATGTTCGTCTTCTCCATGTGCATGCTGGTGCTTTCCAACAGCTTCGTGCTGCTGTTTGTTTTCTGGGAAATGGTCGGTCTCTGCAGCTACCTGCTGATCGGTTTCTGGTTCGGCAAGCCCTCTGCAGCCGCCGCATCCAAAAAAGCGTTCGTGCTGAACCGAATCGGGGACTTCGGCCTGATTATGGCCATCTTCCTCATCTGGACCAACTTCGGCGCAGTGGACTTCCTCAGCGTGCTCAACAGTTCCGAGCACATTGCCGCCGTCGAAGCCGCCAACCCGGGTGTCATCCAGCTGATCTGTTTCTGCCTGTTTCTTGGTGCGATGGGTAAATCCGCCCAGTTTCCGCTGCAGGTTTGGCTGCCGGATGCCATGGAAGGCCCCACACCCGTCAGTGCCCTTATCCATGCAGCCACAATGGTGACCGCCGGCGTGTACCTCGTTGCGCGTTGTACCCCCCTGTTTGTCATGGCACCGCTGGTGCAGATGACAGTTTCCGGGATTGGCGCCGCGACCGCGGCCATCGCAGCCCTCATCGCCCTCACGCAGACAGACCTCAAACGCGTCCTCGCTTACTCCACCGTCAGTCAGCTCGGCTTTATGTTCATGGCCCTCGGCTGCGGCGCTGCCGGCCCCGAAGTCGTCACTCCGGCTGTGACCGCCGGGATGTTTCATCTGTTCACCCACGCCTACTTCAAAGCCCTGCTGTTCCTCGCAGCAGGCAGCGTCATGCACGCCATGGGTGATGTGATTGATATGCGTCGCTTCAGTGGACTTCGCAGAGCCCTGCCGATCACCCACTGGACGTTCCTCGTAGGCGCAGCAGCACTCGCAGGAGTACCACTGCTCGCAGGCTTCTGGAGCAAAGACGAGATTCTCGCGGTACTCATTCAGGCCACCCGAACGGGCCAGCACAGTCTGTTCTTCGGGACAATACTCGTAATCGCCTGCGGCACGGCATTGCTTACCGCCTTCTACACGTTCCGCGCTTACTTCATGACTTTCTGCGGCCCGGAACGCTTCCCGGAAGAAGCCGGTCACCACCCCCACGAAGCCACGCCGATCATGGCCTGGCCACTCCGAATTCTTGCCGTCGCCGCACTCCTCATTGGCCTGGCCGTCGGCCCTACCCATCTGTTTGGTAACTATCTCCACAACACCGTCGGGCTCACTCCCACGGAAGCTCACTTCCACATCGACGTTATGGCTCTCAGCGTTGTTCTTGCCACTGCCGGCATCGGACTTGCCTGGATGCTGTATGTGGCAATGCCCAAAGTTCCCGGTGCTGTCGCACGAACGCTGAAGCCGCTCTACGCCCTGTCACTGAACAAATTGTTCCTTGATGAAATCCTGTACGGGATTGTTGTGCTGCCACTCAAAGGCGCTGCTCTGTTGTCCACACTCATCGATCGTCGCCTGATCGACGGCCTGATCGATGGATTGGGCAGCCTTCCGATACGCCTGAGCAATCTGCTCAAGGGAACTCAGGCAGGCCCCACAACCTCCTACGCCGGAATCATGTGGGTTGGTGCCGTTGCTGCTGTCATGATTGTTCTGAGTCTTCTCTGACCACGGTTTCCCTCCGATCGTTCCGCTCCAAGCTCGCTTAAATTGCTGCTTCCTTCTTCGCCACCGGCGGATTTTCCATGCACGCACTCCTCTTCATCACTCTCGGCATTCCCGCGGTCACCGCGGTTCTGCTGATGCTCTTCCGCTCCTCACTCAACACCAGCAGCGCCCGCTGGATTGCAGTCTGCGGTGCCGGGCTGGCCTTTGTCTGCTCCGTGCTGTTCCTCGCGGGTTTTCAGTCGAGTGTGACCAGCCTGGAAAACGGTGGAGCCCCTTTGCAGTCCTCCGCCAGCAACCTCTCAGTCATTTCACCCAAGGTTGAAACCATCATCCCGTGGCTGCAGAACGGCCGCCTGCAGCTGAGTCTGTATTTCGGAGTCGACGGCATCAGCATCGCGCTGATTGCCCTGACCACGCTGCTCACTGTTTCCGCCATTCTGATCTCGTGGGAATCGATCCAGAATCGCTCCTCCGAGTTCTACGCCTCCCTGCTGCTGCTCGAAACGGGACTCATTGGCGTCTTCTGCGCCTTCGACCTCGTGCTGTTCTACGTGTTCTTCGAAATGACCCTGATCCCCCTGTTTTTCCTGATAGCAGTCTGGGGTGGTCGCGATCGCAAATGGGCCGCAGTCAAGTTCTTCCTCTACACCCTGGCCGGCAGCCTCGTAACCCTTTCCGGACTCATCTGGCTCGTACTCCACGTGGCTGCCGCTGGCCTTCAGAATCCAACTTCGCTCCCTGCACTACTCTCCTGGCTCCGAGAACACCCACTTGAGCCCGCGGTTCAGGAAGCCCTGTTCATTGCCGTTTCCATGGGCTTCCTCATCAAGGTGCCCGTATTCCCCTTCCACACCTGGCTGCCGCTCGCCCACGTGGAGGCACCTACCGCAGGCAGCGTGATCCTCGCTGGTGTGCTCCTGAAACTTGGGACCTACGGCTTCCTCCGAATCTGCCTGCCGCTCTTTCCCGCAGCCTGCATCAGCATCGGACTCCCGGTCGTGGGTCTGCTTTCCGTGATTGGCATTATCTACGGCTCCCTCTGTGCCCTCTGGCAGTCCGATATCAAAAAGCTCGTCGCTTACAGCTCTGTAGCCCACCTCGGCTTCTGTATGCTGGGTTTGTTTGCTCTGAACGCCGAAGGGATGACCGGAAGCGTCCTGCAAATGATCAATCACGGTCTGTCCACAGGTGCTCTGTTCATTCTGGTTGGCATGATCTACGAGCGTTATCACACTCGTGAGATGTCCGAAATGGGTGGCCTCGCGACGAAACTGCCGCGTATCGGAATTGGCATGGTGTTCATCTCCATGTCCAGCATCGGCCTCCCGGGGCTGAATGGCTTCGTCGGCGAATTTCTGTCGTTGGCAGGAATGTTCAAGGTCAACCCGCTCTACTCCGCACTTGGTACCACCGGAGTTATTCTTGGCGCCTGGTATCTGCTGACAGCAGTTCAGAAAGTCTTTTTTGGCAAGCTTGTTGAACCCCACCACGACGGCAACGAGGTGGAAGACATGTCCGCTCGCGAATTCCTTGCCCTCGCCCCGCTTGCCGCACTCTGCCTGTGGATTGGTGTTCGACCGCAGCCGCTGATTGATCTGATCCAGCCCGACATCAGGCCACTCGCTCGGCTGCTGCATGAAGCCAGCCCACTGCCACAGGACAAAGCCAAAGCTGAGGAACCCACGGCTGCAGCTGTGGTGAATCCCACTGAACGTGGCATCAGCCTTAGTGTCCCTGGTCCGCAACATCTGAACAGCCACGCAAAGCCACTCTGAATCGAACTCTGTCTGCTTAACACTCCCATTGCCCTCTTGTCGAGACTGACCCGTGCCCGCATTTCAGGACCTCAATCAGGCAGCCGGACTGATCATTCCGGAGATTATTCTGATTGCGACCGTGTGCATCATGTTTCTTGCTGCACCGTTCCTCGTGTCTGAATCAGGCAAAGCTGCCGCCGGACTCCGTCACCGCTGGGGCATCCTGACACTCCTCGCACTCAGCTGCGCTGCATGGGCATGGCTTCGCGCCCCACTGGCTCCGGATTCTCTCGGCCCCTTCCAGCCCGATGCCTTTTCGTGGTATGTACGCGGTGTGACGATCCTTACAGGAATGCTGCTCACCCTGGTCATCTGGGATCAGACCGAAGATGGCCACGCGGCCGAATCCCTCGCATGCCTCCTCGCCATCCTCGCCGGGGCCAACTTTGTGGCACTCGCCAATGATCTCGTCGGACTCTTCCTCGGCCTCGAAATGGTCAGCATCCCAACCTACATCCTGCTCTACCTTGGACGCAGCGACTGGATGTCCCGTGAAGCCACCATCAAGTATTTCCTGCTGAGCATCTTCTCCTCCGCCCTTGTTCTCTACGGACTCACATGGATCTTTGGTATCGCCGGGTCAACCAACTTTGTTGCGATCGCTGACCGTCTTAACGCTGTTAGCGGTCACCCCATGCTGCTCGTGGCTCTTGCCATGACCCTCGGTGGCATCAGCTTCCGTCTCACCGCCGTGCCGTTCCATTTCTACGCTCCTGACGTATTCCAGGGCGTGGCCCCCTCAGCCTCAGCCATGCTTTCCTTCCTCCCTAAGCTCGTCGGCTTCGCCGCCATTCTGCAGATTTTCCCCTTATGTCTCCGTGCTGCCGGCAGCGATACCCAGCCCGCCGCCTCGGCAACCCTGCTCTCCGCCCTCGCCATCCTCACCATGACGTTCGGGAATGTCATGGCCCTGCGACAAAAGAATGTTCTGCGCCTGCTCGCATGGTCCAGCATTTCACATGGTGGTTACATGCTGGTTGGTGTCGCCCTCTCCGGAGCCGCTGTGTCCGCCGGTTCCGTCTCCGATGGAATCTCCGCTCTGCTGTTCTACCTCCCTGTATACGGCATCATGTCAATCGGTGTGTTTGCGGTTCTGAGTGCCGCCGGAGCACGGCAACCACTGCGATCCCTTGAAGACCTGCACGGACTCAGCCAGACTAATCCTGCCAGCGCCCTGATGCTCGCCGTCTGCGTGTTTGGCTTGAGCGGTCTGCCTCCGACCGGCGGCTTCCTTGGAAAACTGAATCTGTTCGTGGCGGCATGGAGCCAGGGTGATTCCCGCAGCCGACTCCTTGCCATCGTGCTCGCGGCCAACGCCGTCATCGCTGCCGCCTACTATCTGCGAATCATCGGGCTGATGTACTTTGAACAGTCCCGTACCGCCCGCGAAGAGGACTCTCGACCCGCAGCCACCGCCGCCGGGATCATCTGCGCCACCGCGACTCTTGCACTCTTCCTCAAACCACAGTGGTTATGGGACGCGGCCGCTGCCGCTGCTGCTGCCCTTGCCGCCTGATGGGCTCAGGCGGTAACCGCGGATGTTGGCCGTCATCTTTCAGCCAGCAGCACCTGTAGCCATTCAGCATGCAGTCAGCCACCGCTGAAATTCTCGCTGCTCGAGGTGTGCGGACCCCTGTCGATCCGTGGCAACCGGCGCACGTTCTCTCAGAACTTGAATTCTCACGCCACCGTCGGCTTGAACCGGTGTCCACCGTGTTCCTTACGGGTAAGGAATGCGTGTTTCACTGCCTGATGTGCGACCTCTGGAAGCACACAACAGTCACTGCGACACCGCCTGGAGCCATCCCGGCCCAACTTGACCTGGCACTTGCTCAGCTTCCGCCCGCCCCGCACATAAAGCTCTACAACAGCAGTAACTTCTTCGACAAGCACGCCGTGCCTCGCGCCGACTGGCCCGCAATTGCCAACCGGGTAACCCGATTTGAGACCGTGATTGTGGAAAACCATCCGCGACTGGTCAGCGATCACTGTGGCGAATTCCAGCAGCTCTGTGGCACACAGCTGGAAGTCGCACTCGGACTGGAAACCTCTCACGCCCCGACACTGGCAAAACTTAACAAACAAATGACCGTCCGCGATTTCGAATCCGCCTGCAGACGGCTTCGTCACCAGCAGATTCTGATCCGCGCCTTTATCCTGTTGAAACCACCCGATACCACCGAAGATGAGGCCATCGACCGAGCGATCGATTCCATTCGCCTTGCCTTCGACAATGGCGCCGACGTTTGTTCCGTGATCCCCGTTCGTGCGGGTAACGGCATCATCGACCACCTGCAGTCCCATGGTCGCTTCATACCACCACGACTGTCTTCGCTGATTACCGTCCTGACAACCGCCATCTCGTGGCGGCGTGGTCGCGTGTTCGCAGACCTGTGGGATGCGTCGCGATTTGCCGACTCCCCCACCACCGCAGAAGCTCAGATCGCTCACTTGCAGCGGCTCAATTATGATCAATGGTCCGTTTTCAACTCCGCTGACAAAAAACAGTGAGGGGATCAGGAGTCGCTGCGGAACACAGGATCGGCCGGTAATCGCCACCGCATTTGATGCTGAACGGACAGCAGGTCCAGCCAAATTTCGTTTCCCGCAGGGGCTGAAATGGATTCATGGTCACGGATGATTTGGCGAATCGGGAACGGTTTTTGAGCGGTTCCAGGAGCAGGCTGCCGAGGAAACAGCTGACATTCGCAGCCGCGTGGAAGTGCAACAAACGAGGTGGTCTCGCAGGCTTTCCGGTGTGTCGTTATTCACCACTTCGTAAATCATGGTTTGTCCCGCTGTTTCAGGGGAAATTCCTCGAGGAATTCCCGCCCGGCTCCGATTGCCGCAGCACACGGTCTTTCGGGCCTGCTCAGGGCAGATCCCCTCCTCAAATCTGATCTGTAAGCAATCGAAAAACTTGTTAGCATCCCGCAAGTGACTCTTTCGTCCCTCACCCCAATTATTGCTCAGGTTCGACATGCGCTGGTCTCAGACATTCATTCCGACCATGAAGGAAGTTCCGGCCGAAGCCGAAGTTCCCAGCCACCAGCTCATGCTCCGCGCAGGGCTTATCCGTCAACTCATGGCTGGCGCCTACACCTGGCTCCCGCTCGGTTACCGATCCGTCCGCAAAGTTTCCGAGATTGTCCGCCAGGAAATGGATCGTGCCGGCGCCATCGAACTGTTCATGCCGGCTCTTCAACCCATCGAAATCTTTGAACGCACCGGCCGCCGGGAAGCTTTCGGCAATGTGCTCTTCAACTTCGAAGCGCGCCGCGGCGACCGTCGGCTGCACTTCGCTCTGGGCCCAACCCACGAAGAAGTTATCACCGACCTGATCGCAAAACACGTCGGCAGCTATCGCCAGCTCCCCATCACCCTGTACCAGATTCAGACCAAGTTTCGCAACGAAGAGCGGCCCCGTTTCGGAGTGCTCCGCACCAGTGAGTTCCTGATGAAGGATGCCTACAGCTTTGGCACCTCACTCGAACAACTCAATGCAGCCTATGACGCTATGTATCAGGCCTACTGCCGCATCTTCGAGCGTTGCGGCCTGAAATACCTCCCGGTTGAAGCTGAGAGCGGCCCGATTGGCGGCGATGCCTCACACGAATTCATGGTCCCCGCCAGCAACGGCGAAGACTTCGTAATCCACTGCCCGTCCTGTGGCTATGCCGCCAACCAGGAACGTGCCGATACCGGGCGCATCCCCAGGCTCCCCACACCACCCGCCGATGCTCCAGCGCCAATCAGGGTTGACACCCCCCAGGCCGGCAGCATCGAACAGGTCAGCCGAATGCTCAAAACCAGCCCGCAAAGCTTCATCAAAACACTCATCTACAAAGCTGATGGTCAGCCCATCGCCGTTCTGCTCCGTGGTGACCACACCGCCAACGAAGGAAAAATCCGTCGCGCAGCCAAAGCCACTGCGGTTGAACTGGCGGATGAAGCCACAATCCTGAAAGTCACCGGCGCACCTGTGGGCTTTGCCGGCCCAATCGGTCTCCTATGCCCGTATCTCGTGGATCACGACGCAGCCCACGTCGCCTCCGCTGTCATCGGTGCCAATGAACGCGACGCACATCTCACTGGTGTCATCCCGGGACTCCATTTCCCCGTCCCCGCCACATTCGATCTGCGCAACGCAGACAGCGGTGACCCCTGTCCCAAATGCACAGGTACTCTGCAAATGGTACACGGCATCGAAGTCGGTCACGTCTTCAAGCTCGGCACCAAATACAGTGTCTCTCTGCAGGCGTCCTATGTTGACGCACAGGAACAGTCACATCCCATCATCATGGGCTGCTACGGTATCGGTGTCACCCGCGTTGTCGCTTCCATCGTCGAAACCTGCCACGACGAAAATGGCATAATCTGGCCCATTCAAACCGCACCCTACTCCGTCCAGCTCATCCCTCTTAATGTCACCGACCCCCAGGTTATGCAGGTCGCCAATCAAATCTATGGACGACTCACCGACGCCGGCGTTGATGTGCTGATGGATGATCGCGACCAGCGACCAGGCTTCAAATTCAAGGATGCCGACCTGATCGGTATCCCACTCCGAGTCACCATCGGTGGCAAAGGACTCGCCGAAGGTATCACCGAAGTCAAATGGCGCCGCTCCACAGATACCCTCCGCGTGCCCATCAGCGAAACTGCGGGTACGGTTCAGCGACTGATTCAGGAATGCAGCGGCTGAAACTCCTGCGGACCGACGAATCACAGCCAGCAGGCGACTCGCAACGCCTGCTGGCTGCTCACCGCACACGCTCGAACTCGTTCACCACTTCAGCAAACTCTTTCAACTGCGAGTAATCCTGCTTCCAGGTGGTGTACATGACTCCAATAACCCCCTCAACCTGCTGCTCACGAACCACCTTCAGCCATTCACCAATCTGACCAGCATCCGCGTCGTAGAAGCCAGCCAGTAACTGTCGCTGGCCACGGTCCGCAAAGAACTTCAGACTTTCCGCACGCACACCAAAATTCCAGTTCACGATAATCACGTCGCGACTCAGACCGTCCCACGATCCGGCAAGATCGCCGTTGACCAGATAGTAGTGATCCACGGCATTGTGGTAAGGATCAAACATGTCGCTCCAAACCGCGATCCGACGACGTGCATTGAGTGCCTGCAGTTGACGGATGCAGAATCGCAGATTATCGGCAGCTACCTGCCCCGGAGTCAGTCCGGTCCTGCGAAAGCTCTCATCCCACCCCAGCATTCGCCATTCATCGTGCGACATCATCCGGTCACTTTCAGGAAACAGTCGCTCCATCGCCGCAGCCTGCCGTTTCAGCAGCTCCTGAAACTCCGGTTCCGTCACACACCCACACACCTGCTGATCGTAGATCACGTGCGGATGATACCACGAAACTCGCAGCCGACTTCCATCAGGCCATTCCCCCTTAAGACGGATCACCGGTGACTCGTGGAACACCTCGTACTCTCCCCGATATGGCACCGTTCCCAGCTTCACATCGGCCACGGGTTCAAAGTCACGGCCTTCCTGCAGCAGAATTTCCGGGGCTTCGTCCCGACGAACTTCCAGCGGTGCTCCCGGGCGTCTGAGGACGTTCAGCAAACCACACTCCTCTATCGCCGCATCCGCCAGCCACAGCCGACCTCCAGCTGCCCCCCACGCGCCGATGTAGATGTTGACCGCAGAGTTTCCCAGTGAGTTGAAAGTGACGTGCTGCTCGGTCCAGTCCTGCGAACGCTGAACCCGAAGGTTTGTAAAGCACAGTCGTCGCCCAGTATCCGGCTCCAACACCTGAATCTGTGGCTGCCCCCGAAAATCCTCGGTCTTCACTCGCACCGACACATGATAGTGGCGCCACGGTGAGACCTTCAGTGACTTCATCACGCGGGAGTTACGGCCGCGAGGGTTTTCCGACAGCAGCGATTCGCCATCAACCTGCAGGGTGTCGTCCACAAAGGTCCACGCGCGGCGATCCGTCAGCGGTGGCAACGCAACAGATGGGTCGGCCTGAACCCGCGCCAGACCGCCCCGCACTTCAAACAACGCACCACGTACCGGTAAGCCCTCGGCAAGGTTCGGATTCTGAGCCAGCAGCGAATTGGAATAGCCCACGGGAAACACGGCAGGCACCAACTTCAAACCCAGCTCTGCTGCCGTCTCACGAATCCTGGCCACGTTCCCCGAATAACGCTCGTCCAGCTCATGCAGTCGGCTGAACTTGGAATCAGCCAAAAGCAAATGCGTGTATCCAAGCGAAGCGGCCTCACGCATCAGCCCTTCCAGCCGCTCAACCTGCTCGGGGACAAGCAGGTTGGCAGAAGCATACACCCAACGTTCAAGCGTCTGTGCGGAGGTGATACCAGAGCAGAACAGATGCAGCAGGCCCGGCAACAAAGCCAGCACCAGCCGCCGCACGAGCCGCAGCGGCTGGAGAGCTCCGGATTCAGCACACGGCACCCCACAGCCTAACATCTCGTTACCCTGCAGACAGCCCGTCTCTGGAATGTGGAAACAGAGTAAAACCCCCTGCTACTCCTCGTCCGCCCGCAGCTTGGCAAGAATGCTGAGATCCTCGAGCGTCGTGGTGTCCTGAGTCGACTCACGACCCGCCGCGATGTCACGCAGCAAACGCCGCATAATCTTGCCGCTGCGTGTCTTGGGAAGAGCCGTCGCAAAGCGAACCTGGTCCGGAGTTGCGAGGGCACCGATGGAATGCCGCACATGAGCAATCAGCTCGGCCTTCAGGGCATCATCCCCCTCGCCGCTCTTGAGCGTTACAAAGCAACAGATCCCCTCGCCCTTGATCTCGTGCGGAAATCCCACAACCGCAGCTTCCGCCACCTTCGCGTGAGCGACGAGTGAACTTTCGACCTCCATCGTACTCAAGCGGTGGCCCGAAACGTTCAACACGTCATCCACACGACCCATCACCCAAATATAACCATCCTCGTCATGCCGCGCTCCGTCCCCGGCAAAATAACAGCCGGGCACTTCACTGAAGTAAGTCTTTTTGAAACGTTCATGGTCTCCGTAGAGCGTTCGCAGCATTGATGGCCATGGCTGGCGCATCACCAGCAAACCACCTTCGTTGGGACCAAGGCTTTTGCCCTCTCGAGTCACAATGTCGGGCACGATGCCGGGGAGCGGTCGGCAGCAGCTGCCGGGCTTGGTTGCAGTTACTCCCGGAAGCGGGCTGATCATGATCCCACCCGTCTCTGTCTGCCACCACGTGTCCACAATCGGACAACGCTCCTGCCCAATCACCCGGTGATACCACATCCACGCTTCAGGGTTGATCGGTTCTCCGACAGACCCCAGCAGCCGCAGACTGGAAAGGTCATGCTTCTCAGGCCACTGATTACCCCACTTAATAAACGCCCGAATGGCAGTCGGGGCCGTGTAGAAAATGCTCACTCGGTACTTCTCGATGATCTCCCAGAAACGGCCTTCGTCAGGCCAGTTCGGTGCACCTTCGTACATCACAATCGTCGCGCCATTGGAGAGCGGACCGTAACAAATGTAACTGTGGCCGGTGATCCAGCCAATGTCGGCCGTGCACCAGTAAGTGTCGTCCTCCTTCAGGTCAAACACCCACCTGGACGTCATGGTGGCGCCCAGCAGATAGCCGGCGGTTGTGTGGAGCACTCCCTTGGGTTTGCCGGTACTGCCGGAGGTGTAAAGGATAAAGAGCGGATGCTCGCTGTCCAAAGGCACCGCATCACAGTCAGCTGTGACGTTTTCCATCAGTTCATGCCACCAGAAGTCGCGATCGGGAAGCATGTCCACTTCCCCGCCCGTGCGACGCACCACCACGACTTTTTCCACCGTTGGACACTTTTCCAGACTGGCATCGACTGCAGCCTTCAGCGGCACCTCCCGACCACGCCTCCAGCCACCGTCGGCAGTGACCACAACTTTCGCCTTCGCGTCATTGTTGCGGTCCGCCACTGCATCCGCACTGAAACCGCCAAAGATGATGGAATGCACCGCACCGATGCGGGCGCAAGCGAGCATCGCTATGGCCAGCTCGGGAATCATCGGCATGTACAAAGTCACTCGGTCGCCGGTCTGCACACCCAGCTGTTTCAGCACATTCGCAAACTTACACACCTCACGGTGCAGGTCCTGATAACGCAGTACACGAGTATCTCCGGGTTCGCCCTCCCAGATAATCGCAGCCTTGTTTCGCCGCGCTGATGTCAGATGGCGGTCGACACAGTTGAAGCTGGCGTTGATCTTGCCACCGTCGAACCAGCGAGTTTCGGGCATTTGGCCCTGCAGCACAGTATCCCAGCGCCGAAACCATTCGAGGTTTTCGGCCATCTCACCCCAAAAACCGGAAGGATCGTCCTTGGCCCGACGCCACATCGCGTCGTACTGCTGCTGGGTGGAAATGTGCGCTTCGGCGGAAAATGTGGCCGGCGGAGCAAACGTGCGGGTCTCCCGCAATACACTCTGAATACTCTGGCTGTTCGAAGAACTCATGCGACGAAATGCTCCTGCGTGGGCGAGGTCAGATCGGGGAACAGGAAGGTCGCTCCATTCTGAAATTCAATCCGGCGATTGTCCACCGGAACGGGCATTGTTGTTCGGGAGAGCGCAACAAAAACGGGACTGCAGATTGCCTGCAGCCCCGTGATCGGCTTCAAATCTCGGGAAAACCGGTTTACTTTGCCCGATTGGCGCGAGCAGGCGACTGACTGCGGATGACAGTGCCGGAACCGCGAGCAACGAGGTCCTTGCTGCCGTCAGCGTTAATGCGAACACTGACGCGAGTTGCTTCGTTGGTGGAAGGGTCGATGTGGGCGACGTTGGATGCGTCAATCGGGAGCTCTTTCTCAAGACGGCCACCCTGAGGACTTTTCGGATGCCCCCGACGGACGTGCTTGGTGACACGATTCACGCCTTCCACCACGACTTTGCCGGCAGCACGGTCGACGCTGAGCACCTTGCCGCGAGTGCCGCTTTTGTCCCCGGCAATCACCACCACCATGTCGTCCTTACGAATATGCATTGGACACTCCACTTACCGCAACTGACAGGCAAAAAAGCAAAAATTTGAAGATCTGTCACGGGGAATTCAAACAGTCGGGCGGATATCGGCATCCGCCGCAGCCAGCCATCAGACGCTTTTCTTCCACAGACAGGAAAATTGCGAAGCGGGAAAGGATGACGGCCCAAGCTCGGAAAATCAAGCCAGTTCCACCAAATCCACTGCGTTTCCCGACAGTTTACAGCCCGAGCGATCGCAGGAACTGAGTTCCCGCAATCATCGTCGCCCCACACTGAACAGCCTCGTAAATCGCCTCATCCGCGACCCCCAACTGTCGCGCTTTCATCACATGGGCCGCCGTGCAGGGCTTGCACGCGTTCAGATCGCTCAACGTCAGATTGATCAACTCCACTGTCGTCTCATCCAGACTTGTCCCCTGAAACGTGTGCGCTCGCAAACCGATCGACATGCCGCCAAAAACGTCCGAACCACTGATGTCCCGGAACTTGAAAAGCACATTGTACATGGAATTGGTGGCGCCCACCGCCAGCACCTCCGTGAGCTCTTCACGGGTAATTCCACGGGATTCGGCAAATGTGGTGAGGTATTCCAGCCAGCGACTGCTGCCGGCCTGACCTGCCACCGCCACGGCAATCAACAGCTTGCGTTTTTCGTCCAGCTTACCCGGCCCCAATACAAACTTGCGGAAATTCATGAAAAAGTCCTGCAGAAACGCAGGCACGTTGGCAAAGTAGCGAAAAACCTCCGGGATTTCCTGAACCTGCAGCACCTCCCGTATTCGCTCGTATACCTGACCCGCCTTTTCCCCCGCAGCCCCATCCCGAACCGGTTCCACAAACGCCATGGGAAAACTCCGCCCCATAAACCACACTGTTGAACCGACAGCCAACCAGCCGGCTGCCCCTCATCATACACCCGAATGCTCCAGCCGCCCACCCGCCCCCAGCGCAGCGGAAATCGATTT
>JBEAUF010000159.1:0-9990 GCA_041161565.1 Planctomycetota bacterium | reverse complement strand
GAATCGCAACCGGGGGCTTCCGCCACGCTGCGCGAGAGAGTAGAGGGTAGAAAGTGGAGAGTAGAGGGAAGTGAGAAGTGGGAAGTGGGAAGTGGGAAGTGGGAAGTGGGAAGTGAGATGTGAGAAGGCGATGAGCCGCCTGGCGGGAGCCTGCGGGTAAAGGGGCCTGGCAACGCGATGCTGACGCGGTGCGCACCAGGGTGCGAAGGCGTAACCGGGGGCTTCCGCCCGTCCGCTCAGGGGCCGGTAACGTGATGGCAAACGCGTTGAGCCGCAGGGCGGGAGCCCGATGGCCGTGGCTTTGGCGATTGGGTGGGGAGCGATTTTTTCGCGGCTCAGATTTTCCCGGACGTTCTAATTTGCGATTCCCGCCCGAGCGCCAGAGAATTCCGTGGTTCTGAATTGCCCTTCGGATTTTGCCGTAGAGGACTTATGTCGCCTGCTGTTGAACTTGACCGTCTCTGGTCAGCTTCCGCTGACGCTCCGGATCTGCAGTTGCTGCGCACCGCATTTTCCGGAGCGGTGGCTGGAGAGGAGTTGTTGTTTCTGCTGCGTGCTGACCAGCAGCGACGGTGGCAGGCGGGGCAGCCACTGCTGGTGGAGGACTATTTGCAGAGCTGGCCGGATCTGCCAGCCGGCGTGGACTGGAAGCTGGAGCTGCTGGCCGGTGAGTTGCTGAATCGCCCGGCGGCCGAGCAGCTAACTGCGGAAGACGTCTCGCGGAGATTTCCGGAGCATGGGGAGTTGCCTGTGCATCTGGCGGGATGCGTGACCTCGGGGGATGCGGGGGTACGTTTGGAGTTGATTGTTGATCACCTGGATCGCCTATTTCGGGAAGACAAATGTACACCGTGTATGGAATACCTACTCGCGGTTCTTAACCGTGAGCAGCGGGAGCGGGCATTTCCGGAGTTGCTGGCGATTGAGTTGCGTTGGCAGCAGCGGCGTGGTGCGACGATTATTCCTCAGGTGTGGCAGCAGCGATTTCCGGGGTATGCCGCCGCGATTACTCAGGCATTTGGTGCGGAGGTATTGGGTGCGGGGTCTGATGCCGGGGATTTGCTGCAGGCAACGGTGCAGATTTCTGAGGGGGCAACGAATACGGGTGGGAGGGCCGCGGCAGGGTTGCATCCGGCGATTGGTCGTCTGGGCGACTATGATTTGTTGAGCGAGCTTGGTCGAGGCGGGATGGGGGTGGTGTATCGAGCGCGTCAGCGGAGTTTGAACCGGTTGGTGGCATTGAAGACGGTGCTGGCGGGAGCTGGAGCGGGCGGTCTGGACATTCTGCGATTTCGAAACGAGGCGGAGGCGGCGGCCAATCTGCGTCATCCGGGGATCGTGGGTGTGTATGAAGTTGGTGAGTCGGAGGGGCGTCATTATTACTCGATGGAATTCATCGAGGGTCATGATTTATCGCGGCTGATCCGTCAGAATTCGCTCCCGGGTGAGCGTGCTGCGGCTTACGTGCGGCAGTTGGCGGATGCCGTCCAGTACGCGCACGAGCAGGGGGTCCTGCATCGCGACCTGAAGCCTCAGAACGTGCTTGTGGATGCGCAGGGAGTGCTGCGAATCACGGATTTTGGTTTGGCGAAGCGGGTGCATGCGGATTCGCAGCTGACGGGTGATTTTTCGATCATGGGGACTCCGAGTTACATGCCTCCGGAGCAGGCTCAGCCGGGTCGTGGTGCGGCGGGTCCGTGGAGCGACATTTATTCTTTGGGCGCGGTGTTGTACGAGTTATTAACAACGCGTCCGCCATTTCGGGCGGACAATCCTCTGGAGACGATGCGGCAGGTGCTGGATGATGAGCCGATTGCTCCGCGGCTGCTGAATCCGCGGATTGCTCTGGACCTGCAGACGATCTGTTTGAAGTGTCTGGAGAAGGATCCGTCGCGGCGTTACGGATCGGCGCGGATGTTGTCTGAGGAGCTCGGGAGATATCTCGAGGGCCGTCCGATTCTGGCGCGACCTTTGGGTCGGGTGCAGCGTTTGTGGCGTCTGTGTCGGCGTCATCCGCGGGAATCGCTGTTAACGGGTTTGGTGTTGTCGGTGGTATTGCTGGGGAGTATGGCGGTTGGTTGGCAGTGGCTGCGTGCGGAGTCGAATCTTTGGCGTGCGGATCGAAATTTTCAGCTGTTGGGTCAGGCAGCAGACGAGATGCTGGTGGTGGTCGAGGAGTGGGTGACGCGTGCTCCTCCGCGTTCTGAGGCTCAGAAGACGCGGCTGTCGAGCAGTTTGCGGTTGTTTGAGGCATTTCTGCGGGAGGAGCCGGCGAGTCAGGTGGCTCAGCAGCGGCTTGCGGAGACTCATGTGCGGGTCGGGGAGATTCGTCGTCTGCTGCGAGAGCTCGACAAGGCTGCGCATCATTTTCGTGAAGCGGTGCGGATTTATCATCGGCTGCACGAGTCGGCGGCGGATATCGCCTTCGAAGCAGCGCTCGCGCGGACGCTGGACAAGCTTGGCAACACGGAGCGTGAGTCGGAGCGGTATGGGGATGCGGGTGCGGCGTTTGAGGAGGCGTTGAAGATTCAGCGGAGGCTGGCTGGCGTTGACGAGCAGCCTCTGGTTCATGCGGATCTGGCGCGGACGCTCTACAACCGCGGAGTGCTGCGATTTCAGCAGAATGAAGCGCAGGGTGCTCAGAGTGATTTCGAAGAGTCGATTGCCGAGAGTGTCTGGGCGTTGCAGCGTGATCCGGCGAACTCGCTGTTCCTGCAGGGGCTTGCTCGGTGTCGCATCAACCTCGGAGTGTTGCTGCGGAATCTGGGACGGCCTGGGGAGGGATTGCGACAGTACGACGAGGCGATCGGAGTGCTTCGGCAGCTTGTGGAGCAGGCGCCTGAGAAAAACGAGTTTGCGCTGGAGCTGGCGCAGGTGCAGCTCAACCGGGGCAATTTGCTGTTGTCTGCCGTGCAGGTCACACCACCAGTCATGACTGATCCCCTGCAGGGGGCAGCCGAGGCCTACGCCGACGCTGTGCGGTTGCTGGAATTATTGCATACGGAGTACCCCAATGTGCCGCAGTATCACATAGAGCTGGCGAGTGCACTCAACGGGCTGGGCGGGGTTCAGGAGGAGCAGCAGCAGTCCGAGCAGGCTCGGGAATCCTGGCAGCGCGCTCGTCAGGAGTTTGAACGTGTGCTGCGACTTTCCGGGGAGAGTGCCGAAGTCTGCAGCAAGCTGGCTTTAACGCTGGCCAATCTGGCGCGGCTTGTACCGAAAGACCAGCCGCTGGAGAGGATTCCGCTGTTGCAGGAGGCCTGCGGGCATCAGCGATTGGCGTTATCAAAGACGCCTATGGCGAAGCCGATCCAGAGTTATCTGCGCAGTCATTTGCTGTCGCTGGCGCGGGCATGTCTGTTGGCGGGACAGCACGTGCAGTCGGCTGCATCGGCGGAGGAGATGGCCGGGCTGGAGCTGCAGCCCTGGGACTGGCAGCTGGCAGCTGAGCTGCTGGTGCGGGCTGCGGTGGTGGCGAGGGCGGATTCCGGATTGACCCAGGAGCAGGGGCGGTCGATGGCTGGGGACTACGAGCGACGGGCTGTTGCGGCTCTGAAGCGAGCGCTGGCGGGTGGCAAAGTATCGGCTGAGGGGCTGCGGGTGGACGAGCGATTTGCGGCGCTGCATGAAAACCCTCTGTTTGAGGAGTTGTTCCGCGGTGATGCGGGGAAGTAACCGGGACGTCGGCGAATTCTGCGTGCGGAAGCGAGTGCTGGCTGGGGTTGGCTGCGTCGAGCGGGCGTAAAAGCCCGTAATTGGTGGAATAGTGTTGAGGGGGGAGTATTGGGGCAGCGATATTTTCATTTATGGGAATGGTTTTTTGGGGGGTGGGGATTTGGAGGCGATGAGTTTGGGGTTTTGAGTGTGGGGGCGAATGTGATGGTATCTGCGTGGGCGGTCACTGGAAATTCGGCGTGGTTGTTGGGAGTTTTCGCGGTGCTGACGGGCTGTGCGGTGGCTGTAGCCCAGCAGCCGGCCGAGGGGCCATCGCAGCGAGCGATGGATCGCAGGGCTGCGGCTGCGGCGGCAGCGGCGGCGGCGGAGGACGACGACGAGGACGAGGGGCCGTTGGTTGCGGACAGCGTGGTCGGTTATATGGACAACCCGATCGTGGGCAATCAGCTGCGTTTCCGGTACGACTCAAACTACAACGCGCGACAACCTGCGCGCGCGGAGTTTCTTTGGCCGGTCGGCGGGACTCGGGGGCCGGGACCTGGTCCGGACACGGGCGTGGATTACCAGGATTTGGCGGCGTATGCGGAACTGGAAGTTTCCGACAGCTGGTCGTTGTTTGGTGAGTTGCCGGTGCGTTTTGCGAATCCGGAGATTCAGGACAACACCGCGGGTTTGGGGGATGGAAATTTTGGTGTGCGGCATGGTTTCTGGTCAACAGGCGACAGTGCAGCGACGTTCCAGTTCCGCGTGTATGCGCCGACAGGGGATGGCAGCCGGGGATTGGGTACAGATCACTTCAGTCTGGAGCCGGGATTGCTGTTGTATCAGGAGCTGGCACCGCGGTTGACGGGTTATGCGGAACTGAAGGACTGGATTGCCGTTGGGGGCTCGGAGAATTTCGCGGGGAACGTTTTGCGATACGGTTTGGGCGCGAGTTATCTGGTGGCGGAGGAGTGTCCGCACCGGAACGTTTCGGCCGTGACGGAGTTTGTGGGGTGGACGGTGCTGAGTGGTGGCAGCGCGATTACGACGCCTGGTCCTGTGACGCGTTTTGTGGACGCTGCGGGCGACACGATTGTGAACGCCAAGGTGGGCTTGCGTTGGCGGTTTACGGCGAACACGGATTTGTATGGGGGTTACGGTCGTGGCCTGACCGGGGATACTCATTACAGCGACATGCTGCGAATTGAGCTGCGTCGTTCGTGGTGATTTTTTCTGATTACCGGGTCTGGGTGCCACCAGCTGCCATGAGCAGCTGGAGCAGTGGTGGTGCGAAGACGCAGCAGCCGGTGATGGCGGCGGCGATGGCGACGAGGAGCACAGCGGCGGCGGCAACATCCTTGATGCGGCCGGCTTCAGCGGACCATTCGGGAGAGACGCGGTCGGTGAGGAATTCGACGGCGGTATTGAGTGCTTCGGCCGCCCAGACGCTGCCGGCAGCAAGGATGACGCAGATCCAGTCGGTACGTGAGATGCTGAGCCACCAGCCGGCGGCTGCGACGGACGCGGTCATGGCAGCGTGAATGCGGGCATTGGGCTGTGTGCTGAGGAGCACGAGCAGGCCGCGGGTGGCGCAGCGGAAGCTGTCGCGGCGGCGAAATATGCTGGGTCGGCCGTGTTGAGAGGGGACGCCCATGGCGAGGCCTTATGAGTGTTCGCCCGGCAGGGAGTGTGGTGGGGCGAGGAGTACACCGACGAGGAGGTCATAGACGGCATGTGAGCCGACGGTGATCCCGAAACCTCGCAGCAGGAAGACGGCGGCGAAGAACACTCCTGCAGCAGCTCGAAAGGAAAAGCTGAACAGATTGAATGCGTCGGCTGCGGGTCCGACGTGGTGAGCGATGGCAAAGAGGAAGCTGGTGGTGATTGCGGCCATGACGGCGGCGAGTCGACCGGGGAATTCGAACATGCGAAACAGGAGGCAGGCGGCTGGAATGAGGCACAGTCGGAAGAGGACTTCTTCGTACACGCCGGCGCCCACATAAGTGACTGCTCGGACGGTGGCGGGCGTCATGATGGCCAGTGGAGCTGACTGGTTGTTGCGGAGTGGGAGATCGAAGAGCAGTTGATGCAGTCGTCCGAGGGCGATGAGTCCGATGGCCAGCAGGAGGCTTTCGGCGAGCATTCCGAGTTGTGTTTCTGCCCGGAGTCGCCACGGGTGTTTTCCGGCCATGTGCCACACGATGAGAGCACCGATGACGAGTACCGGGAGGAGCAGTTGTCCGGCACCGGCGTGAATCAGGATTGACCGCATCCAGTAGTCGGCGCCATTCTGAACGGGGGCCGAGTTTTCGCGGGCGGCGAGGTGCATACCGGCTTCATAGACGGCCAGCCATGGCAGGAGGAAGCAGAGGCTGGAGAGGGGGCTGCGCGCATCGCTCCAGTAATCCGGTTCGCGGATTAAGGATGCGATTGGTTGTGCCGTGTCATTTGTCATGTGCCCGCGGCCGTCGATGAGCTGTGCGCGTGGGGGTCCGTCTGCCCCTGGGTCATATATCGTCCGGGGAGCATGTCGGGGTGCAGTCTGGTGGAGCGGCTAATTTTGCCGGAGGTCTGGGGGGGAGTGGAGAAAAACTGTTGACGCGGGGGTGAACTGGGGGGAGAGTTGGTGTCGGGAGTTGTGCGTTTTGGGTGAGGAGTGCTGTGCGGTACGGGGTGAATTTTCGATGGCTGCCAGTGTTGCCAGTTTGTCATATTCTGCGGGGACTCTGCTGTTGACCGGGGTTCCTGTGGGGCGTTTGCATGGCTGGATGCCGGACGTGGGGTGGGTGTACGACGACCGCGCGGGTGCCTGCAGGAGTGACGCGCAGCACAATATACGGGTAACGGCCGAGTTGGAGCGGCGGCGGATTCGATTTGAGAATCGGATCCCGGTGGCGCGGGAGGTGCATTGGAGGGGCGAGTCGATTTGTGAGTTGCGGCGGGAGCAATTGGCCGCGGTGGAGGCGTGGCAGCAATCCGGCGGGCGTGGCTGCATCGTAATGCCGACGGGGACTGGCAAGACGGAAGTTGCTCTGCGGATCATGCAGTTAACGCGAGTGTCGACTCTGGTGGTGGCACCGGTTCGGGATTTGATGTACCAGTGGCATCAGCGGATCCTGGGGAGTTTGAATTACGACGCCGGGATTATTGGGGACAACATCCATCGCGTGCATCCGGTATCGGTCACGACTTACGACAGTGCGTGCATCCATATGCCGACACTGGGTGACCAGTTTGGGTTGATCATATTTGACGAGTGTCATCACTTGCCGGGGCCGATTCGTCGAGACGCTGCGCGGATGAGTGCGGCGGGGTATCGGCTGGGGTTGACAGCGACGCTGGAGCGCTCGGACGGACTTCACGGGGATTTGCGGGGGCTGATTGGACCGACGGTTTACGAATTGTCGATCACGGCGGTCCGCGGGAAGGCGCTGGCGGATTACGACGTGGTTCGCATCCCCGTGCATTTGAGTGCTTCGGAGCAACGGCGATACGAGATATTGGCGGAGGAGGTGCAGACTTATTTTTATCAGGCACGGCAGGCGGAACCGGGGTTTACATGGGAGCAGCTATGCATGTCGAGTGCGGTGTCTGGTGATGCGCGACGGGCCTTGCGGGCATTTCATGCTAAGAAGTCGATTGAGGACCGCGCTGAGGAGAAGCTGCAGACGCTGGAGGACCTGTTTCGCCTGCATGCGCACGAACGCTGCATCGTCTTTGCGGGCTCCAACGCGATGGCAAGGGATGTTTCGATGCGATTTTTGATCCCCTGTTTGCTGAGTCACTGCGGCAAGCGGGAGCGGCAGGAGATTCTCGAGGGGTTTGCATCGGGCAGGTATCGGGCGATTGTGGCAAACCAGGTGCTTGACGAGGGGATCGATGTACCGGCGGCGAAAGTGGCAATTGTGATTGGCGGTCTGGGTTCATCTCGGCAGGCGCGGCAGCGGCTGGGACGGATTCTGCGTCGCAGTGGCAATGAGCGGGCGATTCTGTATGAGGTGGTCTGTGTGGGTACGAAGGATGAACAGAGATCGCGGGAGCGGCGACGTCATGAGACATTCAAAGGTATACGTCGAAAGCGGGGGCGTTCGGCATGCTGACGAGGCAGCAGTCACTGTTTGTCAACGATTATCAGCGAGGACTGGTGATTCCGGATCGGCTGAATCAGCGCACGCACGCCTGCTACGAGTCATTGGCGGAGCGGATGCTGGAGGTTTACCGTCTGGGTACGGGCAGGCGTCGTCGGGAGTTGCACCGAGACGTGCATCAGTTGTTTGAGGCTGACCCTGAGTGTCCGCTGCGTCGGATAGAGGCCTTCTGCAAGCTGCTGGACGATCGGGCGGTTTACGCGACGCAGGATCGCAGGGCTGCCGCTGCGTTGCGGCGAGCGGTGTTCGGTGAAGCGGCCGCCATGCATCCGCTTGTGGAGCGAAGGGACCAATTGTTCGAACATTCCGCTGAGGACGTGCGACGGCAGATTTCCGAGCGTCTGCAGCGGGACTGGCAGGACATCAGCGACAACCTGTTTGCGGATGTGATCGAGTTCAACCGTCTGGAGTCGTTTCCAGGTTACGCGGGGCCCCGGGAGTTACTGTCGAGATATAACGTGGCGCAGATTCAGGCGGCCTTGTTTTCTGCGATCGCGATCACGGTGAGGTCGGGAGCTGATTTCAAACGAATTTTGCGAGCAGCCCGGCTGGCGCGGCTGATGCACACGATTTCCCGAGCGGACTCCGGGGGCTGGCAGATCGAGCTGACGGGCCCGGCATCGGTGTTGCGGGAAACTCGCCGATACGGTGTGAATTTTGCACGATTTCTTCCCGCGTTGATTTGCTGTTCAGACTGGAAGATGGAAGCGGTGATGGAGACACGGGGTCTGCGAAACCTGCGGCTGTTGTTGAGTTCCGCGGATGGGCTGCGGAGCCATCTGCCGCCCGACGACGAATTTGATTCGGCGATTGAAGCGGACTTCGCCGCGAAGTGGGGTGAGGAGCCGCGGGAGGGATGGAAACTCTTGCGGGAAGCGGAGATTTTGCATGCGGGCCAGAAGACGTTTATTCCGGACTTTGTGCTGGAGCATAAGACCGGCAGACGGGTGCTGCTGGAGATTATCGGCTTTTGGACGCCGGAGTATCTTGAGCAGCGAATCAGGACATTGAGTGTGTTCAAAGATGTGCAGATTCTGCTGGCCGTGCAGGAGGCGAAGTTGACCCGGATAGCAGCCGAGGTCAAGGGGGCCGAGATTATACCGTTTCGCAAATCGCTGCTGGTGAAGGCGGTGCTGGAGGCGCTGTTGGGGCGGGAAGGGTCTGGGGATAGATGAGAAGTGAGAACGCGATGAGCCGCCTGGCGGGAGCCTGCGGGTAAAGGGTGCTGGCGACGCGATGCTAACGCCGTGCGCACGAGGGTGCGGGGGGCGTAACCGGGGGATTCCGCTCGCTGCGCGAGAGAGTAGAGAGTAGAGAGTAGAGGGAAGTGAGAAGAGGTGGCATGAGCCGCCTGGCGGCAGCCTGCGGGTAAAGGGTACTGGTTACGCGATGCTTACGCCGTGCGCACCAGGGTGCGGGGGGCATAACCGGGGGCTTCCGCCCGACCGCTCAGGGCGCGGCAGGAGTGCGCACCAAGGTGCGAGGGCCGAAACCGGGGGCTTCCGCCCGTCCGCTCAGGACGCTGGGCCACGGGCTGCACGCGGCTTCAACGGGGGTCAGGCGAAGTGTGGTGCGGCGGCTGACGGCGCCGCACCGGATGTGTCGCCCTCCGGGCTACGGGTGATTGGCTGCAGGGTTCCGGCGGCTAACGCCGCCGGCTATTGAAGTGACGCCCTCCGGGCTGAAACACAGAGCGGTGCGGACACGCGATTAGCCGCAGCGATGAGCGGCCAGGCGGGAGGCAGTGCGAGAAGAGAGCGTGGAGAGTAGAAGGTAGTGAGAAGTGAGAAGTGAGAAGTGAGAAAACCCGATGAGCCGCCTGGCGGCAGCCTGCGGGTAAAGTGTACTGGCGACGCGATGCTTACGCCGTGCGCACCAAGGTGCGGGGGGCGTAACCGGGGGCTTCCGCCCGACCGCTCAGGGGGTCAGGCGAAGTGGGGTGCGGCGGTTGACGGCGCCGCACCGGATGTGTCGCCCTCCGGGCTACGGGTGATGGGCTGCAGGTTTCCGGCGGCTTAGGCCGCCGGCAGTTGATGTGGCGCCCTCCGGGCTGAAACGCAGAGCGTACTCATGCCGAGCCGCAGAGCGAGACGCTGCGCGAGAGCGAAGAGCGTGGAGAGGAGCAGGAAGTGAGAAGTGAGATGTGAGAAGTGAGAAGTGAGAAGTGAGAAGTGAGAAGTGAGAA
>JBEAUF010000155.1:0-6039 GCA_041161565.1 Planctomycetota bacterium | reverse complement strand
CACCCGCTGCCGCCAGCAGGTTTCGCACGTTCAATTCTGCGGAATACTTCGCTGGTAAAATCAGCCGTTCGCCCGGCTTCAGTGCCTGCAACCGTGCCACCAGTCGCCTGTCAATCATCATAACCCGGCTTCCCCTCCAGCTCCGATCGAATCAGCTTGACGTGTTTCGGTGCGCTAAAATACAGCCGTGCCCGGTCGCCGCGAATCTCAACCATCACAACCTCAATCGTCGTATCACCACAGCGGATGATAACAGACTCCTGCGCCCTTCGCCCCAGCATTAAGCCGCCGTTGCAGTCCGCGTTTGTCCTGAATTTCTTCGCCTGTTTGAGTGGTCGCGGTGCCTCCATTGGGACCGCTGCCACTGCTGCCGTTTTGCGTTTCATGTTGCCTCCCTGATTCGGATATGTGTGCCGGGATGCCAGCCCATTGACCACGTTTTTCGGACTCTCAACACTGCCACCTGTGCATCGTCCGTCCAGAATGCGGACAGTGCATCCAGCACGGCTTTTGCGATATTGTCCGCGTCTGGTTTCTGTGTGTGCAGGCTGCAGGCCATCGCATCGCGTTTCTTTTTGCTCCAGCTTTTCGGCATGGCAAAGACGGCTGCAATCTCCACATCGACCGGACCAGTAAACACCGGCAGCCCTGCAGCCACTGCTGCCTCATGCACCGCCCTTTTGTATCCGTGCACCGGATGCTTCTTTGGCAGATACGTTCGCGCAAATCCGCCTCGCGCTGAAACCCTGTGTCTTGGCTGTGCCACCGGCGTTCCGGGGACAAATACAAACCATCCTTGCTCATGGCTCATAATCAGGTGCCCCCTTCGCCATTTTGTTGTTGTCTCAGTCCTGAATCTTGCGCCGCATTGCCACGGACCGCAAATCGTCAGGCACTGGCATTCCCAACTGCTGCAGAATCTCAATCACCGACCTTGCAACAACACCGGTCCTGTCTGTCAACTCACCGCTGACCTTCTGCCGCTTCGGGACAATCTTGCACGTCTGCAACATCGACCGCAGTGCGTTTTCCGCCACTGTGATTCCCGTGTCTGCTGCAAGTCGCTTCCTGATCTCCGGCACAGTTGCCTGACTGCATTCCTCTGCGTGCAGTGTCAACCACTGCCCAACCGTGACCGTCTGGCCCATGTTCAGACGGCTTCGTGTAATCTTGCTCATCTCAGTTCCCTCCGAAAATCAACCAACCAACCAAACCCGCAGCGCACCATACGCTGCATCGTGTATTCGTCCCCGATCCTGCAGTCACCGGGAGTCGTCGCGAGGCTCGCGACTGCGGACTGCAGGACCGAGGGACCGGACAGCGTCACCGCCGCCCGAAGGGCCTCATTTGTGTCTGAAAAACGCCTTTGCCCGTGGGCAGTAATACTGACTCTGTTTGCCGGGATCTTCGATGCGGACAACGCCAGATCCCAGCGTTTCCAAATCCTCCAGATCCCGCGAAAACGCCCGTTCGTATGGGTAGCCGAGTGCGTCCCGGCATTCGCGTTTCGTGCGTTTGCCACCGCACAAATACGCCTCCAGACTTTTCAATCGCTCAACAATTTCCAGCCGCTTGTCCATCACTGGCCACGCCCTCCATTACCGCCGCGAATCGGCTGCCGTTGCGGCTGCCGCTTGCTGCCCGTGACGATGCGGGCGAATGCGTCCAGCGCGAAAAACATCAGGACCAGCCCGAATACCCCGGCGAACGCCCCGCACACGAAACCAAATTGCACGTCGTGATTCCAGAGTAGGGACCACTTTTCTGAATTGCTCATCCCTCACCCCCGATCTGAAACGCCACCGCCCACGCAAACGCCGCTGCGATTATCCAGCCCACGATGTCCTCAATCATTGGTCGCACCCTCCCGCAAAAGGCCCCGCCGCACTCACAGCGGGGCTGTGTTGTCAGTTCGTCGTGCCGTGGTATGTGTACTGCGGTGCGTAGCGTGCATACATCGCGGCATTCCACTCTTCGTCGTCGCCGGTTGTTGTGCGTTCTGCCAGATCGTCAGCACTGACGCAGATTGCCTGTGTCAGCTCAGCACCGGCATTCAGCAGGCCGGAAACACGGCCCCAGCCGTCAATCAGCCGGTAGCCGTCTTCAGTCTCCAGCACAATGACCGGCATTCCCTTGTTCGACCGCAGCGGAGAAACGTCGTCGCTGAATCCACCGGGAAACTGAATGTCTTCGGTGTGGACATTGAACAGGCCGGTTTCTGTTGCAGTCATCATCGTCATCTCCCAGATTTGTTGTTTCGTGTTTCGCACCCCTCAGTGCGACGTCCACATATTACACTATCGGCAAACGGTGTCAACCCCATTCAGGCAAATTCGGAAGAATTTTCAGAAGAGCAGTTTTTGCCGCAGTCGTTCGGCTGCGTCTGCACAGTATTCCGGGGACAACTCCATCAGCAGGAATCGGCAGTGCTCCAGCCTTGCCGCCTCTGCTGTTGTGCCGCTGCCCCCGAATGGGTCGAGAACCAGCCCGCCGGGTGGTGTCACCAGTCGCACCAGATAGCGCATCAGGGCAACGGGCTTGATGGTTGGGTGTTTTGATTGACGGCGTTCCTCGGGGCCTGCTTTGGCGCAGTAAAAGAACCGGGCTGCGGATGCGTCGCCGTCCTCCGGGAACAGCCCCACAACCTCGTCGCTGCCGTCGTGAATCAGGTTGGCGGGCCATCGGCCTGCGTTGATTGACACGATGTCGTGGCCTGTCCTCCAAGGCTGCGCCCGCCTTGATCCATACGGCCACCATCTCCGTATGCCTCTTGATGGCTGCGACTTGTTCCGCCATCAGTCCCCACCCGACACCCATCCACATTCAACGCGCCTGTGCCGTGCTGCAACACGTTATCCGCCACGGTACCGCACAGCGGTTTGCGTGCCACCGTGATCGGCTCCAGTGACGGCTTTAGGGCTGTCCCCCAGCCTGCCCATTGCTTCGCGGCTTCGGTGATAGGTTCGCTAATGTCTGTCATGCCAGTGGCACCGAGTGCGATTGCCCCAGCTTGCTCTGGCAGATTGCCGCGCTTTGTCGGCACCATCACCTTCTCCCGCTCCGCCCCCGCCGCCTTATCAATCGCCTTACTCACGTCCAACGATTTCGGAAACCCACTGCCATACACCCACGCAATCATATCCCTGACCTCGAAGCCCGCGTCCTCAATCGCCGTCGCCATCCTGTGTTGCGTGCGCGTCCCCGCGAAGGCCAGCAGATGCCCGCCCGGCTTCAGCACACGCAACACCTCGCGCCACAACTCAACACCGGGAACGCCCTTGTCCCATTGCTTGCCCATGAACTCGATTCCATACGGCGGATCTGTCACGCATGAATCGATACACGCATCCGGCAGCGTCCGCAGCGTCTCAACGTTGTCCGCGTTGATGATTTGATTGATTGGTAGGCTCACGCCTCAAATCTCCTCGCCTGTCAGGTTGTGGATTTCGATCTGTCGCCGACTGGATGCTATCAGCATGGCCAGCACAATCATCTGATCGGCGGATGCTGCCGCGGCCTTCGCCGACGCAAATTCAGGCGACTGGAACAGGATCACATAACCGCGCATCAATCGCCATCTGTACGCGCCCGCAGTCGTTTTCAGCACCTCGAATCGCATCACACTACCCTCCAAACCTTAACCCCACACTTACCCAGCTCCGCCTCGACCCAGCCCGCCATACGCCATGCCGCCAGATATCGCCGCACCGTGCGGTCGCACACCCCGAGGATCTCAGACAGCTGTGCCGTCGTCATGCCCTCGGGGTGTCGCCGCAGTGCGACGATCAGATCGATTGCACGCTGCAGACTCACGTCCTCAAATCTCCTCGCCTGTCAGGTTGTGGATTTCGATTTTGCTACTGCTCTGTGCCAGATGCAGCATCCCCGCAATGATCTGGTCCACGGATTGCGCCGCCTCCTTCGCCGACGAAAATTTACGGGATCGATACACAGGCGAGCTACCTCGCAGCAGTCGCCACTGATAGAACCCAACGCCTGTTTTCACAATTTCAAAACGTATCATCGTGTCCTCCGAATCTGAAACGTATTCACGATTGCGTGCACGGACTCATCCGGCAACCCCGCCATCACCTCCCTGCAGTCCCCGTGGTACAGCGTGACGCCGTCCTGCTCGAAGTATGGTGTCATTGTTGTGGCCTCAGCATTTGTGCCGCCGAATACTCACTCACACCTTCGCATGTCCTCACGTAATGCCGCACCGGATGTCCTGGTTTTACATGCACGCCGACGATAACGCCGCGATACCATGCATTGTGCCACCAGACCTCAACCGCTTCACCCCTTGCGTACTCGATCACGTTCCAATTCATCACTCACCCCCATACGGTTTGCATTCCGACCGCAGCACAACCACACCAGACGTTGCATCGACAATCTGCCACCACTCGATTCCCACTGCCTGCACGGCCTCTGTGGCTGCAGCCTTCGCCGCATCCAGCGTCGGATAAATGCCCAGCAGATCATTCATGCCGCCGGATGGGTAGTACACCTCACCGCCAAATAACCAGTGCCAGCCTGTCATTGTTTCACCCCCTCCAACGTGACGATGGCTGTTTTCAGCGCGTTGCGCGTGAGCTGAATGCGATTCAGCACACCTCGCAAAAACGCCTCCAGCCCAGCATCCTGAAACTCTTTATCGCAGTCCTCCGGCGGACACAACTGCATCGCCCCTGCAATCATCTGCAGCATTCGCTGTTCGCCTTTGCTCAGGTCACTCGTTTTCATTCCTTCACCCTCCACGCGATAACGTCGTCATACCGGCCAGTCTTCTCTCGCCAGTCCTCAATCTGCCACCCATCACGCCTCAGCGCGTCAACACTGTCCTGTGTCTGGATGTCCTCGATAACGTACACGCCACCGGGTCGCAGCCGACGCCCCATCACCTCAGCGGTCGCCGTGTAATCCGGGTAAAGGTGGCTGCCATCGTCGATGATCAGATCCAGCATTCCGACACGCTTCGCCTGCCCCTCCTGAAGAATCGCCACCGCATGATCCACAGCATGTGCACAGACCATCAGCTCTAAATGTCCGTCTTCTGATGTCACCGTCACGTCCTCCAACCCCTGCAGCAGCTCCACAGCTCGACTCACGGCCTTTGCCGCACCGATCAGCACCTTCAGATCGGCGATAAAGGCGGGCTGTTTTTCGTGCCCGTAATTGCGAACCCACGCTTCCAGCCGATTGATCGTGTCAACAATATCGCTCATTGTCGCCACCCTCCTGTTTTCTCCGCCGCGTCCATTTCGCCCCACGATTTCCCCCGCACATTTTCCCCCCGGTCCCAGTCAATCCAGCCGCCTTCCTCGTCTGATGTCCGCCCCATTGCCTGCCGACACTCCGGATGCATCACCACCGTGCCACCGTCGCTGCCATCACGCCACCTGTATGACTCGTAGGACTGGCCGATGTTGATCAGCTCCCCGCACCAATCGCACCGGCGGGCCTTGCGCGAGGCTTTCACCGATTGTTCGTGGAAGGTGTCGCTCATTCGCTCACCCTCTCCACATTCCAGACTGCCTCACCAATACACCGCACGACAAACCGAATGCCCCGTTTCTTCATCTTCCATTTTGCCCGCACAATATCACGCCGCTCAACATCTCGCACCACCGTACCCTGACCCGCTCGCAGGCGTTCCACCGCCTTCACGATCCGCAGCAATTCTGCCTCACGGCGAATCCGCAGCGTCTTGTTTTTCGGCAGCTTCAGCACGATCGGCACACCGTCCCGAACCACCGTCCGGAACCGATACGGCCTCCCCATCACCCGCGCCCACTCGTTCAGTTTGACGACCGCCTTTCCGACCGCCACCGGATCGCGCCCCGAAAACCGCCGGGACTTGCCCGTCTGCCACTCAGGACAGTCGGAAACCTCGACGCACTCCACCAGCCACACCAGCAACCCGTCTGGCGTCCGCAGTGTCTTCAGCCGCAACCCGTCGCTGCGGTCTGCGTTCAAGGTGCCCACCGCCCGCCTGATCTGGCGTTCCTCGCACGTCGGGACCGTCAGGACAACGGA
>JBEAUF010000142.1:0-13796 GCA_041161565.1 Planctomycetota bacterium | reverse complement strand
GTATCGTCAGCAGCAGGAGTCGGTGGTTGCTGAGAAGGCTCGTTTAAAGTCGCTTGCCGGAGGCAGTTTCCGGGTGCTGCAGGAGGCGGACGTGGCGGAGGGCCAGTCGGCAGCGATTGTTCTCCCGTTGGTGTCGGGTTCACCGTCTTCAACGGTGACACTGCGTCGTGGTGAGGTGTTGCAGTTGACGGTTCTGCCGCAGGGCAACCATGGCGCAGACAGCACGCGAGTGGATCTCAGGATCACAGCCACATCTGCGGACGGTGTTCCGGGGAAGTGCTGGTCTCCGGAAGGCATTCTGGACAGCTTTATCGATGCAGGACCGGCCATCGAGCAGGACGGGGCTGTGTGGTGTCTGCTGGACGTGACGGATGGCCCGGCATTTCTGCCAATGAAGAAGCCGGCGGTGGACGGTCGTGAAGGTTTGAATGCGTGGGCTGACGGCGATACTCCGTCGGCTTTCGTGAATTCCCGGCATGATGCTCTCGAAGTCTGGACGAAGCTGCCACCGCGTTCGTTTTTCCTGCACCCCGGTCAGGGCCGTAACGCGGCAGTTGCCTGGATTTGTCCTGCGGACGGCATCTATGAAATTTCGGGAGCAGTTGCGGATGCTCATCCGGCGGGCCTGGATGGTGTGCGTTTTCGTCTGGAGCATTTTTCATCGGCGGAGTTTGGTGTCGGGCTGGCGGCACTTGGGCAGCGGTCTTCGGGACCCTCCATGGCAGCTCCTGAACCACCATCGATTCCTGTAGCGTATGCCGTGGTGGATGCAGCCAGCCGTAACGTGAAGCTGCACAAGCGAGGGGATCCGGAACAGCCCGGGGACGAAATTCCGCGGAGGTGGCTGACGGTATTTGGTGGCGAAGCGGTTGCAGGGGATTCGGGGAGTGGTCGCCGTCAGCTGGCGGCATGGGTTTCCGGTCATCCGCTGGCAGCCCGTGTGATGGTGAATCGGGTCTGGGCGTGGCATTTCGGCAGGGGCCTCGTGCCGACCTTGAATGATTTTGGTTTTCGGGGCGAACCTGCATCGCATCCTGAACTGCTGGAGTGGTTGGCTTCGCGGTTTGTTGCCGAGGGCTGGAGCATTCAGGATCTGCATCGAGTGATCCTCGGGACTCGGGCGTGGCAGCAGGCGGCAGCGGTTCCTTTCGCGGTGGATCCAGAGAATCGTCTGCTGGCTGGTTTCCGTCGTCGGAGACTGACCGCGGAAGAGTTGCGGGACAGCCTGCTGGTCGTTTCCGGACAGCTTGATTTGACTTTTGGCGAGGGGCATCCGTTTCCGGCCGAGAAGACGTGGACATTCAGCCAGCATGCTCCGTTCAGTGCGGTGTATGAGACTCCGCGAAGAAGCGTTTTCCTGATGGTGCAGCGTCAGCGGCGGCATCCATTTTTGTCGCTGTTTGACGGGGCCGATCCAAATGCGTCAACGCCGCTGCGCCAAACCACCACCATGCCAACTCAGGCCCTGTACTTCATCAACGACCCTTTCTTTCACGCTCAGGCTTCCGCAGCTGCAGCGATCCTGACAGAGTTGCCGGACGATACATCGCGGCTGGTGCAGCTATTTGAGCGCATTCTGCAGCGCGAACCGACAGCTGATGAACGTGCGCAGGCGGCGGCTTTTCTGGATGCATGGCCGGGGGATCGCCAGGAGGCGTGGCGGGCGTGGACGCGGGTGATGCTGGCGGGTAATGAATTTCTGCACGTGGAATAGTCCGGTTGGCTTGTTGAGTGTGTTGGGAGAGAAGTTGACGATGGCCATGACGACAATACCGAAGACCCAATCGCGTCGGCAGGCGTTGCGATCGGCGGCAGCCGGCTCGCTGCTCTTTCCCGGCATCATCAATCAGTTGCTGGCTGACGGCGGCGATCCTCTGGTGCCTCGTGAACCGCATTTTCCGGCGCGGGCGAAGCATGTGATTTTCCTGTTCATGACTGGTGGCGTGTCGCATGTGGACACGTTTGATCCGCGGCCGGAACTGGTGCGGGGACACGGCCGGGAAATCAAGGCCGATCATCCGGAGATTCGCAATCGTCCGGGATACGAACGGATTTTCCTGAAGCGACCGCAGTGGGAATTCAGTCCGCACGGTGAATGTGGTACGGAAGTCAGCAGTCTGTTTCCGCACATGGCTGGCTGCGTGGACGACATCGCTCTGATCCGATCGATGCACACTTCGCACTCCAACCATTACAACGCCACGCTGGGAATGCATACGGGTTCGTTTGCGTTTTCGCGGCCGAGCATTGGTTCGTGGGTGACTTACGGTCTGGGGACGCTCAATCGCAACCTTCCCGGTTTCGTTGTGATCGCGCCGGCTCAGACCTACGCCGGAACTCAGGTCTACGCCAGCGACTTCCTGCCGGGTGCCTTTCAGGGCACACTGGTGGTTCCTGGGGCGGAACCAGTGGCGAATGTGCGACCACGGATGTCGTCCGAGCGGCAGCAGCTGGAACTGGCAGCGCTGCGGCGGATGAATGCCGCCCATCTCGCTGAACGCCAGGCTGATCCGCTCCTTGCAGCCCGTCTGCAGACATTTGAAACGGCCTTCGGCATGCAGATGGCTGTTCCGGAAGCTTTTGATTTTTCGGGTGAGACCGAATCCACGCTGAATAGTTATGGGCTGCAGCCCGAACAGACGACTGGCTTCGCGTGGCAGTGCCTTGCGGCGAGGCGTCTGGTGGAGCGAGGGGTGCGTTTTGTGGAACTCATCGACACAGGTTCATCAGGAAACTGGGACGCCCACGGTGACATGATGACGCACGAGCCGCTGGCCAGAAATGTGGACCGTCCAATCGCGGCACTGCTCAACGATCTGAAAGCTCGGGGGCTCTTTGAAGAAACGCTGGTGGTCTGGACCACGGAGTTTGGTCGAACACCATTCAACAATACGGCGGATGCGAAGGGGCGTGAACATCACCCGTGGGCCTTCAGTTCGTGGCTGGCAGGTGCCGGAGTAAAGCGGGGTATGGTTCACGGAAGCACCGATGAAATCGGACTGCGCGCGGCTGAAAAACCGGTGCATGTGCATGATTTTCACGCAACCATCCTGCAGCTGATGGGCTTCGACCATGAGCGGCTGACGCGACGTCATGCTGGTCTGGATTTTCGTCTGACTGGAGTGGAGGGGGCGAAGGTGGTGCGTGAGGTGCTGATGTGAGCAAAGAGTCCGGGAGCTGAGCTGCTTCTGACTTGCTGTGGGAATTACCGCTTCTCGGATGATCGCAGCTATTCGGCTCAGGGCCTGGTGATGGCTTCGTCTGTATTCATGAGTGTACTGATGGCTGTGGACCAGGCGGCGATTTCGATGGCGTCCTGCTGGTTGGTTGCGGGACCGGGGGCTGTTGTGTCCGCGTGGGCGGGGGGTGTGGCGATTTGTGCACTGTTGATGAGCTCATCGGCAGCGCCAGGGTGGGTCCGGAAATGTTCTCGGGCGGATTTCAGTACGGCGTTCAGCGCCTCGGTTTCAGCCACCGCGGGGGTTCGACACAGAACTCGCTGGAAGGCGGAGGTCCAGCGATCTGCATCGGCTGGCAGTTGCAGAAGCTGTCGTGCGAGGTGCTGAGAGGCGGCGAGGTAGGTGGGGTCATTGAGAAGAACGAGGGCCTGCAGCGGGGTGTTGGTGCGTGAGCGGCGGATGACGCAGGTCTCACGGTCGGGGGCGTCGAATGTGGTCATGCCGGGGGGCGGGCAGGTACGTTTCCAGAATGAGTACAGACTGCGACGGCGGGCATTTTCGCCCGTATCTGTGACGTACTTTTCGCGGCGTTCCACGGACACGTCTTCCCAGAGGCCGGCGGGCTGCCATGGCCTGACACTCGGCCCCCCCACGGTCGTGCTCAGCAGACCGCTGGCCGCCAGCAGATTGTCACGAATCAGTTCGGCCGGAAGCCTCAGTCGCGGAGCACGGGCCAGCAGACTGTTTCGGGGGTCGACTTCACGGAGCCGGGGAGTGACTGTGGAGCTCTGGGCGTAGGTCCTGGAGAGCAGCATGGCCTTCAGCAGAGCACGCTGGTTCCAGCCGGATTCGATAAGTTCTACTGCGAGCCAGTCCAGCAGCTCGGGGTGGGAGGGGGGCGAACCCTGGATGCCGAAGTCGGCCGAAGTCTCCACGATCCCGGTGCCAAAGAGCATTTCCCAGAGCCGGTTGACGGCAACGCGGCTGGTGAGTGGGTGTTTGGGATCGGTAAGCCATCGCGCCAGATCCAGCCTTGTGGGTTCCGGTGCATCGGCCGGGTTTGCTGCAAGGCTGCGGGAGAAGACTGCTGGAATGGCCGCGCGAACCTGGGGCCCTGGTTGATCGTACTGGCCGCGTTTCAGAATAAACGACGGCCGTCGCTGTGGCAGTTCCTGCATCACCATGGTCACTGGGATCTGGTTCTCGATTTCACTGCGTTTGCCGGGGATTTCGGCAAGCTCTGTGCGAAGGCTTTTGGAAAGCGGATCGGCGAAGTCGAGGAAGTAACTGCGGATAAGCTGCTGCTGTTCGGGCGTGCGTTTGTCGGAGGGTGTGGCGAGAAGTTCGCGAAGGCCGGTGGCAGGGGCTCCTGAGGCCAGACGTTTGGCGTCTGCTTCACGGAGTGCCACGCTGAAGACTCGCAGATCGTCAATTGCACCGCGAAATGGCGCTGAGTTCTGGCGACGACCGATATGGAACGGTTTGTCGGTGCGGAGCGTGCCAGTGAGGGGATTGTCTGTGGTGGCAGTTAACTTCTGAGTAACCCCGTCCACATACAGAGTGACGCCGGCGGAGCGGCGGGAACCATCGTAGCAAAGCAGCAGATGCTGCCACTCGTTCAGCCGCAGTGGTTTTTCTGCGACAACCTTGAATGCGTTGTCGGGCCAGCGATGTACGAAGTGCGCTGCCGGGCGACTCGAATCCAGAATCAGGTCGTAGCCGCGATAGGCAGCCCCATCATCCATACGGCTGAGAACGGTGGCTGCGTCGCCCGATTCCGGCCTCACCCAGACAGACAAAGCAAACGGTTGATCTGCTTCGAAATCCCCTGCGGAGGCTGCTGCGATCCACGCGGTGCCATCGAAGTGAGCGGCCTGGCCGAAGCGTCCGGGGAGTGTTTTGCGGGGGCCCTGATGAACTCCTGCGGGGTTTGCGGTGAGTTGTTCGAGGTAGTTGCCGGTGGCTTCATCAAGTGTGAAGGCGGCAGCGAGTCCTGGCTGGGCGGGCTGGTCCAGTTCGGCGGGTGTGAGTGCTGCTTCCCATGCAGCGATGGCTTCGTCTGCGGTGTCGACGCGGCGCCGGAGCCGTGCCTGCAGGTCCGCTTCGAGTGTTGTCAGACGCTCGAGTTCGGCCTGCTGCGCGGCGGTTGGTACCTTCAGCAATGGTTCAGCCATGCGCCCGGCGCTGTAGGATACGATGCGGTCCGGGACATTGTTAAAGAACGCCGCCAGCTGGTAGAAGTCCTGCTGCGAGATGGGATCGTACTTGTGGTCATGGCACCGAGCACACTGTATGGAGAGCGCCAGAAACACGGTGGAAGTGGTGTGGATACGATCCGCGACATACTCGGCGTGATACTCTTCTTCAATGATGCCGCCTTCGGTGGTGAGCACGTGGTTGCGATTAAACCCTGTGGCAACCTTCTGACTGAGCGACGCGTTGGGAAGCAGGTCTCCTGCCAGTTGCTCCGTCAGGAACTGGTCGTAGGGCATATTTGAATGAAATGCCTCGATTACCCAATCCCGCCAGGGCCACATCGTGCGGGTCTCGTCGTTGTTGTAGCCATTGGTGTCCGCGTAGCGGGCCAGATCCAGCCAAAGCATGGCGAGGCGTTCCGCGGAGGCGGGTGAGGCGAGCAGCCGGTCAACGACGCGCTCGCGGGCTTCGGGCAGCGATCGCGCGGCGACATCGCTGAGGAACTCCTGTTGCTCGGCCGGGGAAGGTGGAAGTCCGGTGACATCCAGTGACACGCGTCGGAGCCATGTGGCTGGCGGAGCGGGAGGTGAGAGATTGAGGTCGTGTTTCCGGAGTTGCTGGATGATGAATGCGTCAATTGGCTGCACCGGTTCGCCGGTTTGCTGATGGGAGCTGACGTTGGGTACGGGGGGACGTACCGGAGGGATGAAGGCCCAGTGCTCTGCGCGGGGTGCTCCTGAAGCGATCCATTGTTCCAGCAGGTTCATCTGGCGTGGAGAGAGCGGTTTCTGAGTTTCGGGGGGCGGCATAACGAGATCGGGATCAGTATGTCGAATGCGGCGTACAAGTTCACTGTTGGCAGGCTTACCGGGAACGACGGCTGGCAGGCCGCTGATACCGCCGCTGAGGCCGGCCTCATGTTCATCCAGCCGCAGTTCGGCCTGGCGGCTGCCTTCATCCCGCCCATGGCAGTTCCAGCAGTGATTGGAGAGGATGGGGCGGATGTCGCGGTTGTAGTCGATTTGGGTGCTGCTGGTTTCCGGTGGGAGGGTGCCCTGCCCTGCGACCTGCGGAATGGGCAGTGCCAGGAGCAGGAGTGCCGTGAATGTGGGGGTGAAGTGCGGCATGGAAGCACCTGCAGTGTCCTTGGGAGTTGTGTCGCGTGGCTCGGGCGAAACGCGGCAGTTTGCCTGCACGATAACGAACGGAAGGCCGAAACGGAATCTGTTCAGTGGGGGTGAGGGGGCAGCCTGAGTTTTCCTTGTCAGTTTTTTTCGCTAACCTCTGCCGTGGTTCTGACAACTGGTGATGAATTCCGAAACTCGATAATTCGAGTTGAGGGAGTGCGATTTTTCGGGTGCTTTGACTGGCTGAGGCTGGCATAATGCCCGAGTAGACCGTGATTTTTCCGTCCCTCCGGCCTGTTTGCCCGCGTTGACATCCCACCCTGCATCCCGCCTCTGGAAAACCTGACCATGGTCCGTCTGAAGGACGTCCTGTTGTGTGTGTCTGTTCTGTGTCTGTGTGCATCTGCACCGGTGTCAGCTCAGCAGCCTGAGGTCAATTTTTCCCGTCAGATCAAGCCTCTGCTGGCGCGGCGTTGTTTTGCGTGTCACGGTCCCGACAAGGCCGAAGCTGGTCTGCGTCTGAATTCGCTCGAAGCCGCCACGAAAATGCTGGAATCGGGTCATGCGGCAATCGTGCCCGGTAACCCTGACACCAGCGAGCTGCTGCGTCGCATCACTTCGACGGAAGAAGGCGAGCGTATGCCTCCGGAGGGCGCGGCGCTCACCGAGACTGAACAGGCCCTGCTTCGCAACTGGATCGGCCAGGGGGCTGAATGGAACGAGCACTGGGCGTTCGAACCCATCCGGCGTTTTGAAGTGCCTGCTGCGACGTCTGGAAGTGCGAACCCCATAGATGCGTTTATCGAAGCGTCGCTCGCGGAAAAAGGCCTTCAGCGCAGCCCCCGCGCTGAACCACTGGTACTCCTGCGACGGCTCTACTTTGACCTCATCGGTCTGCCTCCAACCCCTCAGCAGACTGCTGATTTCCTCGCCCGTGCTGCCACGGACTTTGATGCTGCATGGCGTCAGGAAGTGGATTCCCTGCTGGCTTCACCACACTATGGCGAACGCTGGGCCAGGCACTGGCTTGATGTTGTTCGCTTCGCTGAAACCAACAGCTTCGAACGAGATGGCGCGAAGCCCAATGCCTGGCGGTATCGGGACTACGTGATTAAGGCCTTTAACGAGGACAAGCCGTACGACCAGTTCCTGCTGGAGCAGCTGGCCGGCGATGAACTTCCCGAAGTCACCCGCGATTCGCTCGTGGCCACAGGTTTTTACCGTCTTGGCATCTGGGATGACGAACCGGCTGATCGCAGGCTGGCGGTTTACGAAGGCTTCGATGACATTCTCACCACGGTTGGCCAGGGAGTTCTGGGTCTGACACTCAATTGTGCCCGCTGCCATGATCACAAGATTGACCCAATTCCGGCTTCCGACTACTACAGCACGCTGGCCTTCTTCCGCAACCTGACTCCCAACGGCTACGGGCCGCAGGTCGAACGACCGCTGATTGCTAATGAAGCCGACCGCGCAGCCCTGGCTGCGGCCGAGAAGGAGATTCGCGAACGCAGCGACGCGCTGCAGATGCGTCTGACCGGCATTGAGAATGACCTCAGACGTCAGTTCGCGGAGGCAGCGTCCGCCCAGGCCTCCTCCCGCGACCTTGATGATCTTGAATATCGCTTCTACCGCGACACTTTCCGATCACTCCCCGACTTCGATTCGCTTAAACCCGAAACCACTGCGAGGCTCGACCCGCCATTCATCAGCATCGCTCCGGCGACTCGCGCTGATGACTTCGGTTTTGTCTTCACGGGTACGTTGATCGTTCCGGCTGACGGCGAGTACGAATTCACTCTGGATTCTGACGACGGCTCACGGCTGATACTCGATGGAAAAAAACTGCTGGAGTATGACGGGATCCACGGCCTCGGAGATGCCAGGCAGGCAAAGTTGATGCTGAAGCAGGGGCGAGTGCCACTGCGGCTGGAATACTTTCAGGGCCAGTTTGGCAAGGGGCTGCAGCTCTTCTGGAGCGGTCCCGGGTTCAAGCGTCGCAGCCTGACAGCTGAAGGGGCAGCTCCGGGGGCTGACCTGAACGAGTTGCTGCGGTCGCCCGCCGCGGCATCCGTGAGTCAGGAGACCATCAAAAAGTACCGCGACATCCGCCGGGAACTGGAGGATGTCAAGCGTCGCAAGCCATGGGAGGAGTACGGTCTGTGCGTCAGCGAGCATGGTGTTCAGGCACCCGATACCTTTGTACTGCTGCGTGGCAGCCCCGAGGCGGAGGGGGACAAGGTTGAACCTCAGTTTCTGTCGGTGCTGGGCGGCGGCCGCGCCGAAGTTACTCCGAATCCCGCTGCCAATACCACCGGTCGTCGTCTGGCATTTGCTCGCTGGGTGGTCCACGGCGATAATCGACTCACCAGTCGCGTGTTCATCAACCGCATCTGGCAGCATCATTTTGGTCGCGGAATTGTCCGCTCGCCGAATAACTTCGGACAGCTCGGAGAGGTTCCCACCCATCCCGAGCTGCTTGACTGGCTTGCCAGCGAATTCATGGCTCGGGGCTGGAGTATGAAAGCCATGCATCGGCTGATACTTACATCGGGCGTTTGGCAGCAGTCGTCACTGGCTTCAGCTGAAGTCCTGCAGAAAGACCCGGTCAACGACCTTTTCAGCCGCTTTGATCTGCGACGTCTGAGCGCGGAAGAAGTGCGCGATTCGGTGCTGGCCGTGAACGGCCGTCTGAACACGGAGCTCTACGGCCCCAGCATCTACCCGAAGATCTCTCAGGAAGTGCTGGCGGGCCAGTCGGTGCCTGGCAGAGGCTGGGGAAACAGCAGTCCGGAAGAACAGTCGCGGCGCAGCATTTACATTCACGTGAAGCGATCGCTGCTGGTTCCGATGCTCTCCAGCTTCGATTTTCCGGAACCGGACACCAGCTGTGAAGCTCGATTTGTGACCACACAGCCGGGGCAGGCCCTTGCGATGCTCAATGGAGACTTTCTTAACGAACAGGCCGCGCTGTTTGCTGACCGGCTGCGCAAGGAGGCCCCGGGGAATCCTGAGGGACAGCTGCGACTGGGACTGAGGCTGGCATTTTCCCGGGAAGCTGACGATCAGGAAATCCGTCGAGGGATGTTGCTCTGCGAGCGTCTGCAGCAGAAGCACGGGCTGACGTCCGAGCAGGCCCTTAACAACTGGTGCCTGTTCGTATTCAATCTGAATGAATTCATTTATGTTGACTGAAGTCCGGTTTGACAGATTCGAGGGAGTGCAGCGATGAAGAACAGTTTTTGTGGCCGAACCCGTCGTGAGATGCTGTGGCAAACCGGTGGTGGCTTCGGTGGTGTTGCGCTCGCTGGTTTGTTGTCCGAAGATGGCTTCTTCGGCACCACAGCTCGGGCTGAAGACGGTCCTGCACTGAAGACGCTGCACCACCCGGCAAAGGCCAAAAGCGTGATCTTTCTGTTCATGTACGGTGGGCCCAGCCACATTGATACGTTTGATTACAAGCCGGAAATGAAGGGGCGTGATAATCAAACTGTAACAGTCAAGACCTTTGGGCGTGGTGGTCATCGGAATTCCGGTCGGATCGTGGAGCCCCGCTGGGCGTTCAAACAGTATGGTCAGTGCGGCAAATGGGTGAGCGATCTGTTTCCGCACCTGGCCGGCTGTGTGGACGACATGGCCTTCCTGCATTCGATGACTGCGGATTCGCCGATCCACGGGTCTGCAATGCTGATGATGAATTCCGGGCGAGTCCAGAGTGGGCATCCTTGCCTTGGATCCTGGGTCAATTACGGACTGGGTTCCGAGAATCGCAACCTGCCCGGGTTCGTGGTGATGCTCGATCCGAAAGGCGGCCCCATTTCCGGAGCACGTAACTGGACCAGTGGCTATATGCCTGCCAGCTTCCAGGGCACAATCTTCCGCACCACAGGTGCTCCAATCCTGGACCTGAAAGCGCGTGAGGGGGTTTCCCGTGAGCTGCAGCGGGAACTGCTGGATGCGCTGCAGGAGCAGAACAGTCTGCACGCGGCTGCACGTGGTGGCCGCTCGGAACTCACCAGCCGTATCGCCAGTTATGAGCTGGCTTACCGCATGCAGGAACACGCCCCGGAAGCCGTTGATTTCTCGCAGGAAACCGCCGAAACGCAAAAGCTCTATGGGCTCGATCAGGAACGTACGCGGGACTTTGGCAGCAAGTGTCTGCTGGCCCGTCGCCTCGTGGAACGGGGCGTGCGATTCATCCAGGTTTACTCCGGCGGCGCCCATAACGACGATAACTGGGACGCCCATTCCGACCTCAAAGTCAACCACGATTATCACGCCGGCAACACCGATCAGCCTATCGCCGCGCTGTTGAAGGATCTCAAGCAACGCAACCTGCTCGATGAAACCCTTGTCATCTGGGGCGGCGAATTCGGTCGCCAGCCCACTGCCGAGTATGCTCAGGGGACTGGACGCGATCACAATTCCTACGGCTTTACAATGTGGATGGCCGGTGGCGGGATTAAGGGCGGAGTCAGCGTCGGTACCACGGATGAACTGGGCGCCGCCGCGGTCGACGAGCCATTCCATGTCAAGCGACTGCACGCGACGGTGCTGCATCAGCTGGGTATCGATCCGAATCGCCTGTCCTACTTCCATTCCGGGCTGGATCAGAAGCTGGTCGGTGTGGAGCACGTGAAGCCGATTCCGCAGGTGATTGGGTAGGCGGTGCTGGAAGAGATGGCACGCCCCGCGACTGTCCTGCAGCCGCCGGGCAGCGGGCTGCGGGCGCTGCATCGCACTGCTGACGCCGTTGCCATCGCATGCACCTTGCTGTGCAAAACGCAGCTGGGGGGTTCCGCCCGCGCGCTCAGGAGTTGGGCAACGCGTACGCCTTGCTGTGCGAACGCGGCCGGTGCTTCCGCCCCGAACGCTTAACTGCGAATCTGTCCGTCTCCGCGGACGATATATTTGTACGTGGTGATTTCGCGAAGTCCGCAGGGGCCGCGGGCGTGGAAGCGGTCGGTGCTGATGCCGATTTCAGCGCCCAGACCCAGTTCTCCACCGTCATTGAAGCGAGTGCTGGCGTTAATAACCACCGCGGACGAATCCACCAGCTGCTCGAATTTTCGGGCCGCTTCGAGGCAGCGAGTGACGATGGCGTCGGTGTGGGCTGAGCCGTAGTGGCGAATATGGGCGATGGCGTCGTCGATGGAATCGACGATGCGGACGTTGAGGATCAGGTCGAGGTGTTCTGTGTGATAATCCTGTTCAGTGGCGGGAACGCCGACGGGTGTCAGAGCAAGGCTGTCGGGGCAGCAGCGGAGTTGGACGTTGTGCTGGCGGAGGGCGGCAGCGAGGACTGGCCAGAGTCTGTCGGCGACGTTGCGGTGAATAAGCAGCGTTTCTGCTGCGTTGCAAACTCCGGGACGCTGACATTTGCTGTTGATGACAATGTCAAGTGCAGTGGCTTCGTCAGCTGATTGATCGATGAACACATGGCAGATGCCGTCAAAGTGTTTGATGACGGGCATGGTGGCTTCGCGGGTCACGCGTTCAATAAGCGACCGGCCGCCGCGGGGAATGGTGACATCGATGAGCCTTCCCAGCTGCAGCAGTTCACCCACGAGTTCACGTTCGGGTGACTGAACCAGCTGTACTGCGAACTCAGGGAGCCCACAGCGGACGAGTGATTCGGTGAGCACGGCGGCCAGGGCCTGATTGGTGTGCAGGGCTTCGCTGCCACCGCGGAGAATCACCGCATTGCCGCTCTTGAGGCACAGTGCGGCTGCATCAATTGTGACATTGGGCCGGGACTCATAGATAAAAAACACCACACCCAGAGGAACTCGTACGCGGCTGACGGACAATCCATTTGGTCGGCGGTGTCCGTCGATGATTTCCCCAACGGGATCCGGAAGCGAGATGACATGGTCGACCGCTTTGGCGAGCGATTCAATGCGATCGGGTGTGAGCGTCAGTCGGTCGAGCATAGCGCGGCTGATGCCGGCAGCCTGGGCGGCTTCGATGTCAATCTGATTGGCTGACAGGATTGCGGCGGTATTCTGCCGGAGGCCGCCGGCGACAGCCGCCAGCCAGCGATTCTTAATGTCACCGGAAGCCGTAGCCAGCATGGTTGCGGCCGCGCGGGCGTTCTGGGCAAGAGAGAGAGCGGAAGCAGCAAACGAGTTGGTCATGAGAGGGGGCGAGGCGATGGGGGAGAAGCAGTGGAAGGAAAATGGGCGTCGGCAAATGATATTCGTTTCCGACTCGATTGAAAACGCCGCCAGCTATGGCCCACGAATTACACGCAGGAGAGGAATCATTACGTGGCCAGCGGGGCTTGAGCAGTCCGCGAACTGTCGGTTGGTCGCTATGGCTGACAGCGGTAATCGTGGCAGGTCCCGCCGCATTGTGTGCGGTTTGATGTGATGAGCGTGGCAGGACAGATCCGCTTCGCGCTCAATGTTGCAAACCCACAGTGATCCCCGTGAATCGCATATTTTCCAGAGCATCCTGCCGCGGCACAGAAAATTACTGAACGTTCCCTCGCGCTGTGGTGCGGGTAACAGCGGAGGAACGCTGCCTTGATGGGAGGCATCTGGAAGGCATGCAGGTTACTTTTTGCCGGACAGCGATCGCTGATAGGCTTCGAAGCTGCTGCGATAGCGGGCTGGTGGTGGAGTTTGGCGGATGGTGGTGTCCTGACGGTCGCGGTCGCGGCTGGAGGAACCGGTACGGGAAGTGCCGGACTGGTTGATACCGAGGCTGCGGAGCATTTCTTCGAAGGATTTTTGTGAAAGGCTCTTTTCGTGCTGCTGTTGCTGACTGGCTTCCCGCTCCTGAAGCTGGTCCTGCATGCGGCGGAGAAACGACTTAAGTTCGTCCTCGGTCCAGCCAAGTTCTCGGAGCAGGTCCTGGTCGATTTCACCGCGGTCAAGGTCCTGCTGGAGACGCTTGATGGCCAGTCCGGCTGCACGGGCGGCCTGTTCAACTTCAGCGTCCCCGGGTCTCGGCTCAAGGGTTGGGTTGTTGGGGGCTGCCGGAGCATTCGCGTCAGGCTGATCGCCTTCCGCGTTTGGCTGATTTCCTGCTTCCCCGTTGTCGCCGTCTGCCTGACCGCCTCCACCGGCACCCTTAGCAGCACGATTGCGCTGCCGCGGCCCCTGAGCCTCCCCTGGGATTGCACCGCCGTCCATGTTTGCGTCTCCCGAAGTTGCTTGCCCTGCCCCGGATCCGCCGCCACCGCCGCCACCGCTGCCGCCCTGCTGGCCGCCGCCCTGCTGGCCGCCGCCTTGTTGGCCGCCGCCTTGCTGGCCGCCGCCCTGTTGGCCGCCGCCCTGTTGGCCGCCGC
>JBEAUF010000062.1:0-2673 GCA_041161565.1 Planctomycetota bacterium | reverse complement strand
GAACGCTGGTCCGCGCTGTGAGCGTTTGCCAGCGTTTTTGCGGCGCAGCGGGGATCGAAGAAACGCTCGCGGCAGGGATGCGGCTCAGCAGGAGCTTCGCCCTCCCGACACTGCGTCTTGCCAGAAAGCCAGGGCCATTGGGCTGTCACCCTCCGCTCATCGCGCGGCCAATGCCGGCGACAGTGCGTGCGATTGCGGTGCAGAATATTTGTCGTGGTCTTCCGTCCGCTGCCTGCGGACAACTACTTCACCAGTTCCTGCCAGGCCCAGCGGTAGAGGTTGCGGGAATCGGTGTAGCGGGCTTCTGAGGCTGCGGAGCCGAGGACTACGAGGATGAGTCGGCGTTCACCGCGTGTGGCAGAGGACACGAGACAGGCGCCGGCCTGATCGGTGGTTCCTGTCTTCACGCCGGCATAGCCGTCAATTGCCAGCAGCTCATTGGTGTTCTTCCAGACGACATTTCGCCGATAACCACCGGGACCTTTGACGGTGGCGCCCCGCAGGCGGGTGGACACGATGGGCTGCAGCAGCGGATGCTGCAGAATCTGTCGCGCGAGCAGTGCGAGGTCAGCTGGAGTTGATTTGTGCTGAGGGTCTGTCAGGCCGTGGGGATTGCGGTAGGAGGTGTGCTGCATCTGCAGTCGCCGTGCTTCCCGGTTCATCGCATCAACAAACCGCAGCAGTGGATCGGCAGGCAGGCTTTCTGACGCATCAACAGGCAGCTGCAGCACGTCATGCACTCGGCTGCCAAAATGTTCGGCCAGCGCAACGCTCATGTCGTTTCCTGAAGGGAGCATCAGGCCGTAGACTGCTTCGCGGACCGGCAGTGATTCGCCGCTGCGGATCTCAGCCGTGGATCCTCGAGTCTCGTCGGCGCGAGCAGACATGGTGATGACTTCATCAAGCACAGCAGGGCTGGCATCGGCGAGACGAGCGGTGAGCCAGGCGGTCATCATCTTGGTTGTGCTGGCAAAGTGTCTGGGGACGCTGGAGTCCTGGCCGGCAAGTTCCAGGCCCGAGTCGGCGTCGACGATGACCCACGCATCACAGGACACAAAGGGGGGACCGGAAGCGTCATCAGCCGGTGCTCGCGGCAGCTCGGCTGCATTCACTACATCCGGCTCAGGCACACTCGCCGCTTCCACGACCGGTCCCAGTCGTTCCCAGACGGCAGCATCTGCGATGCCGGTGACGGTCAGGCCTGCAGATTCCTGAAACCGCCTTACGGCGGCTTCGGTAGCAGGGCCGAAATCACCGTCAGCACCGAGATTGGGGGAAGGCGTCAGTCGTGCGTTGAGCGTTCGCTGCAGCATTTCGACTCGCACCCCAAAGGCCCCAATTCGAAGTTCCGGTGACTCACCGGAACCTGCTTCCCATGCCGGGTTGAAGTGGTCATAGGCCGCTCTGGCGATCCGGCCCATGAGGAGGTGGGCGGCATTGTCATCGTCCCAGCTGCGGTCCGGATTGGCTGTGGTCAGGACGCAGATCAGAAACGCGGATTTCGGCCCGTAAACAATGCCTGCGTCGCAGCGGCTGGCAGACACGGCACCCGTTTTGTGAGCCATGGCGACGGATTCAGGAAGGTCCCGAGCCAGCATGCTGCGGTCTTCGCAGTTTTTCAGGTGCTCCAGCATCTGCCGACAGGATTCCGGGGCGGCGACGGTACCGCGGTGGAGGGCTTCGAGAATCCCGCCGATCTCCCGCGCCGTTGTACTGCCAAGACCGAACAGCCGACTGCGTTCCGGTGCAATCGTGGTATCCCCGCGGTAGACGAAGGAATGCAGCTGTGTTTGGGGAAAACCGAGCGACTGCATGGTTTCGGTCACCGCATTCAGACCGGTTGCCCGGACGACCAGATTGGTGGCGGTATTGTCGGACCAGCGGATCATCAGGCGAATGGCATCGCGGATCGAGATTCGCATGCCGGCGGAAAAGTGGTCAGTGAGGATCCCGGAGCCAGGCACCTTGTCGGATGCCTGCAGTTCGAGCATGCGGTTCAGATCGAGCTGTCCGGCGTCGGACTGGCGGTAGGCCGTGATCATAACGGCCAGCTTGATCAGGCTGGCCGTGGGCTGGACAGCATCCGCCCGCCATTGAAATTCCTCACCGGTCTCCAGATGCCGCACCAGCACTCCGGCGGTGCCAGGGTAGGTTTCAAGCAGCGGTTTGAGAATGTCCTGGAGTGATTCGCCGCGAGCGATACTCGGGCAAAAGCAGGTGGAACACAGAATGAACGCCATGGCTGCGGAACAGCATCCGCGGAGACTCAGCAGCATTGCGGCACCACGTGAAATGAACAGTGTGACAGAAGGGGTGGAGGGACAGAAATATGTAGTCCGGCGGTGAGCTATCAGCAAATGTCAACAAGCTCAGAAACACCCCGAAAACGCGAGATTCGCATTCAGGACTTCAGCAATTCCCACCGCAGCAACGAAAAAGGGAGTTCACTGTTTGCACAGGAACTCCCTTGCGAAGTCAACGTCAGGATGGCACGGGCGATTGCCGCTGGCGCACCCGGGCCCGGCTAGTTAGCCGGCTTGGGTGGCAGCGGTGGCGGGGCCGGCGGGCCATCGGTGGCTGGCTGCTCGTTGGCAGTGACAGTGGTTGGATTTTCTGGAGCGACAGCGGCATTGCCACCACCGCCACCACAACCGACGATGAAGCCGGTGAACA
>JBEAUF010000048.1:0-6789 GCA_041161565.1 Planctomycetota bacterium | reverse complement strand
GCTCAGCAGGAGCTTCGCCCTGGGATGGTGAAACGATGTAAACAAGGGAAAATTGGGAGATTTCAGTTCCGCCTACCAGTTGAAATCCCACGGCCGGGTCGAGTCACGCAAACGCAGTGTGGCGTGCGGCCGATGTCAATCGGCCGGTATGGCTTTGGTGCGTTCCTGATGCGGTATTGGCCGCGCGGGCACGCACCGTTACCGGGGGATTGACATCCCCCGCACGCCCTGTAATGGGGGGCGGAGTCCGAAAAACGACTTCCGGTGTTCTTAACATCGTTTCGTCATCCCAGCTTCGCCCTCCCGACACTGCGTCTTGCCAGAAACCCAATTCCATTGGGTTGCCGCCCTGCGGCTCATGTGGGCGGAAGTCCACGGCTGTATTTTGCACCGCGGGTGTGTGTGGGGGGGGCGTTGGTAATGCGTTGCAGGGGGCTTTACCCGCGGGCTGCCGCCCTGCGGCTCAGTATGGCTGCCGCCCTGCGGCTCAGTGTCTGGTTTAACTCGGGGGCCGGCGGCCAGCATGTGTAGGTGCCACGATTTTCACCAGTGATCCTGCGATTGGTTTGCGTTGTTGGCGTCTCAACCGTACCATTCCGGGCCATCCCAGGGCGTCCGTTTGCGGCGCCATTTCATTCGCTCCAGATCCCACCGAAAGGGCGTAATCATGAAGTCACCGGCCAGTGATGCATCGCGACGAGGTTTTCTGAAGGGTTCCGCAGCGGCTGCTGCGGGTGCTTCGCTGATTGCCGGGCTCAATCCCGTCCGTGCTGCTCACGTCAGCAGCGACGAAACGATCCGCATTGGTTTGATCGGCTGCGGCGGGCGTGGTCGTGGTGCGGCTGATCAGGCCATGAACACCACCGGTCCGACAAAGCTTGTGGCCGTTGCCGATGCCTTTGAAGACAACCTGAACAGCGCCGTCAATACTCTGCAGCGGCAGCATGGCGAAAAGGTGGACGTCCCGAAGGAGCGTCAGTTCGTTGGTTTAGACGCATACAAAAACGTCCTGGCTTCTGACGTCGACATTGTGATCCTCGCGACTCCCCCAGGCTTTCGTCCGCTTCACTTCGAAGCGGCCATCAATGCCGGTAAGCATGTGTTCATGGAAAAGCCGGTGGCTGTTGATGCGGCCGGTGTGCGGAAGGTCATCGACGCCAACGACCTCGCCAAAAAGAAAAATCTCGCCGTGGCCGTCGGTCTGCAGCGTCACCACGAACCCATTTACATTGAAACGATCAAGCGTCTTCAGGACGGCGCGATCGGCCGCATCGTCGCCACCCGCGCCTACTGGAACGGCGAAGGTGTCTGGGTTCGTCCCCGCAAGGAAGGCCAGTCTGAAATGGAATACCAGATGCGCAACTGGTACTACTTCAACTGGCTCTGCGGTGACCACATTACCGAGCAGCACATTCACAATCTCGACGTGATCAACTGGCTGATGGGCGGCTACCCCGTCAAGGCTCAGGGTCAGGGTGGTCGTCAGGTTCGTACCGGCCGCGAATACGGCGAGATTTATGATCACCACTTTGTGGAGTTCACCTACGAAAAGGACGGCGACCGCTCTGTGCTGCTCAGCCAGTGCCGGCACATTGCCAACTGCTGGAACAGCGTCTCCGAGTACGCCCACGGGGCCACTGGCTGGGCCAACATCGGCGACGGTCAGATCTTCGACACCAAAGGCAATCTGGTCTGGGAATACCCGCGTACGGAAGGTGGCAAACGCAAAAACCTCCACGATGGCTGGCAGCAGGAGCACCACGACCTGTTCGCTGCGATTCGTCGCGGTGAGATTCCGAACGAAGGTGAATACGGGGCCTACAGCAGCATGACATCCATCCTTGGACGCATGGCTACCTATTCCGGTCGCGAAGTCAGCTGGACCGAAGCGCTCAATTCCAACCTCGTGATTTCACCGGTTGAAAAATTCACCAGCTTCAATGACACGCCGCCGATTGTGCCGAACGCTGATCTGACCTACCCGATCCCGACTCCGGGCGTCACTAAGGTCCTCTGATCAGCCCGCAATCCGGCTGTTGCTCAATTCCACGGGGCCTGCATTTCCGCTGAAGTGCAGGCCCGTTTTTTTTGGAGCCTGTGCCCATGCGATTGTGCGTCCGACAGCGACTGCTGCTGACTCTGCTTCTGCCAGTCCTGACAGGCTTCCCGGCAGCCCCCGGCAGCCCTGCCGTCCTCGCCGACGATCGCTCGGGGGCAACCCGTCCCAACATCGTCTTCATCCTCGCCGATGACCTCGGCTGGCGAGATCTCGGCTGTTTCGGCAGCCGTTTTCACCGGACTCCCAACCTCGATCGGCTGGCCAGCCAGGGACTCCGGCTGACCCAGGCGTATTCTGCCAGTCCCCTCTGTTCCCCGACTCGCGCCAGTATTCTGACAGGTCTGTACCCGGCGCGAATCGGGATTACTGCTCCGGCCTGCCACCTGCCTGCTGTGCAGCTCGAAAAACGCCTCACTCCCAATCCCGGTCCTGGCGTGGAAGTCATCAACGCTGACTCACTGACACGCCTGCAGCCCGACTATGTGACTTTGGCTGAACTGCTCCGGCAGTCCGGCTACCGCACCGCCCACTTCGGCAAATGGCATCTGGGGCACAGCGGTCCGTGGGAACCGGCCGGGCAGGGTTTCGAGCTGGACTTTCCGCACACGCCGGCGGCTCCCGGCCCGGGTGGTGGCTACTTTGCTCCATGGTCATTCATCAAATCTCCACCGCTGGAAGCTGTGCCTGGCGAGCACATCGATCATCGCATGGCGACGCGGGCTGCGGAGTTCATTCGGGAGCATGCTGAGGAGCCCTTCTTCCTGAACTTCTGGACCTATTCCGTCCACTCACCATGGAATTCCCGGCCCGAGCTGATTGAGGAGTTTCGCGACACCGTCGATCCTCAGAATCCCCAGCGGAATCCGCTCTACGCCGCCATGGTGCGGAGCCTTGATCAGTCGGTCGGAATGTTGTTGCAGGCCATTCAGGATGCCGGAGTAGCAGAGCGTACGCTGATCGTGTTCTTCGCGGACAATGGTGGCTGGGCCTATCCGCCGAAAAGCACGGATCCGGCTGGATTCGAGCAGCTGCCGGCTACCAGCAACGCGCCGCTGCGAAGCGGCAAAGCGTCGCTCTACGAAGGCGGCACACGCGTCCCCTGCATCGTCTCGTGGCCGGGCAGAATTGCCGCCGGCAGCACCTCCGATGCGCTGCTGCAGAGCACCGACTTTCTGCCCACATTTCGCACTCTGCTGCAGCTTCCTGCCGGCCAGCCTGAAGTCTGCGACGGCATTGATCAGTCTGAACTGTTCCTCAACAGCGTGCCCTGCCGCGATTTTGCCTTTTGTCACTTTCCCCACGGCGGCAGCGGGCAGGCTCAGGGTATCCCCGGTTTCCTGCCAGGCAGCTGGCTGCGTGAAAAACAATGGAAACTCATTCGCTTCTACGGCCGTGGTGCGGATGGCAGCGATCTGCTGGAACTTTACGACCTTGAGAACGACCTTTCCGAGACGACCAACCTCGCCGAAAAACAGCCCGAAATCACCGCACGACTGCTGGAACGCATGAACGGTATTCTGCGGGATACAGAGGCCGTGATTCCTGTTCGCAACCCCGGGTACGACCCGCAGGCGGCCGACAAACAGTCGCGGAAAAAGCCCGGTAAATCAGCGTCCAAACAGACGACTGAAACGGAAGATCCCGCTCTGCAGGGCTGGAAGCCGCGTGCCTGCACGGCCAGTGTTAAAGGCGGAACGCTGATCGTCAGACGCCAGGGGCCGCAGCCGTTTCTGGGGTTTGCCACTGGTCAGTCACCCGGGGCATGGAAGCTCTCATTCCGCATCCGTTTGCCACTCGGTGGTTCCGCGATGGTGCAGTGTCGACAGTCCCCGACCGATACTGCCACTGCGGCAGACATCCCGTGGACAGCCCCGGCCGCTCCCGACTGGCAGCAGGTGCAGGTTCAGATTCCCGCAGATGCTCCCCGGGGAATTCTGCGTGTGTATCTGCCGGCGGATGCGGAAATGGTGGAGATTGATTCGATTCAACTGCAGCAGGCTGCCGGTACGCGGGTGTTTGACTTCTAAGCGGTTACATGACCCGCTTGAGTTCGACGATGAAATGCAGAGTGGCGTTGGGAGGGATGGAACCGGGCATGCCGCGTGATCCATAACCCAGCTCAGACGGCACCCACAGTTCAATCATGCCGCCTTCTCCGATCAGCTGCAGGCCTTCCGTCCATGCCGGGATGACGCCGTTGAGCGGAAACGAGGTGGTCTCGCCGCGGTCGTAGGAATTGTCGAACTGGCGTCCGCTGTCGAGCCAGCCGCGGTAGTGGACTTCGACGGTGCTGGAGGCCTGTGGTTTGGAGCCGTCGGAGTTTCGCAGAATGCGGTACTTCAGCCCGCTGGCCGTCGTCTGGAATTCCCGCGACGCGTCCTGATCCACCGGACCCACTCCGGCCTGCAGTGATTCTCGGTCGAAGAACGTGACGATTTCCCGCTGTGACGGTGCTGCAGCACTTCCGGAATCTTCCGAGTCCGCCATGCGACTGCCCGCCGGCGACTCGCAGCCCGCCAGCAGGCCGAAGGTCAGGAGCAAAGCGGCGGTGGCGACAGGTTTGCCGGAGTGCGGAACAGGCATGGCAGGTCAATCCGAGAGGAGAGGCGACGTGCGGGAAGTGCGACTGGATTGGGAATTCTGCTGAATACTGCGTTTGGATGCAACTGCAGGGACTGTCCCGCGGCTGCTGACCCGGTCCGAGTCGCGCTGCTGCTGCTTGCAGCTCCGGGGAGTGACGCTTATTTTTTCTGCCGGGCCGCTTTTTTGGTCGGTGCTTTGGGTTCGGGCGCGGTGAGTTTGGCGAGTGCCGTGAACTGGTCCGCCTGCTGCTGCCAGATCTGTTCCAGTTCCCGTGCTTTGTCGGGGTGATCGCTGACAAGGTTCTGCTGTTCGGCGCGGTCGCGGGCGAGGTTGAAGAGTTCCCACGGCTGATCTCGGGCGGCGGTAAGTTTCCAGTCACCCACGCGCACGGCGCGATTGCCTTCGTGCAGCCACCACAGAGATTCGCGTTCGATACTCACGTCAGCGGCAAAGGCCGGCACCAGACTGCGGCCGGCGAAGGGCGGAGCTGCGGAATCGGTATCAGCCGGGGACAGCGGCAGCCCGGCCAGCTCGAGAGCGGTTGGGACAAAGTCGATCATGTGGGCGGGCGTGGTGCGAAGCTGACCACCGGCGGCGATTCCCTGTGGCCAGTGAACGACGAGCGGCGTGCTGATGCCACCTTCGTGCACCCATGTCTTATGTCGCCGAAATGGTGTGTTGGCGGCGCTGGAGAATCCCGGGCCAAGGCAGAGATAGCTGCCGGCACTCCCGGGGGCGGCCGCAGGATCGTGTCCGCCGTGACGCACCATGATTTCCGCGCTGGCGCCGTTGTCAGATGCGAAACAGATCAGCGTATTGTCCAGCAGCCCGGCTTCGCGGAGGGCTGCCACGTAGCGGCCAATTTCCTGATCCATCCGGTCAATCATGGCGGCGTGAATTGCCATCTTCGTGGCCTGAAACCGCTGCTGCTCCATTGTCAGCTCTTCCCAGGGCAGCGGCCGGTTGATTTCACCGGGGCCGAGTTTTTCGAAGGCGTCCGGGAAGTGGTAGGGAGGTCCGATGTCGCGTTCGAGGGCCGACAATGGCGTACTCACCAGCCCCAGCGACCGCTGACGGGCGTAACGCTCTTCCCGAAGCTTCTGCCAGCCGCCCTGGTAACGGTCCGCGTAGCGCGCGATATCCTCGGGAAGCGCGTGCAGAGGAAAGTGCGGAGCGATAAAGGCGATGTACTGAAAAAATGGCGTCCCGGAATGCTGCGATTGATGCTCCTGCAGACAGCTGAGAGCGTGATCGACAGTTGCGATTGTCGTGTAGTAGCCGCTCTCGTCAGCGGCCGGCGTTACTGGCTGATCGTCGATGAAATTGCCTTTGGCGGTGAAGAAATTGCCATCATTGCGAACATTCAGCGACCTCGAAAAGCCACCTGCCAGCACGGCGCCGTCAATGTGCCACTTGCCGCTGTGATAGCTGCGATAGCCGGCGGCCTGCAGACGCTGTGGCAGCAGCTTCGCCCACGCCTGACGCGTGCCCTGGCTGCCACCCGCAAGGTCCGGCAACGCGTCACGGTGAATCTGCTGCGGGTAATAGCCTGTGAGCAAAGCAGCGCGGGTTGGCCAGCAGCGAGCGGTGTTGTAGAACTGCGTGAACCGCAGCCCGTTTTCCGCGAGCCTGTCGAGATTCGGCGTTTGAACCTCACTCCCGTAGCAGCCAATATCGGAAAAACCGAGGTCGTCTGCGAGGATAAACACAAGATTGGGCCGCTTTGCTGCCCCAGCCGCCTCCTGGCCGACAACTGGTGGGCCCGCCCAGACGACGAACAGCCACAGCAGTGCAGGAGCCGACAGGTATTCAGGCAGGCGGCAATTGAAGAACATGTTTGGTAACTCCGGTGAGAGGGGCCACGAAGACCGCATTCTGACGAGCCGGAGAAATCCAGCAACCGAAAAGGATCCCACGTTGTTGGCATCATCCCGAGCGGACGGGCGGGAGCCTCCGGTTGCGATTTCGCACACTCTGGTGCGCACCCCTGCCCGGCGGCGTTGGCCGTGCGTTGGCGGGCACTTTACCCGCGGGCTGCCGCCCAATGGCATTGGCTTTCTGGCAAGACGCAGTGTCGGGAGGGCGAAGCTCCTGCTGAGCCGCATCCCTGCCGCGAGCGTTTCTTCGATCCCCACTGCGCCGCAAAA
>JBEAUF010000034.1:0-23830 GCA_041161565.1 Planctomycetota bacterium | reverse complement strand
GCACCCTGGTGCCCCACCCTGCCAACTCCTGAGCGGGCGGGCGGAAGCCCCCGGTTGCGATTCGGCACCCTGGTGCCCACGCCCTGCCAACCCCTGAGCGGAGGGGCGGAAGCCCCCGGTTGCGATTCCGGCACCTTGGTGCCCACCGCTGCCCGCCGCGTCAGCAGCCATATGACCGGACGGCCGGAAGCCCCCGGTTGCGATTCGGCACCTTGGTGCGCACCCCTGCCCGCGGCGTCAGCAGCACGTTGCCAGGGCTCTTTACCCGCGGGCTGCCGCCCTGCGGCTCATGCGGGCGGCCGACCACTGGCCTTGACGTTCTCTGCATCACCGCAAAAAGCGGGAAAGGCGTGCGGTCGATGTCAATCGGCCGGTGCCGCCCTGGTCCGCGTTGTGAGGATTCGCCGTTGTACCGACAGGCGCTCAGGTCCTGCGGTGGCCGATACCGGAAGGTTCAGAACGGGACAACCAATCGGTGGCATTGCGGCTGAGTTGCTGCTTCGGGCGAGAGCGCACACCCCGAGGCCGGGGTTGAGGCTGGTTGCGGTGTCCCCGAGTCCGCAGCATCTGTGATTCCGGCTCATTGACAGCGACTGCTCAGTTCGATTCGAAATCGGCAGCCGCGACTATTTCGACTCCGGCGTTTCCGATTCCGGTTTCTTCTTCTTCGCCTCCTGGTTTTTCTTCAATCGTGAGTAGTCGAGGTAGTGCAGGTTGGCCTGAATGTTGTCAGTATTGCTGTAGACATAGGCGAGGAAGAAATCGGTCACGGTGGCTTTGCGGACCAGAAGTTCTTCGGCGAGTCGAACAACAAGTGCGAGCCGCTGTTTATTTTCGGACTGGAAGGCATCCCACCATTGCCGAGCGGAACCCGTGGCCTCTGCCCAACCAATTTGATCGCGGACTTTTTCCAGGTGTTCTTCCAATTGTGATTCACTCCATCCCGCAGTATTGCTGACGCCCGGCGGCAGTAGCGGAGCGGGCGTGGAGGTAGCGGTGGCGGCCGATTCGGGGCTGTTGGCATCGAGCGTGGGTGTGGGCGGTAGTTTTCTGCGGAGGCGTTCGTGGCCGGTGATGTGTCGCGAGGCCCGCAGGACATCGGCATACGCCGGCAGTTCAAAAGCCCGCTGGAGGTACGCCTGAAAGGTGATCGATCCGAAGAACAGCGTGGCGGGTCGTCCGAGCAGATTATGTTCGCAGGCGGGGTTGCGAATATCGGCTGATGAAAGCAGAGGACGGGTGATAAAGGCGGGTTGCTGACCTTCATAGGTCGGGAGCGCCACAAAGGTCTCGCCGCTGGCATGTGAGAAGTAATCGGCGTCCGGCTGAGCACAGCCTGGGAGTACGATCTTGTTGGCAAAGGCCTCCAGCAGTGAACGGAATGCCGGGCCATAGGCCAGTTCAAGGGAGTTGATGGACTGCACTCCGGCCACGATTCCCACGGAACGTGAACGCAGCGTGAGCAGGCGTTCCACGGACAGCAGATACCCAAGCGAAGGCATGTCGTCGAAGAACACCGTGGCCGGGATGCGTTTGGCGCCGCAGGATTCGGCAGTGCTGATCAGCGAGTCGATGATGCAGCGGGCAAGCATCTGAATCAGGGGGCGGTGAGTTTCGAGCTGGGGCTCCGAGATTTCCACGTGCAAACAGACAGGCCGACGAAAGATTTTCGCAAGCTGCAGTTCGCTTGAGCCCATAACCCGCAGCGCGCTCTGCGCAAGCAGGCTGTTGAGCGTACCAAGGATGGAGGCCATCACGGTTTCGGCGTTGTGCGAACCTCCCTCAAGAAAGTCAGCCAGCCTCGCACTGCTGGGGTTCCCGTGAGATTTAAGCTGGCTGGTGACCACCCGGAAGGGCTGCGAGAAGAACTGCAGAATCAGCGGAAAGGATCGCAGGCCGTACTCCCAGCAGCCCTGGAGACCGCACCGCACCCATTGACTCCAGAATTCAGAATCATGTGAATGCGGATTTCGAGAGGCGTCGGCGAAACGGCGAATGAGGTCGCGAGCAGCATCGGCGTCGTCTGTGTCCAGCGGGTTCCAGCAGACACTGCGGGAAGGGTTACTGAGACTGATGTTGATCAGTTTCCGCCCAGCGCGGCGGCACAACTCCTGCACCGGGCCCGCATCACTGGACTTCAGTGAAAACGAAACCACGGTTTGCCGTCGATCAGCGATCGCTGAGGCACGCAGCGGATCAATAACACGAGCATTCTTGCCAGTGCCTGTTAGCCCGAGCACCAGCAGGTGGGTAGAACGTTCCTGATTCTGCAGAATCAGGTCCACGCCATAAACTGCCGATCGCTCCAGCCCGTTGCCGGGTTCACGGTTGAGCAGCGGAATGGTGGCCGGAAACTGAATCGACCCCGACTCCCCAGGCACCGTGTAGGCAGCCAGATCGTTGAAATTCGGATGCCGACTCCCACAAAGATGCTGGAAGGGCTCCGGCTGCGGATTCTCACGACCACTACGCGTTTGCAGCAAATCCCTCGATGTCGGATCCCAGTCGGGAAGTCTGCCTGCTGTCTGCCCAAATACCTCGCTGTCCCGTGACATCATCCCACTCCCGAAGACTGTCCATAACCGGCAACACCCCGCGCCCGCTGCAACAGGCAGGAAAGCAGAGAGCGGAATTCGAGGAAGTCGTGCGCAAAATTCCGTGATCTTACGGAAAGATTCAGGCAGATGACACGGGCAGAAATTTCAACAGCCCCCCGGCACCCCGGACGACCATGGCAGGCGTCCTGTAGAAATGACTTTCGCATCTCACGCATGCCGGAAGGACGAATCTGAGATGAAGAAACGATGCGGAACGATACGGAATGGAGAGAATGCGATTGGGTGTATTCAGCGCCGCCGGCCTGTCCACACCCCGCGGCTCGACCACTGCACAGAAGGCACCCTCGAACAACGCCAATGAGCCACCAGGCGGCAGCCCAATGGCCTTGGCTTTCTCTGAAATCCTGTGAAAAGACGGGTGAAGACTTGGGACGGCGAGGCTCCAGCCGAGCCGCTGAACGCTGGTCCGCGCTGTGAGCGTTTGCCAGCGTTTTGCGGCGCAGTGGGGATCGAAGAAACGCTCGCGGCAGGGATGCGGCTCAGCAGGAGCTTCGCCCTCCCGACACTGCGTCTTGCCAGAAAGCCAATGCCATTGGCCGGCGCCCACGGGATCTCTTCCGCCGGGATGTATCCTGTAAACACGTCCACCGCGTGCCGCGTAATCAGATCGGTTGTCGGCTGACTGTCAGAGCAGAAATGGTTTCGGTACCCTCTGCATCCTCGCTGACAATCAACGCTCACAAAGAGAAGACGCGATGTCTGCAGTCCGTAATTGCCTGTTGTGCTGTATGTGTCTGGCGACAATTCCCGGAACTGTCGGGGCCGGCTGGGAAGCAGACGACAGTGGCCAGCCACTGGCATCGAACACGTCCCGACTTCTGCAGACGCTCGAATTTCTCGGGCAGCCCCTGTCCTCAGTCGATCGCGAAAAACTGGATGCCGCGATCCTTGCGGAGGATGCTCAGACAATCCAGCGTCTGCTTGATCCGCAGGTGCTGGCGGTGGTGACCATCAATCCGGAATCCCGCGTGAAGGTGGAACGGGGGACCGGGGCCCCGGCAGTGATGCTGCAGCAGGCTGGTTTTACCGCCGCTCTTGTGAAGATCATCAACCATGGCAGCGTGAAAACAGCGCTCGCCGTCACGTCGCCTCAGGCCGGGCCTGCCTACAGCGGGTCCACCCGGCTGGCAGTTGAACGGCTTGACCAGCCGCTCCTGCATCAGCCGGACAAGCCGGCGCCCGGACCACGGCGTTTCGCAATCCTCGAATGGTATTCACAACCTCCCATGACCGGCACGCTTTCGGGATTGCCGGTGGAGTATGGGCTGCTGCTGATTGGCACCAGCGATGCTGGAAAGCAGGAAATCGTGCTGCAGTTTTCCGTGGGTGAGCAGACTCAGGATCTGGGGTTTCGCGGCGAACTGCCGCTGGTGTTCGACAGTCATCCGGCCGTACCGGTGCGGATCGAAGTGCAGGATGCGGAAGATTCCGAGGCATTCGTGCGGCTGACCTTTCGTGATGCGCAGGACCGCGTATGCCCGCCGCAGATTCGTCGACTGGCTCCGGATTTGTTCTTTCAGGAACAGATCTATCGCAAGCACGGGGAAGTTGTTTGGCTGGCTCCCGGAAAGTATGCACTGGAATATTCACGCGGACCTGAGTTCCTCCGGAGCCGCATGCAGCTGGACGTTCGCCCCCCGGATCAGGTTCAGCAGGGTGCTGCCGCAAACGGTCCGACGCATTCACCCCCACAGGTGCTGCGTGTTCGCCCGGAACGCTGGGTACACCCGGCAGATTTCGGCTGGTATTCAGGCGACCATCACATTCACGGAGCCGGCTGCGCGCACTACCAGAACCCGACCGAAGGTGTCACTCCGGCAGATATGTTCCGACAGATCAGTGGCGAAGGTCTGAATGTCGGCTGCATACTCACATGGGGACCGTGCTTTGAATACCAGAGACAGTTCTTCCGGCCGGAAGTGGACCTGCTGAGTCGTGGCAGGACGCTCATGAAGTATGACCTCGAAGTCAGCGGCTTCGGTTCTCAGGCGCTGGGGCATGTGTGCCTGCTGAACCTGTCCGATCAGGTCTATCCCGGCTCCGACGGCACAAAGGAACAGGGCTGGCCAACGTGGACGACTCCCGTGCTTCGCTGGGCAAAGGCTCAGGGTGCGGTTACCGGCTTTGCCCATTCAGCCAGTGGTCTGCAGGTTGACCCGCAGAAGGCCGCTGAACGGCTGGCGCTGACGTGTGATGCGGACGGCAATGGTCTGCTGTCGCCTGCGGAATGTGATGCCGGAGCAGCGCTGCTGCCCGCCCCATTTCATCGCATCGACGCCGACAGCGATGGATCGCTCAGCCGCCGTGAACTGCAGTCAGCACTCGATCGAGCTGCCGATGAACTGCCCAATCTTGCTATTCCTGAAATGAACTCTGTCGGCGCCATGGAACTTCCGGTGGCTGTGTTCGCCGGTGTTTGTGACTTTATCAGTGCCATGGATACCCCGCGCATCGCTGAATGGAATATGTGGTATCACATCCTCAACTGCGGTTACCCGCTCAAGGTGGCCGGGGAAACGGATTTTCCCTGCATGAGTGGTATGGCCGTCGGTCAGGGCCGCAGCTACGTGCAGCTCGGCCGCCAGCCGCTGGACTTCAGCCGCTGGTGCCACGCTCTGGCTGCAGGCCGCAGTTATGTGTCCGACGGGTATGCCCATGCTCTGAGCCTCGACGTGACGGCAGGCGATAAGGACGGCACAATTGGCGATGTCATCGAGCTGTCCCGCCCGGCCACCGTCCGCGTCCGAGCACAGATCGCCTTTGCCCCGGAAATCCCGGAATCAATAGCCTATGCGAACCGCGGCACCAGTGACAGCCCACGCTGGCTCGGGGATACAGTGACCCTGCACGGCGAACGCTCGCGACGCTGGGTGCAGGGCGGTGAGCGACGAGTTGAGCTGGTGATGAACGGACAGCCTGTTGATTTCCGCGTGGTGCCTGCGGATGGCCAGATTCATGCGGTGGAATTTCAGGTGCCGGTGGAATTCAGCAGCTGGCTGGCAATTCGCCACTTCCCACAGCTGCATTCCAACCCCGTGGAAGTGCGAGTGTCCGGCCAGCCGATTCGCGCATCGGCCACCAGCGCCCGCTGGTGTGCCGCCACCATCAGGCGGCTCTGGGAAGTGCGCTCCGGCAGCATCGCACCCGCCGAACGAGAAACGGCTCAGGATATGTTTCAGCAGGCGATCGCCGAATATGAAATGCGGGCGAAAAACTCAGCAGGGCTCTGAGGGTTCGGAATCGCCGGCACGGGGCTCCGGAAAATGCCGAAGCCCCGTTGCTGGGGTATCTGATGGCCTGCTTGTTCAGTTGCGCGGGGCGGTGGTGAGTGGCGTGACAGGGTTGGGCACTCGGCGGAACTGCAGCTCGTTCAAACGGGCTCTGGGCAGACGTGGAAGGATGTAGCGGGCGAAGAGTCGACATTCCTCAAGGTGCGGATAACCGCTGAAGATGAAGGCTCGCATCCCCATGTCGAGATAGCGGTTAAGGCAGTTCAGGATTTGATCGGGGTCGCCCACCAGAGCACTCCCGCAGCCGCTGCGGGCAAGTCCAATACCCGACCAGAGGTGTGGTTCAAGATACAGGCTGCCTCCGGCTGCTGCACGGAGTTCATCCTGGCGGCGAACACCGGCACTCGAGCTGTCCTGGGAGCGGTTGCGGATTTCACGACCGCGTTCGGGATCCAGCCGGGAGATCAGTCGATCGGCCGCCGCGCGCGCCTCGGCTTCCGTCTCGCGGACGATCATGTGGATCCGCAAGCCGAAGTCGATTGTTCGCCCGTGGGCGGCCGCCTGCCGGCTGAGGCTCTGCATGGTGGCTGCCAGCTGAGGTTCTGTTTCGGGCCACATCAGGAACACATCGCAGTGTTTGGCACAGAGGTCCTGGGCAGCAGGTGAGATACCGCCAAAGTAAAGCAGAGGGCCACCGTTCTGTTGAAACGTCTGAGCAGGTTCGGTGGTGGGCAGACTGAACTGGTAGAACCGCCCGGACCATTCAAACGGGCCACCGGTGTGTTGCCAGAGCCCCTGCAGGATGCGGATTATTTCGCCGCTGCGGGCGTAACGGTCGTCGCCACTGTCCCTGCGGCCGGGGAGGTCGGAGGAGATGATGTTGATACCGAGTCGCCCTTCGCTCATATGGTCCAGCGTGGAAATGGCGCGGGCCAGCATTGGCGGCCAGACTTCACCCATGCGAATGGCCGTGAGCTGATTGATCTGCCGCGTCCGCATGGCCATGGCTGCGGCAAACGTCAGCACATCCTGCCCCGCGATCCAGCCGGACGGGAGCAGAATGTTGTCGTAACCCAGCTCATCCGCCGCCTGCACGATTGACGAGCAGTGTGCGAAGGAACTTCGCAGGTTATCATCGGGAATGCCAAGGTATCGGTAATCATCACTGCACAGGGCAGAGAACCACGCGATTTCCGCACATCGCTGAGTAGTGCGAATTTGCAATTCAGTCATTTGGTAGCTCGGAGGAACGCGGCCAGCCGGAGAGCAACACGCTCAAACCCGCCATCATAGCGCCCATGCAGACGGCCCTCCAGTCCAGGCAAAGCCATCCGGAGCTGCCGCCACAGACTGCGGAGAGCAGCAGCGGGAGCCAGCGGCCAGTCAGCAGTGACCGGAGCAGCAGTAGTGGTATGAGGCCGATGCTGGTGTCTGGCAGGAGCCGATCCGGAAACTCCGGAACGGCGAATGGGTTGTCTGTCTGCATTGGGAAGTTTCACAAGTTCTGAATCAGTTCAGTAATCACCGTTGCTTCCTGAACACCCGTCAACTTCTGGTCCAGCCCCCCGTATGAATAGGTCAGCCGACGATGATCGAAGCCCATCAGTCGCAGAATTGTGGCGTGAAAATCGCGGACATGCCGTCGGTTCACCACCGCCTCCGCGCCCAGCTCGTCCGTTTCCCCGTAAGCCGTTCCGCCGCAAACGCCACCACCGGCCATCCAGCAGGTAAAACCTTTCGGATTGTGATCTCGTCCGCCCTGGTCACCCTGGGACACCGGTTGTCGACCAAATTCTCCGCCCCAGACCACGAGCGTTTCATCCAGCAGACCTCGCTGTTCCAGATCCTGCAGCAGTGCCGCCATCGGCCGATCCACTTCGGGACAGTGAATCGCCAGATTCTCCTCCACTCCGAAATGCGCATCCCAGTTCTGCTGCTGATGGCCGCCGCCGCTGTAGATCTGAATGAACCGCACTCCCCGCTCCACCAGTCGTCGTGCGGTCAGACACTGCCGGCCGAATACTTCTGCACCCACCGACAGCCGATGTTCGGGCCGCGCGTCAAACAGGCCGTACATCTCCAGTGTCTCCCGCGATTCCTGACTCAGATCCAGTGCTTCAGGGGCCGAACTCTGCAGTTCAAACGCCAGTTCGTAGCTGGCGATCCGCGCTGCGAGCTCCGTTGAATCCGCATGCCGCCGTCGAAATTCCACATCCAGTCCCCGCAATGCCTCCAGCTGCCTTCGCTGCATCGCAGGCGAATCTCCCGTATAGGGCTCAAGATCCAGAATCGGCTGACCGGAATTGCGGAAGACCGTTCCCTGATGCTGTGCTTCCATAAAACCCGCACCCCAGTTGGGCGCCCCAGGGATCGGGCCGCCCCGTGGATCCAGCATGACCACATAACCCGGCAGATTTCGGTTCTCTGAACCCAGACCGTAGTGCAGCCAGCTGCCCAGTGACGGATAACCCTGAAGAATCCGCCCGCAGTTCATCTGCAGGTTGGCTGAACCATGCGCAAAAGAGTCCTGCCAGAGACTGCGGATCACGGCCAGCTTGTCCATATGCCCTGACAGCTGTGGCAGAGCATCACTGCACCACAAGCCACTCTCGCCGTGCTGCCGAAAACGTCGACGCGATCCCAGCAGACGCCCCTCCCTCACATCCCGCCGCCGCAGCTCGATCCGCACCAATTCCCCGTCCCGCCGCTGCAGCTCCGGCTTGTAATCAAACAGGTCCATTTGTGATGGACCACCATACATATACAGGAAGATGCAGTGTTTCGCGCGGTGCGGAAGCAGCGGACCGTGCCCTGCCAGACCTGCCGGACCCCGGGACACACCGGAGTCTTCGGCCAGCAGCGACGACAAAGCCAGACTCGCGAAACCGGCACTGCTGCCAAAGATGAATCGGCGTCGCGCTGCCGCATAGCCTGTATTCATTTCTCGCATAAAATTTCTCCCTGCCCCTCATTCAACATACACGAACTCATTCAGACTGAACATCGTCCGTGCAAGCGCCGCCAGAGCCCCGCGACGCAGCCGCAGCAAATCCGTTTCGACCGCAGCTGCCTGCGGTGGCTGTAACGGCGGTGCCGGCCAAATTGCCAGCTGTTCGCTGCCACCTCTGATCACTCGAAAATTGCGAAACTGCATCTCCGAGCCCCAGGTGCGAAGCCCCGCCAGCACACCAGGAAGACGGTCCGGAATCGCTGTATCAATCACCGGTTGCAGCTGATTATCCAGATACACCTGCAGCCGGTCTGCACTCAGCACCGCACGCAGCTGATGCCAGCGGCCAGCTTCCACCGTGGCCGGCTGCTGCTCCAGCAGCCGAAAATTCTGCCGGTGATCTCCAAACAACACCGCACCCGCCGGAATATTCAAACTCACCTCATATCCGTACCAGTTGTCTGCACCCACCTGCGGGTCGCTCACACACAGCAGCAAACCCCCGATTTCCGCCTGCCCCGGAGCCATACGCAGCTCGACCGACACTTCGCCCTCAACCATCGGCAACGCATCCCACAGAATCTTCGCACCCCGATTCTGCAAGACACGCCATTCGGTGTCTGTCAGCCGCTGCCAGTTGCCGTCGTAGCGACTCCAGCCCGGCGGCTGTTGCTGCACCGGCTCAGCTGTGGGCAGGCGAGACAGATCGAGAGCTGCCGCTTCTGAGTCTGCCGGTTTCCATATCGCGGACTTCAAACGCAGCTCCCCACCCCAGACTGCCACTCCGGACCGCCCAAACGGCTGCTGAATCCCCGTACGACACTCCAGCTGCAAAACAGCCCCCGGCGGCCCCAGCTGCAACGCCAGAGTGTCCGGTGATAACTGACAACGGAACTGGATCCACTCGTTCGCGGCGAACACAGATTTCGCGGAAGCAAGCACCACGTCCCGGTCAGTGCGACGACGCACCTCAAGCACTCCGCGGCGACGGTCAATCGTCACCGCCAGACCTCTCCATGCATCGCCATCAGGCGCAACGGCCAGCAGCAGTGAGGCCAGCTCCACCGTTTCGTCCAGCTGGAGTTCACCGGTAAGCTCACCTGCACCATGCTCCATTGTCAGCAATGCGTGCGGGCCCAGATGCTTGTCGACAACGTCAATACCTTCATATCCGCCCCCCCAGACACCGCCGCGGTACTCCCAGCCATCCCGGGGACCTCGAAGAAACGCGTCCCCCGGAAGCTGTCGCCGGAAATCGGAGTACAGCGACTCCGGGACGTCCGGACGAAAACTCACTTCCCGCAATCCCGGACGCAGGTCCTCCTCAAACCCCAGCACAGCTGCCGAAGCCTGCTCCAGTTCGCTCGCTGAAGCGTCCCGCTGCAGGATGCTGCGATACAGGTGCTGCACCTGCCCATGCAGATCCGTCGCCACGGCCATCGCACGAGTGGCCAGTGCTGTTGATCGCTCTGCCGTGAAACGTCCGTGCAGCATGATGAGTGCCTGCGGAGCGACTGTCGTAACTGGTCGCTCCGTCAGCGGAGATGTTGTGTTGCTGTAGTCCAGCGATTCCAGCAGTGGATCCCGAACGCCGCGCTTGACAACGGCGTAAAGACTGCGACGCCGCTGCTGGGATGGTGATGATAGTTTCCAGCCCAGTCCGGGTTTGGATTGTCCTGCAAGCACCTCGCCGCTGAGTTGCGGGTACATCTCCGGGCCACCGACTTCCGGATTCAGCTCGCCACTGCTGAACAGCATCCTGTCCCGTATGGCTTCGGCTTCCAGCCGCCGCAGGGGAAATCGCCACAACAGCTCCGCTGCCGGATCCCGCTCCAGTGCCAGCTGCACCGACGCTGCTCCCGGATCAACCTCTGAGCTCCGCTGCCAGACAGCGGATGTGAGTATCCGCCGTTGCAGATGTCGAATCGACCAGCCGTGCCGCACGAAATCGACGGCCAGCCAGTCGAGCAATTCCGGGTGCGAAGGCTTCGCTCCCGCCCGGCCAAAGTCCCCCGTGGTTGGCACGAGGCCCCGCCCGAAATGCTGATGCCACACGCGATTGACGATCACCCTCGCCGTCAGCGGATGTTCCGGTCGCACCAGCCAGCGCGCAAAGGCCAGCCGCCGACCACTGGACGGAAACAATGGCTGCAGGGGTGACTCCGAACGCAGCCCCTGCGCTTCAGTTGGCAGCTCAGCGGCCGCATCCGTTGCTGCCAGCACTCGCGGAAATCCCGGAGTGACAGATGGGCCTGGATTGCCGGCCTGACCGCGGATCAGCAGCTGCGTCGCCGGCGGACCGTCGACGTATTCACGCACTCCGCAGGTCCAGCGGAGCCCTGCCAGAGCAGAGTCCGAAACCATTTTCAGTGCGGCATCGGGCTGAACATCGGAACCCGCACTCGCCAGCGCCGCCTGCAGCACCACCGCGTCATCCTCCGCGGGTAGCGCCGACGAATTCTGCAGCGACGGAGCGGGAAGCTCATATCTTCGAAGCCCCCTGAAGAATGCCAGCAGCCGGTAATAGTCGGTCTGCGGAATCGGATCGAATTTGTGGTCATGGCAGCGAGCGCAATTCACCGTGAGCCCCAGCATGGACGCACCAATTGTCGTCAGAATGTCGTCCAGATCATCGAATTCCGCCTGACGTGCGTCGTCCGGTTCGTCATCCCAAACACCCAGTCGATAAAACCCGGTCGCGGTTCTCGTTTCACCGCTGCTGTCGGGCAGCTCGTCGCCAGCCAGCTGCTCCAGCAGAAATCGATCCCACGGCTTGTCCTGCAGAAATGAGCGAACAACATAGTCGCGGTATTGCCATGAGTCCGGCTTGGCCGCATCTCGCTCGTAGCCATTGCTCTGAGCATACCGCACAACATCCAGCCAGCGCCGCGCCCAGTGTTCGGCATACGCCGGGCGACTGAGCAGATCGTCCACCAGCGCGCTGTATGCCTCAGCGTTTAATCCGCCGGACGGTGCTGCGATTCGGGCCTCCCACGCGGCAAGCTCTCGCCAGTCCGGAGGAAGCCCGGTGAGTGCCAGGAACACGCGGCGGATCAGAGTTCGCGGCGCTGCGGCCTCCACCGCTTTCAGCCCCGCTGCTTCCAGCCGATGTTCGATAAATGCGTCCACCGGATGCTGAACTGGTGCTGTATCCGAAATGGTTGGCAGCGCTGCTGCGACCGGCGGCTGAAAGGCCCAGTGACCGCGGTCCTCAGCGGTCACTGCGGTGGATTCGGTACGTTTGGGCAGGGGCGATTCTTCCGGCCCCGGCCAAACAGCACCGCTGCGAATCCATTCCGTAAACTGCAGGATTGCTTTTTCAGGGAGCGGTCCGGAGGGGGGCATTTCGAGGCCTTCCCGACGCACAGCCTGAATCAGCAGGCTGGCATCCGGGTCACCGGGGACCACCGCCGGGCCACTCTCTCCACCCGCAAGTGCTGCAGCTCGGGACTCAAGGCTCAGACCGCCTTTGGGGCGACTGCCGCTGTGACATTCAAGGCAGTGTTCGCTGAGCAGAGGTCGGATGTGAGCCTCAAAATCACGAATCGCGGCCGGTGAGCCCTCCTGGCCCGTGGCCGGGGAAGCCGCGATGAGTGTGATTGCGATGACACAGCAGCAGAGCTGCCGCGACAGCAGGTGTGATTCAGGACCAGACAGCATCACGAGAGCACTCCGCACGGGCAAATCACAAACTCCCTCGCCGGCAAATCAAAACGGCGCCCGCCGCTGAAAGAACAGAATGATCTCCTCGCGATTCTCCGGATTGGGCACCGCCGACACCATCTCCCAACCCTGCTGACCCACCTCCGCCCGAATGCTGCCCCCAAGAAACTCGCCGCCCTTGTCCGTCTCCAGATAATACGTCATGTACTGCATGCGTGGAATCAGCAGGTAGTCGAAAAGCAGACGAGTCAGGAGTTCAGCAGACCAGATGGTGAGGATCAGCAGAAACAGTTGCTTGTAATTCACGGCAGCGGTCCTCGACGGAGAAAAGTTGTTGTGCATCCGCGTGTCGCCCCATTCTCGCGGAATTCCGGGCTGCGGGTAAAGCCCGGGTGGCCGTCGACAAACACGTTGGGTGCTGCTTTGCGGGTGCAGATGTTGCGGCGAATCAACGTTGGGTGATGACGATTGGCAACAGGTCGTGACGGCCGTCGCGGGGACCATGCGGCCTTCAGAAATCAGATGGTTTTCCGCAGTCGTCGTTAAGGAACGAGAGCTAGGGTGGCTGGGAGGTTTGCGGAGGCTGCCCGGGAAGTGGCTTACCGGCTCAGCAGGCCTGAATTCATTCCAACTCGGGCGATGGCCCGGAACGGCAGGGCAGATGGGGATGAAAAAGAAACATCAGGTGAACCTGCGAATGCTGGACGAAACAGCCGTCGTGGGCCTCGACGTGCTTGAGATCTGGGATGGAGCGGATCTGATAGTGCTGCGCGAGGCGCTGTCATCGCTGGTGGAGCTGGAGGGCCGACTGTCGGTGGGTGTGGATCTGTCATCCGTGATGCACATTCCCAGCGGTTTTTTTGGGATGTTGTTTGAGTGGTATGAGGCCGGGGTGGAGGTGTTGTTGTACGCGCCGCGGCCCCACGTCCGGCAAATGCTCTGGTTCCGCATGTATTTCCGTGAGGATTCAAGGCGAAGTGGAGTGTATCGGCTGACGGACGCCGATGTGCGTCATCACACTCCGGTTGAACAGGAGGCCTATCATCGGCGTGAGTTTTCGGGGGTGTTGACAGGGGACTCGAGCGAGTCACTGGAGACGGACTACGAGTTTGACGGCGAGATCTGAGACAGACTGCTCTGCTGTCGCGCGGGCGGGCCGCACTGGATGTCGTGGGGTGTGGCGGGCGGGAGTTCCAGGGCGGGGATTGGCCGGAAAGTAGGGAACAGATGTGGGCCATCCGTTGACGCGGGGCAATCCTCTGCGAATAATCCGCCGAAATTTCCCGGTTTCGTCTGGCCTGCTCCGAAAGCTCAGGGCTCTGGAAGAATCTCTGCCTGCAGCGGTGGCTGATTCTGAACAAGGCTTCATTTTTCAGTGCAGGTTCGATTGATTTTTGAAATTCATGGGTATGCTGGGCAACCACGCAGCAAGCCACATGGATGTCGGACATCAAAGTCGCGGTCCGGGACGGCTGGCATCAGGCCGGCCTGCGTGTGTCTCAACATGGAGGCACGGACACATCGACAGTATCAGGGGCAACCGCTCCGCCGCAGTGCATTTCTTCAACTCGCCGTTCGGCCATTCTGAAGCTCAGGGTTGCGGTTCACTCGAAAAAGGGGATTGGCGTGTATCGTCTGGATCCGGGACTGAAGGCGATCATCGAAGCAGGCAGGAAGCGTGGCTTTGTTACGGTACAGCAGGCCCACGCCTGGCTCCCGGATGAAGGTGGTGATCCGGCGATGGTCGACAGCCTGATCATCGCTCTGGACGAAAACAACCTCGACTTCATCGAAGACCCCGACATCCGGCTCGAACCTGAACCCGTCGAAGAAGAAGTCAAGCAGGCTCAGGCCGAGAAAGCCGCCCGAGCACTGCTCGGCCCTGAGACCTCAGCCCTCTCATCCCGCGACCCTATTCGCATGTACCTCAGCCAGATGGGCAACATCCCGTTGCTCACGCGGGACCGCGAAATCTTTCTCGCCAAACAAATCGAAGTCACCCGCAAACGCATGCGTCGGCACGTACTCGAATCCGACTATGCCCTCCAGATCGCCGTCGAAACCATCGAAAAGGTACGCCGCGGAGAACTCCCCTTCGAACGCACGCTCCGCACTTCTGAAACTGAAGAAGTCCGCAAAGAGCAGATCGAAGGTCGCATGGAACTCAACCTGCGAACCCTGCGACATCTGATGGAACGCAACAAAGAAGAGTTCCATCGCTGGCGATCACTCCCGGAAGGCTCCCCTGAACGCGCCGCCGCCGCCGACTCGCTTCGCACCCGTCGCCGCAAAATGTGCTCACTCTGCGAAGAACTCAGCGTCCGCACACACCGCCTGCAGCCCATCATGAAACGTATGCTGCAAATCGGTGAACGCATCGAACAACTCCGCGACGAAATCGCCTGTCTGCGTGGCATGAAAACGGCCGACACCGAACGCCAGGCACTCGAAAGAGAACTTGAAGAGTACGTCCAGCTGCTCCTCGAAACACCCGACCAGTTCCTCCGTCGCTGCCGCGAAATTCGCAAACGCATGAACGGCTGGACCGACGCCAAACAAAAACTCTCCGGTGGCAACCTGCGACTCGTCGTTTCCATTGCCAAAAAGTATCGCAACCGCGGCCTCAGCTTCCTTGACCTCATCCAGGAAGGCAACGCCGGACTCATGCGAGGCGTCGAGAAATACGAATATCGCCGCGGGTACAAATTCTCCACCTACGCCACATGGTGGATCCGCCAGGCAATCACTCGCGCTGTCGCCGACCATGCTCGCACCATCCGCATCCCGGTGCACATGTTCCAAAGCATCTCAATGCTCAAAGCCAAGGCCGAAGAAATTCGCCAGGCCACCGGTCGCGAACCCAGCAATGAAGAGCTGGCTGAAGCGGTCGGAATGAGCATCGAGGAAACTGAACGGATCATGAAAACATGGAAACATCCGATCAGTCTCGATACACCGGTTGGTGAAAGCGAAGACAGCAGCTTCGGGGAATTCCTTGAGGACAGCCACGAAAGCAGTCCCGCCGAATCCGCCGCCAAACAAATGCTTCGCGACAAAATCGACCACGTCCTCAAAAGCCTCACTTACCGCGAACGCGAAATCATCAAACTTCGCTACGGCCTCGGTGACGGCTACAGCTACACACTCGAAGAAACCGGACGCATCTTCAAGGTCACCCGCGAACGCATCCGACAGATCGAAAGCAAAGCCCTAAAAAAGCTCCAGCACCACACTCGAGCCATTCATCTGAAAGGCTTCGTGGATATGGCCGATGACGCTCAGTTGCCCGTCATCGAAGAAGTTGAACTCGAAGAATCCAGCGCCACCTGACGGCCGCTGAACTCCCTCGCAATTCCCGCAAACAGGGCCTCCAGGTTGCCAGCCTGGAGGCCCTTCGCGTTGACAGACATCCTCGAAACTCAGCTTCCATTCCGCAACCCCTCCCGATCCGCTATCCTGACGCTCCGTGACCGTCGCCCCACATCGCTCGCACAACGCGCAGCAACCGACGGTTTTTTCCGGAGCTACAACTGTCATGGCGGTCTATCTGGGTATCGACATTGGCACCAGCGGCACAAAAACGCTGGCTATGCACGAAGACGGCACCATCCTCGCCTCGGCGACTGCCGAATACCCACTCAGCAATCCCAAACCGGGCTGGTCCGAACAGGACCCGGAACACTGGTGGCAGGCTTCCGCCACCACTGTCAAAAAAGTCCTCAGGGCCGCCCGCCTGAAACCGGCCGACATCGCCGGCATTGGCCTCAGCGGACAAATGCACGGCAGCGTCTTTCTGGACAAATCCCACCGCGTCATTCGCCCTGCACTGCTCTGGAATGACCAGCGAACCGCCGCTGAATGTGTCGAGATCGAAAACCTCGCCGGCGGTCGTGAGGCGCTGATCCAGCTTGTCGCCAATCCAGCCCTCACCGGATTCACCGCCCCCAAAATCCTCTGGCTCCGAAATCGCGAAAAGAAACACTTCGATCGCACCGTCAAAGTACTGCTCCCCAAGGACTACGTGCGATTCCGCATGACCGGCGAGTTTGCGACCGAAGTCAGCGATGCCTCCGGCACCCTCCTCCTCGATGTCGTCAATCGCTGCTGGTCCACACCGCTCCTCGAAAAGCTTCAGCTCTCTGCCAGCCTGCTTCCCAAAGTTTACGAAAGTGAAGATATCACCGGAGTCCTCTCGGAATCTGCAGCCCGGGAAATGGGACTCAGGCCCGGCATTCCCGTTGTTGGGGGTGGTGGTGATCAGGCCGCCAGCGCAATCGGGAATGGCATCGTTGGCAGTGGTGTTGTGTCAGCAACGATGGGCACCAGCGGCGTCGTCTTCGCTCACAGCGATGTCGTTCAGGTCGATCCAGCCGGCCGGCTGCACACCTTCTGTCATGCCGTTCGCGGCAAGTGGCACGTGATGGGCTGTGTGCTGTCTGCGGGGGGCAGCCTCCAGTGGTACCGCAATCAGCTCTGCGAGGCTGAAATCGCGGCTGCCAAAAAGCAGAAAATCGACCCGTACGAGCTGATCACACAACAGGCCGCAACTGCTCCGGTCGGCAGCGAAGGACTCTTCTTTCTGCCCTATCTCACCGGCGAACGTACCCCGCACGCCGACCCCAATGCCCGTGCCTGCTGGATCGGTCTCTCGCTCAGACACGGCAAAGCCCACCTCGCTCGCTCCGTGATGGAGGGAGCTACCTACGCCATGCGCGATACCCTTGAAATCATCCGCCAGATGAATATCCCTGTCCGCGAGATCCGACTCTCCGGCGGCGGCGCACGCAGCTCCTTCTGGAGACAGCTGCAGGCGGATATTTATGGTCAGCCGGTCGTCACTATCAATGCCTCCGAGGGCCCCGCCTACGGAGTTGCTCTGCTGGCCGCAGCAGGTACCGGGGCTTACAAGTCCGTCGAAGAAGCCTGCCGTTCCACTATTTCCGTCGTCACCCGCACCACCAATAAAGCTGCCGCCACCCGCGCCTATCAGGTGGCCTTCCCCATCTATCAGCAACTCTACCGCTCCCTCAAACCCGACTTTGCCGCCATTCAGGCCATCATCCGCTGATCTCACCTCCTGAATTCGCCAATTTCGCTCGCTGCCCCCCCGGAATCCGGCCGAAGTTTGGAATTCACTCCCAAATTGGCTACCCTCACTGGGGGCTTGCAGGCAGCCTGCCCGCCCCCGGCTTTCACTGCACTACGTTTTCTGCTGCACCTCTCCAACGAAATCCTGCATGCCAGATTCCAGGAATGACCCGGCCGATCTGTCTGCCATCCCCGTCCGCGTACTCATCGTGGACGATGACGAAGGGCACGCACAGGCCGTTGCGGACTCACTCGAGCGCATCAACTGCGATTGCCGTGTTGCCGGCAGCGGTGAACGCGGTGCGCAGTTGATTCATGCCGAAACCTGGGACGTGATCGTCACCGACCTGCGCATGGGCGAGATTGATGGCCTCGAAATCCTCCGGCAGGCCAAGGAAGAGCTCCCCGACGCAGAAGTCATCGTCCTCACAGGTCACGGCTCCATTCACTCCGCCGTCACCGCCATGCAGCATGGTGCCTACACCTACCTCACCAAGCCGCTCGATATCGGCGAACTCCGCTCGGCTGTCGAAAAGGCCTCCGCCCGGCTCCGACTCATCCGTCGCAACGCCGAACTCCGCCGCTCACTTGATGAACGATTCGGCTTCGAAGGAGTCATCGGCACCAGCCCCCAGATGCACTCCATCGTGGAGATCCTGAAAAACGTCGCTCCCACCGACATCACGGTGCTGATTCAGGGAGAAAATGGCACCGGTAAGGAACTCGTCGCTCGAGCACTGCATCAGAACAGCCCACGCAAAAACAAACCGTTCGTTCCACTGAACATCTCCGCACTCCCCGACAGCATTCTCGAAAGCGAACTCTTCGGACACGAAGCCGGTGCCTTCACTGGTGCCATCGGTCGCCGTATCGGTAAGTTCGAACATGCCAACGGTGGCACACTGTTTCTCGATGAAGTTGGCGAAATGCCAATGGATACGCAGGTGAAGCTTCTGCGAGTTCTTGAAGACCGCAAAATTACCCGCCTCGGCGCCAATGACGAAATGCCGATCAACGTCCGACTCGTCGCGGCCACCAACGCAGACCTGCAGAAAAACGTTGCTGAGGGCAAGTTCCGCGAAGACCTCTACTATCGCCTCAATGTCGTCTCCATCTACCTCCCGCCGCTCCGCGAACGCCAGGGCGACATCCCACTGCTCATGGAACACTTCCTCCGCGATATCTCGCGTCGCATGGGCCGCGAAGTCCAGGGTTTCTCCCGCAGCGCCCGCAAAGCACTCCTCGCTTATCACTGGCCCGGAAACATCCGCCAGCTTCGCAACGTCATCGAACGTATGCTCGTGCTGGATTCCGATGGAGTCCTCGATGTGGACGGCCTGCCCCCCGAAATCGCCATCCTCGTCCGCGATCAGCCCCCCGAGTCGTCCGTGGAAACGCCCTCCGGTGCCGACGGCCTCGTCGGAAAACCCATTTCCGACGTCGAACGCTACTACATCTATCGCGCACTCGAACTGACCAATGGCAACCGCGAGGAAGCCGCAACAATGCTCGGTATCGGCGAACGGACTCTCTATCGCAAAATCAAGGAATACGAAGCCAAACGCTGATCTCGCCAGGAGACATCAAATGCTGCACGCAGTGATCATGGCCGGCGGAAGTGGAACTCGTTTCTGGCCCCAGAGCCGTCGACAACTTCCCAAACAACTGCTACGGCTCGCAGGGGATCGCACCATGATCCAGCAAACGCTCGATCGATGCCGATCCTGGGCTGAACCTGCCAATTCCTGGATAGTCACCAACTCCCTGCAGGCCACCGCCACGCGCCAGCAGCTCCCCGAGCTCCCCAGTGACAACCTGCTCATTGAGCCTGCCGCCCGCAATACTGCCCCCTGCGTCGGACTCGCTGCCCTCGAAATCCTCGAACGTGACCCCGATGGAATCATGTTCGTGATGCCAGCCGACCACGTCATCCAGCCACTCGAAGCATTCCACTCCGCAGTCCACCGCGCCGTCGATGTCGTGCAGAATAACCCCGCTAACCTCGTGCTTTTCGGCGTTACCCCAGCCTTTCCCTCCACCGGCTACGGATATATCGAACGCGGCGAACAGATCGGCCAGCAAACCCCCAGCCTCTTCCACGTCAAAACTTTCCGCGAAAAGCCACACCTCAGCCTCGCTGAACAATACATCCGCGAAGGTCGCTTCTTCTGGAACTGCGGGATCTTCTGCTGGAAAGCTGCTACCATCGTCAGCCTCCTCGAACAGCATGAACCCGAACTCCACGCCGGACTACTCCGCATCCGCGACGGCTGGCGCAAAGGTCAGCGCACTGAAGCGATGGCAACTGAATTCCCGCGTCTGAAGAGCATCTCAGTCGACTACGCCATCCTCGAACGCGCAGCAAACGTCGTTGTGCTCGAAGCGCCATTTCTCTGGGACGACGTCGGAAGCTGGCTCTCACTACCCAGACTTAATGGCGTCGATGCTGCCGGAAATACCATCGATGGTCTGTTCTGTGGCGTCGATACACATGGCTGCATCGTCCGGACCAGCACCGATCACCTCGTTGCGACCCTCGGATTGCGAAATCTCATTATCGTCCATACTCCCGACGCAACACTCGTCGCCGACGCCTCACAATCCGAACGCATCAAGCAAATCCTCGAACAACTCGAACGACAAAACCTGCACGACTGGCTCTGATACCAGCCCCTGTAATCCACTTAATCCTCCCAATCGGAACGCAACCCCTCAAACAGAAGCGGATTTTTTCCCCCCTTGACCTGGGTTGAAGCAGCTGTCGTGATCCGCGAGCTAGCTTGCAGCAGCGTGGATCTCCTCTGATGTATCTTCCCTGTCAGGTGTCCGGTGATGGATGATGTGCCGTCGAAGCGGGTGAACCGCCGAAACGCAATGCTGCGCAGCAACGCAGCACTGCGTTTACGGATGGCTCGATCCGGCCCGCTGACGCAGTCCACGGCAGCCCCGCCCGGAGATATGCAATCCCCGCTGTTCAGGGAAACGACTGGCCCCACTGCGGTCGCCACCGATCAACCGCCCGTGGGCACTCAGCCCCTGCCGAATGTCCCAAACACCCCCGACTGGCTGCTGCAGCCACAAGGCACTCTCGGCTCCCAGCACGTCAGCCCGCCAGAAAGTCCAATTCCCACTCCACCTGTAACGCACGCTGCGGACCTCGCAGATGCCGTTGCAGCCCGAATCTCACAGATGCGGGACCAGCTGCTGCAGGAATTGCAGTCGTCATTTGCCGGACTTCGGGCTGATCAGGAGTTCGCATGGTCCGAACAAACATCAATTCTGAAATCCCTCTCGGAAGAACTCACTTCCGGTGGTGTCATACAGCCGGCGATAGTTAGCCAGCCAGTCACACCACCGCCACCGAACTCTCCACCCCGACTCACACAGCCATCATCTCCGGCTGCACCTGCCACCACCGATGCCATGCGACGCTGGGAGGCAATCCGTCAGAACTTCCTGCAAAATGACGGCAGGGATCTTGTTGAAACGACGGAACGTCAGGCCGCGACTACAGTCGAAGGCATCACTTTCGGTGCCCCCACAGCGACCGAGTGGGGTGGTCGCACACATCAGACACAGCCGGCGTATGTCTCCGGCGCAGCGACTCTGGCAGCCGCAGCACAACACGCAGCGGATTTCTCCGACAGAGAATTTGCTGATGTTCTCCCGGAACCGCTCGACCCGGCGCAAATTCCGGAGAGTGAACTGCGGAGTGTCTTCGTCAGCCGTGAACTTCTGCTCGCAGAACTCATCGGCCGATATCGGCGTCGCCGTGAGCATCAGCAGCAATTGCTCAGTGTCGAACAACTGAGAGGCCTGAACGAACAACTACCCGAAGACCTCAGAGCACTCGTGAACGCCTCGCTTAATCGTATCGATGAACTGACACGCCTCAGTGAACTTGAACTGGCCTTCGAAAGAGCCCGATTGTCCCGCGAACGCAAGCAGTTGGAACAAAGTCGGTTCCTGCTGGAAAACCACGCGCGACAACTCGGACTGAGCCTGAATTCAGATGGCTCATTGTCCCGTAGTGACGATGCGAGCGGTCGTCCGGCAGGCAGACGGTGGCTCGGGAAACTTGGCTTCGGAGGAACCGGGGGGCCGGGACTCAGCCGAGATCAAACCCGTCGGCCATAGTCAGCGGTTACCCTCCGCTGCCCCGGCTTTGCGTCCGGACACGCGGCCTTCTCCCCGCCTTTCGCTTGCATCCTGTCGTCACCCTGCCAGGATTCACCATTCAAACAGCATCCCGGCTCGCTGCCCCCTTTGAAAGGCATCCCACATGACAGCCAGTCCTTTGCATTCCACCTCCAGGTCGCTCCTTGCTGCCCTGCTCGTCTGTGCCTCTGCCTGCTGGTGCAACATCGCCTCCGCCGCAGACCGGCTGGTTCTTGAGCCCTCGGGAAACCCCAAAGGACATATTGTGCTCGTGTCAGGTGACGAGGAATACCGGTCGGAGGAAGTTATGCCGATGCTCGGCAAAATCCTCAGCGTGCATCACGGATTCCGCTGTACGGTGCTCTTCGCTTTCGGCCCCGGGGACGCCGACTACATCGACTCAAATAATCAGGAAGGACTCCGTGGGCTCGATTCACTGGAGACCGCAGATCTGATGATTATCGCCACCCGCTTCCGCCACCCCAACGCCGAACAGGCTGCACACATCGCGAAGTTTCTGCAGGCCGGAAAGCCAGTTATCGGGCTCCGAACCGCTACCCATGCCTTCCGCGGCGGTGAAAAATTTGGCGAATCGCTCACCTTCGATCAGTTCGGACGGCAGGTGCTCGGTGAACAGTGGGTCTCGCACCACGGACATCACAAAGTCGAGGGCGCTCGCAGTGTCGTTGAAACGGGTGCCGAAAAACACCCGGTTCTGAACGGCGTTGGCGAAATCTTCGCCCCCAGCGACGTCTATGGCGTGATCCATCTGACCGACAAGGATCAAATCGTACTCCGCGGTGCCATCACCGAAACACTCGACCCCGCCTCAAAAACCCTTGCTGACGACAAACGCAACCAACCCATGCAACCGCTGGCGTGGTTCCACGATTACAAACTGTCGGATGGCAAGCCCGGTCGATCATTTTGCACCACTGCCGGAGCCGCTGTGGACTTTGTCGACGAAGACCTGCGACGCCTGATCGTCAATGCCTCGTTTGTCCTCACAGGCCACGAAGCGCCAGAGAAGGCCAACGTGGATTACGTCGACCCCTTCTATCCCACCTTCTACGGCTTCATCAACGACGGCAACTACTATAAAAACCTCAATCTCAAGCCGGAAGATTTCGGGATTGGTAAAGCTCCACACCGCCCCGACCCACCCGGTACTCCCAACTGGCCGCATCGACCCGTGCCGAAGAAGTAATTCGCCACAATGCCGTTTCCTTCCCCACCACACACCCGCCGACAATAGATCTCCCCGGACGGGTCCCGGTTTGAGACGATCACCTGGAGAGTTGTCGGCGGTTTACCCGCGGTGTGACAGGTGCGGTAATCACTGCACCCCAGTTATTTGGCGTATGTGATGACCGTTTCAACTTCTGTCCGCCCATCGTCCGTCTAACGGCTGGTTTTCGCGCACTATCCAACTCTGGCGCAATCCACCGGCCGTTTGAGTGGTGTAAAAATCGTTGCCACCCCATTAATCGGTGCGTACGTCACAACTGCTGCAACCGTACCTCGCTCTCCAGCGTTCGCCGTCTGGCGTGCAGGGACTGTCACCGATTGCTGCGGCCTGTCGGCGTGGCGGCCGGTGTCAGAATCGTTGTGACCGGTAGAGTTGTTGCGTCTGTGACGACTGTTGTGATCGCACCCTGCTCCCCGGCGTTCGCCGCCTGGCGTGCAGGGACTGTCACCGATTGCTGCGGCCTGTCGGCGTAGCAGCTGGTGTCAGAATCGTTGTGACCGGTAGATTCGTTGCGTCTGTGACGACCGTTGTGATCGTACCTTGCTCCTCGGCATGCAGCGTCTGGCGTGCAGGGACTGTTACCGATTGCTGCGGCCTTTCGGCGTGGCAGTTGGTGTCAGAATCGTTGTGACCGGTAGATTCGTTGCATATGTGGCAATCGTTGCGACCGTACCTTGCTCCTCGGCGTGCAACGCCTGGCGTGCAGGGACTGTCACCGATTGTGGTGAGCTGTCGGGGGTGTGGAGGGCGGCGGAATCGTTGTGATTGGGCTATTTGCTGCGTTTGCTGCGACCTTTGCAATCGCAGCTTGACCTCCCCAGCCCCTCTCAGCCCATCCGATCCCACCGCAGCCCACCGCCCCGCACGGCAGCCC
>JBEAUF010000032.1:0-27767 GCA_041161565.1 Planctomycetota bacterium | reverse complement strand
CGTACACGGTGTTGTTCGCGGCCTGCGTCGCATGGCGACGGTTCAGAAGTTGTCAAAAGAGAAACGCGCCGACGTAGATGCAGCGTGCGGCTATTTCACGGCGCACGCAAATCGCATGAAGCATGACGAATATCTGGCAGCCGGCCTTCCGATTGCAACGGGCGTGATTGAAGGCGCCTGTCGCTATCGTGTCAAAGACCGCCTCGAACGAACCGGCATGCGCTGGTCCACCAGCGGTACTCAGCCGATGCTCAGTCTCAGATGTCTGAAAGCTTCCAACGCCTGGGATGAATTCCAGCAGCAGTTCCTCAACACAACTCGCCTCAAGGCGTGACGGCCGCAAGTGCGGTCACACTCCAGCACAATCAGCAGAACCTGTTGAGGGCAAAAAGCGATAAATCCCGTGGGCGGGCTGGCGACCAGTGTTCCTCCAAACAGCAACCCCAGGTTCTTTGTGTGTTCTCAGTATTTCTCAACAGGCCAAACTCTGAGTCTGTTCTGACCCCTGCACGATGCGGAGTAGAATCACAGCAGGTCATTTAGGATAGGATCAATTTGAAGGAGATCCTCCTGAATGACGAAGTCTGCCGAATCTGCAACCTCCTGGCACTTAGGTTCAAACGCGAACGAAACGCCGGCAGATTTGAACATGCAGCAGTCCGGTTTCCCGTCTCCAACGACCAACAATCGAGCCGGATTTATCTGCAATTGCTGACCGAGATGAAGCAGGGCATTTTGCTTGCAGATAACGTGTTCACGACATCCAAATGGATGCTGCATTGCTGAGCTGACTGTGACGCGACCGGTCGCTATGCCTTCGCGAAACCGCATCAAGTGTGCAATGCTGAAATCAGCAAAGACTCTTCGGCGGATAATCTCTGTTGCCACAAAATAGCTGTCGCTGATGATTCCAACGCGATAGCCACGTGACCGCAATCGCACAATCAGCTCACGTGCGCCGGGCATGAGTTCCAGCTGGGATGCAACATCCTCGAAGGTCTGTCTGGGTGTGCCAGCGAACAACTCTGCAATGCGCTGGATTCGTTGTTCGGATGTGTAGTCCGGATTGTCCAAAAATCGGTCGAGTTCCTGCTGGCAGTTGATGCGATGAGCAAGCGAGTTGACAAATCGTCCGCGGACCAGCGTGCCGTCCATGTCGAAGATTGCAAGATTTGTGGCTCCCCTGACGCGCGTAAGCAAACTGTTCAGTTCAATCTTGTTACTGCGTTCAATTTCCTCAACCTCTTCTACCTGCTTAGCGCTTAGGCGTCCGTACTGGGAGGCGCGAGTCAGGATAGCGCGCGATACCTGCCGTGCCATGTCGCCCAGGACTTCGAGTTGCTGGCTGTCGTGCTCGATTCGTCCGATGCTTATCTGGGCAATTTTGGCGCCCGACTGTACCGCGTCGATCAACAATCCCACGTCCACCCCGTAGTCTGTCTCGAGGGGGATTTTCAGCAGCAGCGATCGACGGGCGGAAATAATTCCACCGAGTGGTTGTTCGATATGGTTGAGTTCAGGGAAAAACGTTTGCAGGAGTGGGCGGGCTGTTAGAATTGTCACTCGCCCCGCGGTGCGTGAGAACTTGGCCTTAACGAAGTCTGCGGTCGCGTCCTGCAGCGGCTGTGTCAGTAAAGGAACGAGTTCCGGTTGGAGTGAAGAGAGGTCTCCATCCAAAAAAACAAGGAACTCATTTGTTGCCGCCCGAATGCCATCGCTCATCGACGCACCTTTCCCGAGCAGGGTACTGGTGATCACACGCGCCCCGGAAGATGCTGCGAGTTCAGGTGTTCCATCAATTGATCCGTCATCCACCACGATGACCTCAGTGACACCAGCAGATCGCATGGCGAAGTCCACAACATACTGGATGGTCTGAGACTCATTCAAAACCGGAATGATGACCGTAACCATGGCACCTCCCATCCTGTCGGCTGTCTGCTGTCAGTGCGAGCGATTGTTATATTGCTCCCGAGATCATGGCGTTGAAAGGCAGAGTTGACAATAGCGAAGGGCGGCAAACAACTCAGGCGTTCATTGCCCGTCCTTAGTGTGGAAATTCTTTTTCAGAAAACGTTAGTGAGAGGCGGGGTTTTGGGAAACTATTGTTCGTGGCGTGGCATTTTTTTTGGGATTTGCGACGTCACTTTGCCTTTGAGCAGGTAGTAGCCGTGCCTTCGGCTTGCCCGAGTATGTTCACCGTTTTCTCGGCGATCCGCCGATCGGCTCCTTAGGCCAAATCGTTCAACCTGCCGGCACAACGGTGCCAGGCCTGCGTCGTTGTCTTTCCCGATTGTGTGGAGCGGAATGAGCGGGTTCAGGGCAAACTTTGCATCCTCCGGAGGATCAGAAGGAGCAAGCTGCCGTGGCTGTACTCTGCGACGAACGCGCCTGATCTCGCTGACCGGGCGCCCTTCAATTGCATGAGTTGCAGAGGTCAGGTAGCGTGTCTCCAATTGAGAGGTATGGAGTGAGGCAGGCAGGTGATGACTGTGCGTTGCGGTTCGCAAAGTTCTGATTGGGCTGTCCAGTATCGCGGTCTTTCGTCGGATTCCTGAGGCGATGGTTATTGACCGTATTCGTCCCACGCGCATCCGGATAGATGACATCATTGAACAGTTCATCGTCTCATGAACAGCAAGCACTCACGTGTACAGGGGTCCTGTATTCTTAGTTTCCTTGCCTGTTCGCTGTGGCTTATCCACGAGTCGTTTGGCAGTGGAATTACAGGTTGCGTCCTTTCGGGAGGCGACACCTGCTGCTCGCTGCATTTCACTCATTGGTCGGTCTGCTGAGGTCAAAGTGCCTGTGCGATAAATCCCCAGCAACGCATCAAGGGTGCCGGTGGGTCTCGTTGGAAGAAGGTGAGGTGGACTGCTTTGCGAGGAAGATGATCGCACCATGTCTTTAAACGCATTCGTTTCGATTCAACGGAAAGTACGGTGAGCGTGATTGGCGAAGTGGATCTGGAGGGTTTACGAGAGGCGGCCATCTGAGTCTGATGGAAGTGGGGCAACAGAGAACAAGCCATCAGGAGTCTGAGAAGAGCTCGCAGCAAGCGTATCGTGCGTTTAGCTGTTCGTACTACTCACCGGTTGACTGCCGCAAGTAAGACGGCGTTTTTGCTCCCGGAGGTGGAATACCCGTGCGAGAGGAAGAGGTGCATTGGCTGTTGGGGCCGGAGGTAATTCGCCGCGAGAGTTGTCAGCGAACTGTGGTGGCGGCGCCGCTGGGTCTGCGACCGACAAGGCTGTTGATTAGAGTGGCGTGACTGGAATGTCGCAACTGGTCTCGAGTGTAAAAGTCGGCGACGCCCGATGTAGTACCGAACTGCAACTGCGCCCGTGCGTTAGCTCACCTGATGGTGAGTCCGCGATCGCTGGAAACGACGAAGGACATCACAGGATATCTCGGGGTGGGCAAAAGTGATTCGAGGAATTGAGAAGGCCTGGCTGAGCAGGAGTTCGGGGAGGCCGAAGCTATGGCGATTGGAGGTGCCGGCGATCTACAAAATCTACATAGTCAGGACGCACACATTCCGGACCATCGTGATTGACTGGAAGACGGGCCCTATCGTGTTTGTCGGCCACGGCAAGGGTCAGGACTGGTGAAGACCCTTCTGAAAACGACTTGCGGGTTTGGGGGCAAAGATCGAGGCGGTAGCGGCGGACATGTCGAGTGCCTGCTTTGGCGGCGTTCAGGGGCACTTCCTGAAGCGAAACTGGGTTTTGACCGATTCGACATCGTCCAGCTGATGAACAGAAAGCTGGATCAGCTCCGTCGAAAATTGCAAAGCGAAGCCGACATAATGCAGAGAAAGACGCTCAAGGGCCTTTGATGGCTGCTCCTGAAGTACTCCAGCAATCTGGATTCACAAAGGAATGAGGCGCAGCGTCTGCAGGACGCACTGGAGTTCCACCACTCTCTGCATATTGGGTACCACCTGAAGGAGGATCCTGCTCAAATCCAAACCCAGGACACGAAAGCTTCGGCTGCCATCCTCCTCGATGACTGGTGCAATCGCACACGAGCTCCCGGCATTCGCGTTCTACCGGCCATGGCCAACACACGACAGGGGCATCGAACTGCAGCTCTGAGCTGGTATGACTACCCAATCTCCGGCGGTTCACTGGGAGGGATCAATAACAAGATCGGCGTTCTTCAGCAGGCAGCACATGGCTACAGAGATAAGCAGTACGTCATACTGAGACTCTTCGCCTCCACGATGCCAGGTTCAAATTCCCCATTGAATATCTCATGGAGCTTTGCGCACCACATTTGCCGTTGGGCCCGAATTCCGAGGAATCCTGTCAGCAGAAGTTTACGCACAATGGGCAGCTACTCAGCGATCGCCCTGTCAGGTGAGTCCACTTCAGATGACGGGTTGGCCGTATCATTCCGCATTCCGTTGGAGATTGCTGCGGGAAATTCTGTGTGGTTGCTCGCTCGATTCACATGATCGCCGTCGCTCATGCTGGAAGCTCCCCCCCACGCAGCAGTGAAGATAGATCCGAAATAGAGGACCAGCAGGCTTATCCCCCGACCGCGACCAAGCTCGGGGCCGTGAACAGGAGTGATTGCGAGGGTCGTCAGGACTCCAAAGCCAAGAATTGGAAGCAGGCCGGCCACAGACTGGACGATTGGATGAATAACGCCAGCAAGTCCGACAATAAACAGACAGTTGAAGATATTGCTGCCGAGGACTGTCCCAATCCCAACCTCGTCATGTCCGCGCCATTTTGAAATGACAGCCGTTGCTAGTTCGGGAGCGGACGTTCCGAAAGCTACCACAGTGATGCCGACGACGAATGGGCTCACCCCCAGCGCTTCTCCAAGAGCCGAACCTCCTGAGACGATCAGTCGACCGGCCAAAATCAAGACTGCCATGCCCACGCTGGACAGGATGACGGCTGGCAGGATTCCCCCACGGATTTCCTTCGTCTCTGAAGTCTCCCGTCGCTGGACCGCGTCAAGGATTACCCGCACCATCCAGACAATGAACGCAGTGAGCATGACTGCGGCATCGAGGCACGACAAGATTCCGTCCAGCAGGAGTCCCAGCAGTGCCAGTGGGGCAAACAACGCGGTTAGGTACTCTCGGTTGTAAGTCAACCAGTCAAATCGCACCGGTCCCAGCAGAAGCAGCACGCCGATCACCAGTCCGATATTGACAACATTACTTCCCAGTGCGTCGCCGAGCGCGATTTGCGGTTGGCCTGTGGCGGCGGAGGTGACTGCGACAGAAATCTCTGGGCTGGACGTGGCGAATGCGGCCAGAGTTGCCGCAGTGACGGCCTTTGGGATACGGAACCATTCCGAAACGCCAACCACGCCCTTGAGGAACATCTCCCCGCCGATGAACGCGCACGTGATTCCGCCAAGCAGTTGCAGAATGGCCACCATTGTCCAGCTCCTGACAAGGCTTCCTGAAAGTCTCAATAACCCGTTCGCACGCCGTCGGTGACCATCGTGAGGTCGGATAGCCTTCACCGTTCAGGCGGCGATAGAGTTTGGCTTCTTCAGAGACATCGAAAAACGGATGAGAAACGAGGCGGTGTTTGGGGGAACGCCGGGGGCTGGGCAGAGTATAACACAGGCGAGCTAACCTGATTGGATTGCGTCAGGTTTTTTCGCGGTGAAGTTCGTAAGTGCTTGTTGTGAACGGGTTTAATTGCAATTGACGGGAAGATGAAAAAGCAGCGACCCTCCGTGGAATGAATTGTGTCACGCTGAAGCCACGGAAGGTCGCCCAATGTCAATGATGTCAGTTCGACAGATTCCGGGGCCCAGCGGGATGCTGAGCCGATTCTTATATCGGTTTCGGGATCGTCTTGCGAGACCGGCTGGTAAGGCTTTGCTGTTGGAGCACGTGCTGGGCCTGATGTCGATGGTTCAGAGAAACAACGTTGAGGCCACGGCGCTGGATCAAGTGCTGGAGACCGCCTCATGACGATTCCAATGTGAGCAACCCATGCAAGCTGATTGTCGCTCGCAACGTGCTCATCGACGCAGTGAAATTGTTCCTCTCGAACCGTGTCCCCGGTCGCGACGGCTGGACGCTGCGGATGATCCTTCGCATCACCTTCGATCGCTGGCCGATCGAAGACTGCTTCCGCGAAGCGAAGGAAGAACTCGGCCTGAATTACTTCGAATGCCGAAGCTGGCACGGGATCCATCGCTACTTTTTTCTGGTGATCCTGAGCCAGTTGTTCTGCGCCATCACGTGACAGAAACTTACGCCACGCGATGACGTCTAAAGCGGCGAACTGCTCACAACCGAACAAGTCCGCCGCGCCGTCAGGGTCGCCGTCGCGTCCATCACACTTCCCCCGCGAACAACAAAAATCGCAGTAATCCACTACACTTCTCAAAAGAAAATGGCGTTGTCCAACTGGTTGGTTTCTTTCAGAGCTATCTGACGTTCGCTCAAAAAATCCTCCTTCGCTGACCTCCACACCTGATCCAAAAGACGACGAACATGTCGGAAACATTGGATACGAAGACCGAATTGACTGCCTTTGTTGCGACCGTGGAAGTCCAGGTGAAGACCGCAGGCACGAAGAACGCGGTGAAAGGCAGCGGCTATCAAAGAACGATCTTTTTTCAGTCACTTCATCGACAGTCCGCCTTCTCTCTGCCTCCGGGCCTCTGTGGTGCGCCTCCTCCACCAGCCAGCGCGATACTCCCCCACAATCCGGCGTCGTCGCCGAGGGCTGGTGGGACGATGTAATTGTGGATGTTTGGGCTGCCGAAGGTGTGATGCGAGAGATAGTTGTTGAGTTGTTTTCGGACAGCGGAGCAGAGTTTTTCGAAGAAGGCGTCTTCTCCCAGCAGGCCTGCGCGGCGGACGCTGCCGCCGAGGATGATGCGGCGTGGTGAGAGGACGTACGTGATATTGACGAGGGCCTGGGCCATGGCGTGGATGACATGGTCCCAGACGGGGTGGTTGGCGGGGATTTGTTCCACGGGCATACCGGCGCGGGCGGCGATGGCAGGTCCCGAGCAGAGGCCTTCCCAGCAGTGGCCGTGGAAGGGGCAGACGCCGGGAAAGTCGTCGCCCGGGAGTCGCGCAATGCTCAGGTGCCCCATTTCCGGATGCATCAGTCCGTGGAGCAGCCGGCCGCCGCTGAAGCCGCCTCCACCAATACCCGTGCCGACCGTGATGTAGACGAAATCCTCAAGCCCCTGGGCTGCTCCCCAGCGTGCTTCCCCGAGTGCCGCGCCGTTGACGTCGGTGTCAAAGCCGAGCCGGATGTCGGGAAAGGCTGCACGGAGCGGGCCAAGCAGATCGGTTTGCTGCCAGCCGGGTTTGGGAGTGGTGGTGATGAATCCAAACCTCTCGGAACGCGGATCCGGTTCCACCGGACCGAAGGAAGCCACCCCGATGGCTGCGATGCGTCCGAATTGTTGCTGGGTACTGAGGAACCAGTCGACGACCTGTTTCAGCAGTGCTGCCGGGTCAGAGCCGGTGTCGAAGCGGGCTTTGGCGAGGAAGCCGTGTTCGTAACCGTGGGTGACGGTGCAGAGGAATTTTGTGCCGCCGGCTTCGATGCCGCCGAGCAGTGGTGGTGGGGCCGAGTTGTTCATGAAGTCGGTCCTTCAGCGGTCGGGGTTGATCACGCAGCGAAAGCCGGTGTGGAACGCGCCGCTGTCTTCTTCGCCCTTCATGCGGGCGGATGTGCGGTACCCCACGCAGTACTGGTCACTGCACATAAACGAACCACCGCGCTGGACGCGTTTGATGATGCCGGGCTCCTGCGGGTCATGGCTGGATTCGGGGCCGGGCGGATTCCTTGCGGGGCTGTCGGAGTAGTATTCGGGCTGGTAGTAGTCGTGGCACCATTCCCAGACGTTGCCTGACATATCGACAAGTCCGAAGGCGTTGGCCGGGAAGCTGCCGGCGGGTGCGGTGCGGGTGAAACCATCATCGCCGGTGTCGCGAACTGGAAACTCGCCCTGCCAGATATTGGCCAGCCAGCGGCCGTCGGGGACCAGTTCTGAGCCCCACGGATAGTCGCTGGTGCCGCCCGCGCGAGCTGCGTATTCCCATTGAGCTTCGGTGGGGAGCTGTTTGCCGGCCCAGCGGCAGTAGGCTTGTGCGTCGATCCAGCTGACATGGACCACGGGGTGATCCAGGCGATCGTCAATGGATGAATCGGGGCCTTCGGGATGCTTCCAGCTGGCGCCCGGGACGTACTGCCACCAGCTGTATGCTCCGCGGTTCGGATCGATGTCGTTGCGGCTGGCCAGCTGCAGACTGCAGATGGAACCGGGCTTGTTGAATTCGGGGAGGATTTGGGCCTGGGAGAGAGCGGAGTCGGGCTCGATGCTGCGAAGTTTGGGAGGTTGTTCGGCGAGGGTCACGTATCCGGTGGCGGCGACGAAAGCCTGGAACTGGCGGTTGGTGACTTCGGTGCGATCCATCCAGAACCCATCGAGTTCCACCGTGTGCGGCGGAAATTCATCGGGCGTCGTATTGAGTGCTCCCATTTGAAACCGTCCGGGAGGAATCCAGAGCATGTCCTTCAGGCGGGGATCGTCGGGGGCGGGGTTCGGCGGCGGGCCGGTGGAAGCGGTGGCTGGCTGTGGGCCGGACTCTGTTGCGGGCGAAGCCTGGGTGACAGAGCTTTCGGTACCGTCCCCTCCGGCAGTGGCAAGGATAGCGGCGATGAGGGCAACGAGGGCCGCGAACAGGACGAGGGCAGCGGTGATGGGATGTTTCATGGGCTGTCCGTTCTTCAGTTGAGCCATTCGAGGAGGAATTCGAGGGCCAGTGCGGCAGCCTGCTGCTGGCGAATCCAGCGCAGTTTCGGGAAGTGAGCGCCGGAGTGTGGTGTGAGTCTGAGCAGTTTCGCGGCGGGTCCGGTGCGGCGGCTGTCAACAGCCAGCCATGCGGTGCCGTCGGAATGTTCAGGAGCACCCGGTCCGAGATCGCCGGTGATGGCCAGCGAGACGGCGGCGTGCGGGGTGTGCCGCAGCGCGCCGGCCGCCATTTCCCTGGCGACCTGTTCGCTGACCACACCCCATTGTTCGATGGTTGCCGGAAGCACGCCGATCCACGCGGTTTTGCTGGCAATCTGGTAGACAACAAAGCTGCCGGCAAGGCAGGCGGAGACACCGGGAATGCGGGCGAGAGTGGAGGCGATGAGACCTCCGGTGCAGCTTTCGGCAAGCACGAGGGAGCTGCCTGCAGCCTGGAGCCGGCCGTTGACAGCCAACGCGGCCTGTTCGAGTCGCTGCGGATCAAATTCGCCAGATTCGCTCATTGTTTTTTGGGACGCACAAAGACACGGAGACGTTTGGACTGCCATGCGCGGGAGCTGCCGCTGAAGGTCCAGTCGCGGGTATCCCCGGAACTGTTGCCAATTCCGATGTCGGCGGCAGCAGCAGCGCGCCAGTTGTTGATGGCGAAGATGGTCTGACCGGCCGCGTGATTGTGCACCTGCATGGAACCGTAACCTTCCCGCGGCTCCACCATTTCATCGCCCCCGTCATAGACCGTGTCGCTGGCGCCGGGGGTGGCTGCGGTGTTGGGGGTGGCGTAATTGTGAGGCCAGAATTCGATGTTGCAGCTTTGCAGGTTTCTGCCGGCGGTGAGACTCTGGACGTCGGTAAAGAGATCCACGTTGGCAACCGCCTGCTGGAATACGGCCCCGGAAGCGGCCGTCGGAATACCGATTTTCGTGATATCGCTGGTGAAGGCATCCATCGAGACGAAGACGTTCTGCTGGGTGCCGGATTCTGAGGTGAGTTCGAGCAGCCAGGCGATACGGTCGAAGGCGCCAGCTTCGCTGCTGTGATCAACGTCGTAACGGATGGTGGCGTTGAGTTTGCTGAGGTCGAGGTCGTAGACGAGTTTGTATTCGGTGGCGACCGGAAGAGTGTTGAGGAAGGACGGGATTTCTCCGCCGCGTGCGGCACTTACGGGCAGACCACTACCGCCGCAGAGATTGGGTTCGGCGAGCATGTGCCATGCGAATCGCCAGGCGGTGGGTTCGGTGACTTTGGCGGAGCTGAGAACGACGCTGTCGCCTTCAATCACGGCGTCTGCCGGCTGGAAGCCGCCGGACCCGGGGCCTGTGATTTCAAACAGAGCGGGGGCTTTGCCGTCGCGAGTTTTCAGGCCGCCGGCGGTGTTGCGAAAGGTGATGCGGAGTCGTCCGGGTTCGAGTTTGAGCTGGTCAGGTTCGGGGCTTTCGGCAACGAGTTCGGTCTGGCCGTAGTCGTATTTGAGTGCGAGTCCGGCAAGTCGGTGGCCGACGTCCTGTTTATTGGGTGGGTGAATGTCGTTGATGGTGGCAATATCATTGATGACCACCATACCCGTACGAGGAATGCTGCGGGCCTGGGCCTGAGCTTCCCAGAACCGCGGCAGGATCGTGGGGTCTTCGCTGCCATAGCGGAAGGGGGCGATCTGCACGTAGTAGAAGGGGAACTCGCGATTCCAGAGTGCGCGCCAGCCACCGATCAGGGCTTTCATCTTTTCCAGGTACAGCAGGCCTTCGGTGTGATTGGATTCGCCCTGATACCAGATGGCACCGCGGATCGGGAAGCCGACGAGCGGATGGATCATGGCGTTGTAGAGCATGGTGGGGTCCTGATTGCCTGAGAACGGTGTGAGTTCTGCGGGGAAGGCAGGACTGGGGGCCACGGGTTGGGAACGTTCGGCTGCTGTTCTGGCGGTGGCCAGCCAGCGATCGAGGTCTTCGATGTGGGTCTGCACACGCTGTTTCCATTGTGGAGTACCGGGTGTGCGGCCGATGATGGAATCGGACAGTTCCTGCAGAGCCGGCACCTGCTGGAAGCCGATCGGCGGTGTCCACGGTTCGATCCGAGTGCCGCCCCAGGAGGAATTGACGAGACCGACGGGGACTTTGAGTTCCTGGCGGAGGCGACGGGCCATGTAGTAACCGCAGGCTGTGAAGCTGCCGGCGGTTTCGGGTGAGCAGACCTGCCATGCGGATTTGAAGCGATCCTGGGGAGTGGCGGCAGCGGTGAGCGGGACCTTGATGTGGCGAATCTGGTCGTCTGTGGCTGCGGCGATTTCAGCTGCCGCGTCGGCGCTGATGGCAACGGTCCATTCCATGTTGGACTGGCCGGAGCAGAGCCAGACTTCGCCGATGAGCACGTTCTGCAGCACCAGTTGATTTTCGGCCTGAACCTCGAATCGCACGGGCGTGGCGGAAGCAGGCTGTGGGGGCAGTGAAACGTCCCAGCGGCCGGAGTCGCTGGTTTTGGTCACCGCCTGTGACTGGGCGACGAAAACCGTGACCTGTTCGCCGGGTTTGGCGGTTCCCCAGATGCGCAGCGGCTGTTCGCGCTGCAGCACCATGTTGTCGGTGAAGATGTCAGCCAGTTGCACTTCGGCAGTCAGTGGTGTTGTGGGCCACAGAACTGCTGCTGCTGCTGCTAGAAGAAATGCCAGCGCCCGGAGCCTGTTCATGAAACTGTTCCCGATGAATGCCGGGAATAGCCGCACACTATTCGCCGGGCTTTTGTGCCAGCTTGCCGAAGATCATCCGTCCCGCGCTGGCCTGGAGCACGCTGGTGACGGTCACGCCGATTTCCCTGCCGACAAGAGCAGACGCGTTTTCGCAGACGACCATTGTGCCGTCGTCGAGATAGCCCACCCCCTGACCCGCACCTTCGCCCTCCCGGATCACCCGGATGTTCAGACGTTCTCCGGGAATATAGCGAGGCTTGAGTGCGTTTGCCAGGTCGTTGAGATTGACTACGGGAATGCCCTGCACGCTGGCAACCTTGTTGAGGTTGAAATCGTTGGTGAGCACTCCGCCGCGAATCTGCTTGGCCAGAGCCACCACCTTCTGATCCACCGTCATCATCCGGTAGTCGGTCCGGGAGGTTTCCATGACTTTGACGTCGACATGGGTGCTTTGCTGCAGCTTTGCAAGGACCTCAAGGCCGCGACGGCCGCGAGTGCGGCGATTTTTGTCGCTGGAATCCGCGACTTCCTGAACTTCGGCGAGCACGAAGTCGGGGACGACGAGCTGACTTTCAATGATCTGAGTTTCGACCACGTCGGCAATTCGGCCGTCAATCAGAGAACTGCTGTCGACCACCAGCGGGCGGCCGCCCTTGAGTTCCCGCTGGAATTCGACGTAGGGAATTACAAAGCGAAATTCGTCCTTGGTCTGCAACAGCAGCGAAACACAGACGTAGGGCAGGATCAGCAGCGTGAGCAACACCAGTGCCGTGTGGTATTCGCTGGAAACCGGCACCACCGGCGTCAACGCCTGAATCATCAGGTAGGCCAGCAGCACGCCAATCAGAATGCCGAAGTAGATCGCGGAGATGACTTCGATTCGCTTGCGGCGAATGAGCAGGTCTGTGATGGTGACGATCTGCGACAGAAACAGCAGAATAAAGTAGGCCGCCGTTTTGTTGTTTTCGACGATGCGTGGCAGAGCCGCTGGCTGACCATCGACGGATTCGGTGGTGATGTAAGCCAGAATGGAGCCCGCACAAATCAGCAGGTAAGCCACCCGCAGAATCAGCAGCATCATGGAAGGGAATTCCCCAAGGGTTGAAATCAGAATCGGAGTCTTCAGAGTTACCGGACATCATGCCAGAAAATTGCAGGTGGGCAACCGCATTCCCGGATAGTTGGATGTGTTTCGCTGAGTTTGTGCCCGGGCTGGGAAAGCAGGGGAAATCCCAGGATTGGGAGTGGATTGTCAAATTGGATAAAGCGCGCATCCTGGGTGTGTTTTCTGTTCCCTGCAGGGCCGCAGCGGTGGCGGTGCTGGTGGAAGTGCGGCGGAGGACTGCCGTCAGCCGTCTGCCCGCAAATTCCCCACAATCACCGAAACGGGGAATTGCATTCACCAGCGATCCCCGGGAGAATTCGGGCCCCATTCGCGGCCGCCCCTGCACGTGCTGATAATCGGCCGTCCTGCCCGGGACAACGAATTCCGAAAGCCCGCCATGTTTTTGTTCCGCACGCCTTTTGCCATGGCTCTGCTGGTTCTGTTTTCCGCGCTGGCAGCGTCCTCGTCCGCCTGTTTTGCTGTGCAGGCTGCCGTTCCTGCCGGGCCGCCGGCCGCCGGAGCCACTCCGGAAGGCATCGCCTTTTTCGAACAAAAAATCCGTCCGGTGCTGGTGCAGCACTGTTATTCGTGCCATTCTCAGGAGGCTTCAGCGGCCAATTCCCTGAAGGCCGGACTGTATCTGGACACGGCCGCGGGGATTGCTGCCGGCGGTGAATCCGGCCCGGTGGTGCTGCCCGGCAAATCCGCCGAGAGTCCGCTGTTGAGCGCGATCCGCTACGACGGTCTGGAGATGCCACCATCCGGAAAGCTTCCGGACGAAGTCGCAGCGGACTTTGCGCAGTGGATCGACATGGGGGCTCCGGATCCCCGCGTCGGCGATATTCCGCGACCTGTGCGGCGTGAGATTGATTTGCATGTGGGTCGTCAGTGGTGGTCTTTCCGGCCCCTTCAGCAGCCGGTGCCTCCGGATCTGCAGAAGCCGATCGACAGTTTCATCCGCGCCGGCTGGCAACAGCAGGGGCTCACACCCGCAGCACCTGCGGCGAAGCAAACGCTCATTCGCCGTGCATGGCTGGATCTGACCGGACTGCCGCCAGCGCCTGAAAAGGTGGCTGCATTTCTGGCGGATTCCTCGCCGGATGCTTTCGCGAAAGTCGTCGACGAGCTTCTGGCCAGCCCGGCATATGGCGAACGCTGGGCGCGGCACTGGCTGGACACAGCTCGATTTGCCGAGAGCGGTGGCTATGAGTTTGATGGTTTTCGGCCTGGGGCGTGGCATTACCGTGACTGGGTCATTCGGTCGCTCAACGAAGACCTGCCATGGGACCAGTTTCTGCGGATGCAGCTTGCCGGTGACCTGCTCGAGCCGGACTCACTCAATGGTGCTGCCGCCTCCGGATTTCTGGTTGCCGGTCCTTATCCGGGACAGATCACGGCGAAGACGGTGGAACGGATTCGCTACGATCAGCTGGACGACATGCTCATGACCATCGGCGGCTCAATGCTTGGCCTGACGCTCGGCTGTGTGCGTTGTCATGACCACAAGTATGATCCGATTCCGCAGCAGGACTACTATTCGATCGCGGCCTCGCTGGCCCGCACCGTTCACGGCACGAAGACCTACGACTACGACCCGGCTGCCACGGAGCGTCGTGAGCAGCAGCACCGCAGCGAGCATGAAGCGTTCACCGCGGCACTCACATCCTTCGCCACGGACCAGCTCCCGGCGCGATTTGCCGCGTGGCGTCAGAACCAGCTGCCGTCGCTCGCGGACAACCCGCGCTGGCAGGTACTTGAACCCACAGCCGTCGATGCCGAGCGATCATGGCTCAAGTCACTCCCGGGTGGCCTGATTGTGCACGACGGCCAGCTGGTGCCGGGTGCGACTGTTCCGCAGCGTGGCCGACGTCGGAACGTGGCCAGCGAAGAGCGTTACGAACTGCGATTCCTCACGCACCAGAAAAATCTGCAGGCGTTGCGGCTGGATATTTTCACCGAAAAGTCGCTGCCCCAGAAAGGACCTGGTTTGAACGGCGACGGCAGTTTCCAGCTGGCTGAAGTGCAGCTTTCAGCTCGTCCGCTCAACAGCACTGACGCGCCTGTCCCCACGGAACTCAAACTGGCATTTGCGGCATTTGCTGATGACAACCAGCCCGCCAGCCAGGCGCTGGACAACAAACCGAACACAGCGTGGGTCGTGCGAACATCCGCCAAAAAAGACAATGCTCTGATCCTTGAATTCGGGCAGCCGCTTGCCGGTTCAGAAAACGGCACGGAGCTGATTCTGACGCTGCAGTTTCGTGACGCGGGGATTGGTCGGTTTCGAGCGTCCATTTCCACCGAGCCCAATCCAGCCACGTGGGCGGGGAGTGTTGGTGATCAGCACGCGGGAGAGCTGCGAGCGATTGCGGCCGCATTCCCACAGCAGCCACCGGCGGCGATTCAGCTTCCGCTGGCACGCTGGATGACCCCTTTTGATGCAGACACAGCGCAGGTCTTTCAAGCGGAACAGCTGCATGCGGCCGCCGCACCCCGTCCCGACTTCCGCGAAGTCTACACGACAGTTGCCGGAGGTCAGGACGTGCACCTGCTCCGACGCGGCGAAGTCGACAACAAGCTCGGGCTGGCTCAGCCCGGCTTCCTGCAGGTGCTCTGGCGCGGCTCCCAGCCGGCTGCTCCGGTCGCCGAGCCTGCCGAACCTGCCCGAGTGGCCCTGGCGCGATGGATTACGGATCTCGAATACGGAGCCGGTCCGCTGGCTGCTCGAGTGATCGTCAATCGCGTCTGGCAGCATCACTTCGGTGAAGGACTCGTGGGGACCCCGAACGACTTTGGTGTCCAGGGCGATCCGCCGTCGCACCCTGAACTTCTGGAATATCTGGCTGCGGAACTTGTTCGCGGCGGCTGGCAGCTCAAACCCCTGCACCGCGCGATCCTGCTCAGCGACACCTGGCAGCTGGGCCACACAGCGGCCCCGGAAAACCTCGCAAAGGATCCCACCAACCGCTGGCTCTGGCACTTCAGGCCGCGGCGTCTGGAAGCAGAAGCCATTCGTGACTCGCTGCTGGCGGTCGGCGGGAGCCTCGACAGCACCCTCTACGGCCCCAGTGTGCTCGACAACACCGCCCGTCGCAGCGTGTACCTGCGTGTGAAACGCAGCGAACTGTTGCCGATCATGACCGTCTTTGATGCCCCCGAGCCGACTCAGAGTATCGGTGAACGCAGCATCACGACCGTTCCCACGCAGGCCCTCACGCTGCTCAATTCCCCCATCGTCCGGCAGCAGGCGGAAAAGTTGGCGGCACTGGTCCGCAACACTCCCGAACGACCCCTGGAGGATGCCATCCGCGATGCCTGGCAGCGAGCACTGGCCAGACAGCCCGAACCCGCGGAACTCAGCCGCATGCAGTCCTTCATCCATCAGCAGTCCACAGCACTCGGTGCTCAATCCCCCGCAAACGACCAGCGCGCTTTTGAAGAATTCTGTCACGTGCTGCTGTGTCTGAACGAGTTTGTTTACATCGACTGAGGCAATCATGTTTGGCTACTACGCACCCGGTGAGATTCAGCTTCCCGCACGTCGCCGATTTCTGCAGGATTCGGGTCTGGGCTTCAGTTCTCTGGCACTTGCCAGTCTGCTGCATGCCGAATCACCCGGTCAGGATCCGGCGGCACCGGCGGCAGGACCTGGCGGTGGCGCGACGGTGGTGCCCACTGACCCGCTGGCACTTCGTCCGCCGCATTTCCCCGGTCGCGTGCGATCGATCATCTGGCTGTTCATGACCGGCGGGCCATCTCAGGTTGATACCTGGGATTACAAGCCGGAGCTGCAGGCGCGTGACGGCCAGGAGCTTTCGGGCGCCGACCCGAAGACCGGTTTCTTCACAACCAGCGGCAAGTGTCTGAAGAGTCCGTTCGCATGGAAGCAGCACGGAGAATCCGGCACGTGGGTTCCGGATTTGTTTCCCAGGCTGTCACAGCACGTGGACCGCATGTGTTTCCTGCATTCGATGTACCTGAAGCAGAACAACCATGCACCAGCCTCCATAGAACTGATGTGTGGCACCAATCGTCCGGGCCTTCCGGCGCTGGGTGCGTGGATGACGTGGGGTCTGGGCTCACAGAACCAGAACCTGCCGGCCTGTGTGGTGATGCACGACACGCGGCCTCGCGGTGACGATCAGATCTGGTCAGCCGGCTTTCTGCCAAAGACCTTCCAGGCGATGGCTCTGGACGCGCGGCGCAATGAGGCGATTGATAATCTGTCGCGTGATGCGCGCCGCAGCGAAGCTCAGCAGCGCGCCCAGCTGGACCTGCTGCGGGAGCTCAATCAGTCCCACGCCTCGTCCCGACCCACGCAGTCTGACCTTGCAGCCCGCATCAATTCGTTTGAACTGGCATTTCGCATGCAGATGGCGGCCCCGGAGGCGCTGAATCTGGCGGCCGAATCCCAGGCCACGCAATCGCTCTACGGTCTGGACCAGCCGGCCTGCAGCACGTTTGGCCGCCAGTGCCTGCTGGCGCGGAGGCTGGTGGAGCGTGGTGTTCGTTTTGTGCAGATCTTCGCGGGCAAGGGTGTTGGCGGTGACGGCAGCGTGAATGATGTTCCGTGGGATTGTCATTCCGATGTGGAAACCAACCACCGTTCCTGTGGCCTGCACACCGATCAGCCCGCCGCTGCACTGCTCACCGACCTCGAAGCCCGCGGACTGCTCGATTCCACGCTGGTGATCTGGGGTGGTGAATTCGGCCGCACGTCCGATTCTCAGGGTTCAAAGGGACGCGATCACAATCCGAACGGATTTACGATCTGGATGGCGGGGGCCGGAGTGAGGGGTGGCCTGCATTACGGTGCCACCGATCCCTTTGGTTATAAGGCGGTGGAGAACAAGGTGCATGTCAACGACCTGCACGCCACGCTCCTGCACCTGCTGGGGCTGGAACACACGCGACTCACCTGGCGTTTCAACGGTCGCGACTTCCGACTTACGGACGTGGGTGGGCAGGTGATTCAGGAGATCCTGGTTTAGGCAGGTTCAGGCAGCAATGCAGGGCCAGCAGCATCCAGCCGACCATCAGCAGTGTGCCACCGATGGGAGCCACCATGCCCCACGGCACTCCCAGCCATCGCGGACCGCCGATCACCAGTACATACAGGGAACCGCTGAAGAACAGGATCCCCGCTGAGAAGCTGAGGGCCGACAGCCGCAGCAGTCGCGTTGATCGCTGCTGCATGAGCAGTCCGCAGGCGAGCAGTGCGGCGGTGTGCGTTAACTGGTAATCCACTCCTGTTTCGAAATCCCGAAAGTACTTGAAGGCCGCAGGCAGCTGCAGACCGGCAACCGTCTTCGCGGGCATATCGGCGTACTTTCGTTCCAGATATTTCGTGTCGTTCAGTCCGTGGGCTCCGAACGCACCAAGGATTACGGACAACAGACCGGACAGAGCGGCGATGAGCAGTACAGTGCGCGGAGACATGGTGGCTCGGTGGGTGGTGAACGCGTGTAAAGAATCGGGCCGGTTTTTCGTTGACAACCGTCTTCATCTTATACGGACATTCCGCATCCGGCACATCGAGGACCTGGAAAATCCTCGATGTTCCTGCGCGGCGGGATGCACTCCGGGGCGTGATGCGAGCAGGTGCCGGGGGCTTCCGGGGCTGAATCAGGCTTTGACAACATCAATTTCCACACTCAGGCAGCTCTCAGCCGGCTCACTGTTGATCAGAGTTGTGATGGGTGGTCGCTGATACCAGGGGTGGGATGAATGGTACAGTTGTGAAGTGAGCCAGGGTCGGATCACGTAGCGGCCGGCGGGTGCGTCCTTGCGGATCTGAAAACGCCAGTCCACCGGTCGTTCAGCGCCTGCTTTGAGGATGCCCATGGTCATATCGCGATATTCCACGAAGCGGCTCACATCAACATCGCCCATGAATGCAGACGCGCCGCAGGGGCCGTTAAATCTGAGACTGTAGACGAAGGGATTTCGGAGTGTTCCGCGGATGTGCAGGTCGCCACCGGCGGGGACAGTTTTTCGCTGCTCGGGGATGTGCAGGTCCCGGAGCTCCAGAGCTGCACTTTCGGCAATCACAGCTTTGACGCGTCCGCCGATCTCCAGACAGGCACCGGGGGCGATGCCGGTGGGTGGGTTGACAGGGCAGCGTTTGGCGAGCAGTGTGCCTACCACATGCACAACATTGGCAGGAAAGTCCGAAGGAGGTGTCAGTGAGAGACCGAATTGCGTCCATGCTCGGGTCTGAGCGAGAACCAGCGAGCGATCGACGGTGAGATTGACGCCATCGTCACTGCGGACATCCCAGGCCGGGTCGCCGTTGTCCCAGGTCACTTCGACATCGATCGGATACAGGTCATTCATCATCACCGGATAAGACTGATAGCCGCCTGTTCGCGACATAATGATCAGATTATCGGGTGAGATTCCGAGGCCAATGTTTTCGACCGGTGGAATGGTGTGGCTGCCGCCAACCCGAATGGAATTCTCTCGAGAAATCACCACACAGTCGACTGGCTGACCATTGCAGAGCAGCCTCAGAAAGATTCGCAGCGGATGACTGTCGGAGTTAATGCCGACGTCTGCCAGCTTTGTGGGACGGAATCGAAGTACCGCTTTGGAGCGGGGCAGCAGAGTGCAGGGCAATTCCAGTTTGGCGCGGAAGCCGCCAGTGCTGCCGCCGAAGTTCGCCACCCAGAGCTCGGTTTCCTCCAGCACCGTCACCGTGTCACTGCACACGTTTTCCACGACCACGGAGAAAGTCGGTGATTCCTTCAGCAGCACCTGCTGTGGTGAGATGCTCCGCGGAAGGAGTCTCAGAAAGCGGTTCGCGATGTTCGCTTCTGTCTGTTCGCTGCTCATGGCACAACTCCTTTGCCTCTGAAAGCAGATTCAGGTCAGGAATATACAGCTCAGCCAGCAGGGAAGTTGCCGCAGGCGCGGCGCTTCCGGAAGAAATCCGGAACAGTCTGAAAATCTTGGTCAGATTGGGGAACGCACGTGTGAATTCACGAGTTGCCGACTACGTCGACCGGCGGTGTGAATCGCAACCGGGAGCTTCCACCACGCATGAGCCGCAGGGCGGCAGCCCGCGGGTAAAGTACGCTGCGCGAGAGAGGAGAGCGTAGAAAGTAGAGAGGAGATGGGGGGGCGGTGCGGAAGTGAGAAGTGAGAAGTGAGAACGCGATGAGCCGCCTGGCGGAAGCCTGCGGGTAAAGGGGCCTGGTTACGCGATGCTGACGCCGTGCGCGCCAGGGTTCGGGGGGCGTAACCGGGGGCTTCCGCCCGTCCGCTCAGGGGCTCTGCTGGGGCGCCGGTTGCCCACGGTCTCAATGGGATTCGGGCGCGGTGTGGTGCGGCGGCTGACGGCGCCGCACCGGATGTGTCGCCCTCCGGGCTGAAACACAGAGGGGTGCGGACACGTAATGAGCCGCCTGGCGGCAGCCTGCGGGTAAAGTACGCTGCGCGAGAGAGGAGAGCGTAGAAAGTAGAGAGGAGATGGGGGGGGGCGGTGCGGAAGTGAGAAGTGAGAAGTGAGAAGTGAGAAGTGAGAACGCGATGAGCCGCCTGGCGGAAGCCTGCGGGTAAAGGGGCCTGGTTACGCGATGCTGACGCCGTGCGCACCAAGGTGCGGGGGCGTCACCGGGGGCTTCCGCCGAATCCGCGGGAATTTCCGTGGCGCGGGGCGATTTGCCGTGTAGACTGGAGTTTCAGAATTCGGTGAGCGGAAACTTCCAACGTTGTGGCCCGTTTCGGCGTAAGCAGGGGGGCCGGAAATCCCTGCGATCTGCCTTCGGATGGGCAAATTCACCCAGTTCAATCAGAAAGACCCGGGCGTGTTCCAGAATTTTTTTCTGCTTGCAGAAATCCGTTCTCAGGTAGCTGGTGCCCAGATTGACTGGACCTGGTGCTGGCTGACAACCTTTGCGCTCCTGGTGGGACTTGTCGCCATCTCTTACGGGACTCGTGCCGGCGTGATTGCTCGAGCGACCACCAAGGAGGCGGTTCGGCAGCCGTTATTTTTGCTGCTGGTTGTGGTTTCCGTGCTGGTGCTGCTGCTCAATTCGATTCTGCCGTTCTTCACGTTTGAAGACGAGATCAAGATGTTGAGCGAGTGTGGTCTGGCGACGCTGCTGATTGCCGGCGCATTTTTGGCGGTGTGGACGGCTGGCACCAGTATTACGAGTGAGATCGAGGGCAAGACGGCGATGACGCTGCTCAGCAAGCCCATCGACCGTCGTCAGTTTCTGTTTGGGAAGTTCATCGGAATTGTTCAGGCTGTGATCTGGATGTTTGTCATTTTGACGCTGGTGTTTTCGGTGCTGTTGTATCGTGGTGTGGGTTCGGACCAGCGTGAGCAGTCGCTGGATGTGTCTCCTTTCTTCCAGTGGGTCACGGTATCTGATGTGGAGCTGCCGTTGCCGCACCCTGTCCGCATGGCTGCCATCGCGCAGGTGCTCCCGGGAGTCGCTCTGACCTTTCTGCAGGTTTGTGTGCTGGGTGCGATCAGCGTCACCGTGGCGACTCGTCTGCCGATGGTGATGAACCTGGTGATTTGTTTTGCGGTGTTTGTGATTGGGAACCTGACAGAGATTATTGTGAACCGCAGCGTGGCCGGGGAAGCTGCGGAATCTGTCACGTTTACAGCAAGATTGATCTCGATGGTTATTCCGTCTCTGTCGGCGTTCAACATTTCTTCGGCTGTTGCCACGGGGCGAATCGTGCCACCGGAGTATCTGGGATACAGTTTGTTTTACGCTGTGACCTACATTTCCGCGATGCTGCTGCTGGGTTTCCTGTTGTTCGAGGACCGCGACCTGGCGTAGTGCTCACGAATTGGCTGTTTTTCCCCCGCACAACAGCACTGAATCGCTTAGAATAGAGGCGGTGTCAGAGTCTGAATTGCAGCGTTCCGCGGGTTCGGAGGAAAGCCGTGCATGCATCAAGGGAATTTCAGCGGATTGTGTCGCTGCGGGCTTTCCTGAGGGCCGGGTTTGCTGCTGCGTTTCTGGCGTCATTCGCCGCCACTGCGCTGCTGATGTTTTCGCTGCTGTGCGCATCAGCGGCCGTCTGGCTGGCGGTTCAGGCACCGGCTGCGGCCGCCCCCGGCGGTCTGCTCCGACTGCTCCCCGCTGCTGCATCTTCATTGCCTGCAAAGCTGCTGTCTGCTCTGGCGGCACCACTGCCGCTGCTCCAGTCTGACCGCTCCGCTCTGCTGGTGATCCTCATCGTTGCTGGTACGTGCTTCGTGATCAGCAGACTGCTGTCCGCGTGGTCCGGGGGCCAGTGTGCGCGGTGCGTGGCTGCGGCCATCCATCGGCAGCGGCAACATCTGCACCGCAAAGCCATTCGACTGGAACCAGCCGATCTGACGGGTGAGCAGAGCGAGTTGCTGGACCGGTTGTTCGGTGAGTCTGCGCAGCAGCTGGAGGAGCGTGCTGCCGAGTGGGCTCGGATTGTCTGTCAGCGGTTGCCGGAAGTGGCCTTCGCGGCGGCCGTGTCGTTTGCGATCGGCTGGCAGCCAGCATTTCAGACAATCATCCCGCTGATCATCGGTCGTTTTCTGCTGCAGCGGCATCAGCAGCACGCTCGCACCTCCACGCAGCTGCTCGCCGAACAGGCGACTCGGGGGCTTCGCAGGATGACAGAAAGTCTCCGCAAGGCTCGGCTTGTCAGCAGCTTTGGGATGGAGCAGCATGAACAGCAGCAGTTCGAACTGCAGCTGACCACCTGGCGCGGCAGAAGCGAACAGCTCCGCACGCAGCAATCCCAGGGCGAGCTGCAGCGGCAGTTGACACAGCTGCTGGCCTGCGGGATCCCGTTCGCCATCCTGTGCTTCAGCATCCATGCCGGCCTCCCGCTGCTGGACGGCATTCTGCTGGGCCTTGCGCTGCTGGTGATTGCCGGCTCCCTGCGACATCTCGCCTGCCTCCCGGAACTGGCTTCCGAGGGCAGTGAGCGGGCTGATGAGATCGCAGCCTGCATCGACCGTGTGCCAGCCGTCAGTCAGAAACCCGGTGCCACATTCCTGCAGCCCATGTCGCGGACGCTGACTTTCAACCAGGTTTCCTTCTCACCCTCACAGTCCGCTCCACTGCTGCAGGGGCTGGACCTGCGAATCACGTTCGGGGAACGCATCGCTCTGCTGTCGCTGACACCCGAACCAGCACTCGCGGTGGCCAGCCTGATTCCTCGTTTCATCGATCCCGACCCGGGCCAGGTGTTGATTGACGGTCGTGACATCCGCGAGGGCACCCTGGAATCGCTCCGCGCAGAAGCTCTTTTCGTCAGTGGCGACGATCCTGCCTTCGATACCACGGCTCTGGAAAACATCACCTGCGGTCAGCCCGACATCACTCGACAACAGGCGGTGGACGCCGCGAAGCTGGCTCACGCTGATAACTTCATTCGCAACCTGCCGAAGGGCTACGAGACTCCGCTTGGCGAGCACGGAGTCAGCCTTGACGCCGGGCAGCGGTTCCGCCTGAGCCTCGCCCGTGCGGCCGTCAGGGAACCTGCCATACTGATCATCGAAGAACCCCAGATACCGCTCGACACGGCCACCAAGTCCATGCTCGACGACGCCTACCAGCGTCTCTCCGGAAATCGCACACTCATCTTCCTCCCGACTCGACTGTCTACCGTGAAACGCTGTTCGCGGGTGATCATTATTCACGATGGCAAAGTGGCTGCTGACGGCACCCATGAACAGCTGCTGCACAGGAGTGACCTCTACCGGCACTGGGAGTATGTCCGCTTCAATCCGTTCCGCGGCGAAGAAAACGGAGACCGCAGCTGATGTGCAGCCACCGGGGCTGGCCTGGAATCTCGCCTCACAAGATGAGATACTCCCCAGAGCTTCCCGCCCCGGAACTTCGCTTCCGGAATCCTCCCGCCCGATCCGGAACACCGACATGTGCGTTCTTCATCGCTCCCCATCCCGCCTCGCTCTGCTGCTGCTGGCCTGCACCCTGACCACCGTTGCACCCGCTGCCGCTCAGGACTGGCATCGGCTGAGCATTCCCGATGCGTGGCGCAGTGTTCCCACAGGAGACCTCAAACCAATCGATGGCTATTCGTGGTACCGCGCACTGGTGCGGGTTCCGGAGGACTGGAACGAGCAGCCACTGACATTGTTCATCGAAGCACTCGACGACGCTCGCTCCGCGTGGGCTGGTGGTCAGGCCGTGGGACTTACCGGCACCTTTCCGCCCAATTTTCGCAGCGGGCTGGGAGAACGGGGGCGGTTTCAGATCGACCCGCAGCTCGTCCGCGGCGGCTCATTTCTACCCATAGCCATTCGTGTCTACCAGTATGATCCGCGGCCGAATTTCAGTGTCGCCCCGCCGGTGCTCATGAACGAGGCCCGGCGCGAAGCCATCCGACTCGAAGGCATCTGGCAGTACCGCCCTGGTGATGACAACAGCTGGGCGGCCGCCACACCGGCCGACTTCAGCTTCGATCCCACCAAACCGCTCAGCGATGCCGATGCCGCGATGTTCGGCGTGCATCGTCGCGTGGATAAGGTGGACGATGTGGAGAAATACGTGGCACGCCGCAACGGCGATACGGACCCGCTGTCTCCTGCCGACGCAGTCGCGCGTTTTCAGACGCCCGCAGATCTGCAGGTGGAGCTGGTGGTCGCCGACCCCGTGATTGCTCAGCCGCTGTTTATGAGCTGGGACGAACGCGGCCGGCTGTGGGTCATGGAATATCGTCAGTACCCCGACCCGGCGGGGCTGAAGATGGTGAGCCGTGATACGTTTCTGCGTTCGGTCTACGACAAGGTACCTCAGCCACCACCCGGGCACGTTCCCGGCGCCGACCGAATCAGTATTCATGAAGACCGGGACGGAGACGGCATTCCGGAAACGCACAGCGTCTTCGTGGACGGTTTGAACATCGCCACATCCTTTGCCATCGGCCGTGGCGGAGTGTTTGTGACGAATCCGCCATACCTGCTGTTCTATCCCGACCGCAACAGGGATGATGTTCCGGATGGTGACCCTGAGGTGTTGCTGGAGGGCTTCGGGATTGAAGATTCGCATTCGGTGATCAACAGCCTGCGGTTTGGTCCGGACGGCTGGTTGTACGGGGGCCAGGGGAGCACGGTTTCGGCGGCCGTCAAGGCTCCCGGGAGTACTCAGCCACCCATACGATCGCTCGGCCAGGTGATCTGGCGTTACCATCCCGAAACGAAGGTCTACGAGATTTTCGCGGAAGGCGGCGGCAACACATTTGGCTGCGAGATTGACGCGAAGGGTCGGGTATTCTCCGGCCACAACGGCGGAGATACTCGCGGGTTTCACTACGTTCAGGGTGGTTATTACCGCAAGGGTTTCGGCAAGCATGGACCACTTTCGAACCCCTGGAGTTTTGGCTTCTTCGAGCACATCCGGCACCACAGCGTGCCGCGCTTCACCCACACCTTTGTGATCTACGAAGACCAGCTGCTTCCGGAACGCTTCCGGGGCCGGCTGTTCGGAGTGGAACCGCTGCAGGGCCAGGTGGTGTTGAGTGATCTCCGTCCGTGGCAGTCATCCTTTGAGACCGAGGATATCGAACGGGTGCTGAAGACGGACGATCCGTGGTTTCGTCCGGTGGATATCCGCACCGGACCGGATGGCGCAGTGTATGTGGCCGACCTGTATGAACAGCGGATCGACCACAGCAGCCACTATGCCGGCCGAGTGCACAAGACCAGCGGTCGCATTTATCGGCTGCTGCCCAAAGGCGGCGGTCGCCCCACGGCGCCTGCCATCTCCGACAGCGCGACGTCGCAGCAGCTTCTGGCTGAGCTCCGCGAACCATCCAAAACCCGCCGCCAGACAGCCCTGCGACTGCTTGGCGACCGCCGTGATGCATCCCTGATTCCCGACCTGCGTCGTGAGTTGTCGTCCAGCACCGGCCAGACGGCACTGGAGCTGCTGTGGGCCCTGCACGCCTGTGGTGGCCTCAGCGACGAAGCGGCGATTGAGCTGCTGCGGCATCCGGAGAGCCATGTGCGGGCCTGGACAGTGCGGCTGGTGTGTGATCGGTCCGAAACACGTCCGGAGACGGCTGCTGCGATCGCCGCGGCTGCGGTTGGCGAACCCTACATCGATGTCCGCAAGCAGCTCGCCAGCTCGGCCCGCAGGCTCCCGCCCCAACTGGCCCTGCCAATCCTGAAGGCGCTCCTGCAATACGATGAAGACGCTGCGGATCTGCACCAGCCGCTGCTGCTGTGGTGGGCGATTGAAGCGCAGATTCGACACACTTCGGTGGACACGATTCTGCAGACCGTGTTTGATTCCCCGCAACAGTGGCAGCGGCCGCTCGTGGTCCAGCACCTCGCCGAACGACTCATGAAACGTTACGCACTGGCCGGAACCCGCGCGGACCTCGTGCAGGCAGCCCGTTTGCTGCGGGCTGCACCGGATCGTCAAACGGCCGATCGTATGCTCAAGGGCTTCGAGGAGGCCTTTCAGGGACGCAGTCTCGCCGGCATCCCCGACGAGCTGGCCCAGGCGCTCGCTGACAGTGGCGGCGGTTCACTGGCACTCAGATTCCGTCAGGCACAGCCCGAAGCCGTCGCCGAAGCACTGCGGCTGGCAGCCGATCGCTCCACCCCCGCGGCCACGCGGATCGCACTCATTGAAATCTGCGGCCAGCTGCGTCAGCCGCAGCTACTGGCAACACTGCTGAAACTCTCCGGCGAAGAAACCGACAACGCGGTGCTGGCAACAGTGATGACGGCCCTGCAGAACTACGACAGTCCCGAAATTGCCCGCAGCGTTCTCGCCAGGCTCCCGAAACTGGAAGGTGACGCCGCGCTCGCCGCCGAATCGCTCCTCGCCAGCCGCGCCGGCTGGACTGAACAGCTGCTGGCGGCCGTGGAAGCCGGCGAGGTGCAGGCTGGTCAGCTTTCAGCAGCCGCAGTCCGCCGCATGCAGCTGCATGACAGCCCGGCCATCCGTTCCTCACTCGAACGGCTGTCAATCGCCGTCGCCGGACTTTCCGCTGCCCAGGTGCAGGCCGAAACCTCAGCCGTCATGGCCGCACTCTCGGCCGGCTCCGGAAATCCGAGAGCGGGCAAGCAGTTGTTTATGCAGAACTGCGGACGATGTCATCTGCTGTTTGAAGAGGGCGGTCGCATCGGTCCGGATCTGACCCCCTTCAACCGCGACAACCTCGAACGGATGCTGGCCAGTATCGTCAACCCGAGCGTCGAAATTCGCGAAGGCTTTGAGAACCACCTGCTGGTCACCACCGACGGCCGAATCCTCAACGGCTTTCTCGTGGAACGCGATGGGCAGGTTGTGATTCTCAAGGGCGTGGATGGCCAGAACGTGATTGTGAAGCAGGACGATATTGAGGAACTGCGAGTCGTCCCGCAGTCGGTGATGCCCGAAGGAACACTCAAAGGCCTGAATGAACAGCAGCTCCGCGACCTGTTCGCCTACCTGCGGTCAACTCAGCCCGTTAACTACTGATCAGGAGCCCATGATCGTGCAGTCTCCGGTACAGGTGCGTCAGCTGGATCACGTGACCTTCGTCGTGCGGGACGTGGAGGCCAGCAGGCGGTTTTACGTCGGCCTCCTCGGCATGACCGAAGTTCCCAGGCCGGCTTTTTCCTTCGGCGGAGCATGGTTCCAGGCAGGCGCCACGCTGGTGCACCTGATTGAGGAACATCTCCAGAGCGGTCCGGCCGGTTTTCCCGTGGAAGTGCTCAAACGCTCCTCCCGCAACCACCACGTCGCCTTCGCCGTCGACGACGCCCGCGCCGCCGCGGCCAGCCTGAAAGCCCTCGGCATCGAACTGCTCGACGACGCCAAACTCCGCCCCGACGGCGCCATCCAGGTGTTTCTCACCGACCCCGATCATCACGTGATCGAGTTGTGTTCAGGGCCGTAATTCAGCCCCGACCGCGGCAGGTAATATGCCGGCCCCCGGGGTGAGATAACAGAGATGAGCCGCCGGGCGGCCGCGCATGAGCCGCAGGGCGGGAGCACATGAGCCGCAGGGCGGCAGCCCGCGGGTAAAGTGCCCTGGCTACGCCCAGCTGACCCCGCTTGCAGGGCCGCGCACCACGGTGCGAAATCGCCCCCGTGGGCTTCCGCCGCGTATGAGCCGCAGGGCGGCAGCCCGCGGGTAAAGAGCCCTGGTTACGCGCTGGTGACGCCGCTTGCAGGGCCGCGCACCACGGTGCGAAATCGCCCCCGTGGGCTTCCACCGCGTATGAGCCGCAGGGCGGCAGCCCGCGGGTAA
>JBEAUF010000026.1:0-6344 GCA_041161565.1 Planctomycetota bacterium | reverse complement strand
AATCACATCGGCGTGCTGAAGTGCGGCAACGGCGATGGACCGACCACCGACGGGGGGGGAGAGAGCGGGAATGGGCATGGGGGTGGTCCTAAAATTGGTTAGGAGGAGCCTGTCGGAGTATTTTCGCGGATCTGCGACAGATGTTGCGTGGAAATGTTGGAAATCGTGGCGGATTTCGTCCTGGATTCGACTTCTGAATCATGCGGTTCTGCGGGGGAAAAAACCGAGATTTCGTGCAGCAGGGGCATGCACCTGCTGCCTGGCACGCTGACCGAGTTTAGATATTTGCGTACCCAACGGAAGCATCTCGGAGTGCTGACGTCAAAACCGGTGAAATTGCGGGCAATGAACCCGGCGTTCCCATGGAAGGAAGTCTGTCACGATGAGAGTACTTCTATCGGATTCCGAAAGACCGGAAAATCCCAATGAAATTCTCAAAAGCAGGACTTCGCGGCTGGAAATCGAAACGTTCCAACTGGTAGCCTCGCGCGGAGTGTCATGGCACTGCGATTAACGTCTTCCGAACAGTCAGAGTTTCGGGCTCGCGGAGTGTCTCCGTGGAACTGCGAGGCATTCGGGTCGTGGTCGTGCGTCGCGGGAGTAGTCAATGTCTAAGGTTATCGTTCTGAGCGGACACGGTGGTTGGAAGCTGGGGGACAGAAGTTTTGTGAAAGTCCCGGCGAGGTGCAGCATCAAATTCTTCACGATGAACATGAAAACTCTGAGCGATGGCCTTGGGGGTGACATTGATCGTGGTTCGATTGCGGGGCTGGAGCCCGACCAGGAGGCTGGCCCATTTCACTCTATTCCCGATATGACCCTGACTCCACCGGTCGGATTGAATATCAGGACTCCGGATCCAGCCACGTGGCACTGCCTAAGGCTCCCGTGCCCACTCCCGTTTGATAACAAGAACATCCAGGTGACCATCAGTGCCGGTTATGAGGCCGATTTAAGCGATTTGTTCGAGTATCTCGCTCCGGTCATCGAGCGATCTGACTCAGTAACTTTTCTGTGGGCAGCTTGCCGCGCCATCGAACTTAAGAAGGCTGGTGGTAAAGCTTTGGGTGTAAATAAACTTCAGCGTTGAATGCATGAGTTACATATCGGCCGGTCGGTAGTACTGTCAGACGGGACTCAAAGTTTGGCCTGTTGATGAAAGTACAACAAATAGACGAACATCTGGAGGAGCTTTTGGGAGGGATGCTGGGGGCCACCAACAGGTTATGCCGAATCTGTTGCCTGACCTAAAGCGAATGGAAGTGCGAGTGGCTGCCGAAGGCAGCCACATTTCCGGGCTTCGTCCGGCAATGTTCGGTTCAGAGAGCCAGCCGACGGCATCTCTCAGACGCTCGGGTTGCTTCCCGGCAGAGTCCTGTTCTCCTGAGCGACGCTTGAGGATACGTGGGGCCAGGCGGTTGTTGCGAGGCTTTGCGTCGCGTTGCAGATTCTTGCGGCCGTCGGCGGTCAGCTCTTGTTTGCCGTGCGTGTTCCAGCTTGCGATCGAAGAGCTGAGCCGCATCCTCGAGGAGGATCTTCTGCCCGTTGTAGATTTCGGTCACAGTGATGTCGTACTTCCGACAAACCTCAGAAACCGGCAGCCCATCACTGAAGTGGGTTCTGAGGATGGCGACCTGCTCCGCGCCGGAATCATTGCACTTTTCCTCTGACTGGAAATTGGCGACAACCTTTCTGCAATCGCCGAACTCGAGCACACGTCCCAGCTGGTGAGACGAAAATCAGCAAAATCATGCGCGGAGGGAGTTCAGTGGGGAAGATTCTTGTCCATTGAACTCAGGAAAATGTTGAAGCGGTTGCCGGGGCCAAACCAGTAGCAGTATTCGAGTGGCTTGGCACCGACGCGATCGTAGAGGAATTCGGGGCCGTGCCGCACCATGCAAAACTGGAATCCGGCATTCAGATCGTGGATCACAACCTCTGCAAGCTGTTCAAGTTCTTCGCGGGCTGCGGAATGATCCGGTGTGCCAGACGCTCTGCGATGGTTCATGGCGACGAACCCGCCGTTCTGATCTGCGCGGCAAATCGTCATCAGGTCATAGTCAGAATGAATCAGGCGCCCGGATGTGCGAACACAGCCGGCCCATTCGCCGTCCTCGTCCACGGTGAATCCATTGCAAGGCTGGCCAGCAGGTGCGAATTCTTTCCACGCATCAAGTGCACGACGAAGGCTTCCGGGCAGAAATGCGGTGGGTACGGCAACGGGACTGACAACGAGGCCGGCCAGTGGGTGGTCGGGGTTGTCTGCTGTCTTGGCGCCGCAGTTCGAGCCTTTGGAGACGGCATCAGGGACATCATGCGGTGGACGAAAACCGGGCCTGTTGATCCATTTATCCGACAGTGCGTTGGGTTCGCGTAAACCGATCCAGCAGGTGTGTTTCTGAGCGACTTCGAAAAAGATCCGGCGATGGGATTCCAGCATAGCGGGGCTCTCAGGGAGGCACGGGGAAGAAAGGGATGGGGACATGTGGGAATTGGGGCGGAATCGGGACGGATACCGTGTTTGGGGCCGGCTTCTGCATTGTGCGTTTCGGTGGGGAAAAACGAGGGGTTCTGCAGCAGGTGGAGGGCGTCTGCTGCCTTCTGCGTCCGATAAACCTTCGAGATAGCCCGCCCCTCAGAGAGGTTGGCGTCCGCGATCGCGGTTGAATATTCAGTGGAGTTACTGACACGTCTTCTGAAATCGGGTATTGGTGAGAATGTTTCTGCCATCGCCAGGGTCCAGCACACTTTGCAGAGCGTGAGATGAGAATCAACAAAACACAGGGTGGCCGTTCAGGTTGTTCTTCCTGTGCCGCGGAGTTGTTCTGTTTGGCGGCTCTGTCAGTCAGCCAGACGAATTTCTGAAATCTTGGTGCCATCCGGCAGGGAGCGGGTCTTTGTCAATAGCTGAGCTGTTAACGTCCAGTAGACGTGCATGTCGATGACTTCGAGGTTTTCAATGACATCTTTGCCGCCGAGAAAGAGTGGAGTCTTATAGCCTACGCATTCTCCAAATCCCGGTGGCGCACCACCATGCTTCAGCCAGTCGCGATAAAACTGGGCGGCGAGAGCTTCGTTGGCAAAATCGACCAACTCCGCATTGTGGAAGTCTTCAAAGGTAACGGGAATATCGAGCGCCATTCCCGTTCCGAGTTCCAGCATCAATATCTGGTACTGTCCTGCCACTTTTCTCGTCTGGTTCACGGCAAAGATGCGGCCGAGCCAGTCGGAGCTGAAGCACAGGATGTGCCCGCGGAATTCCGGAAAAGCGTCACTGGCAATTGTTGTCCATGTTGTCATCTCTTCCAGCTTCATGATGCGGTAGAGGCCATTTGCAAATGTTTGCGAGGAGTGAATCTTCAGAAAATTGCGGATTCCATGTGCGCCGGCTTCTATTTCATCAGAGATTCCCTGGGTAGTGGTTACAGCTGTCTGCACGGGCAAGTCAGGTTTGTAGTGCTCATCGAATCGCATGAGTTTCTCCAGCTATCAGGAAATTGTTACGCGGTCTATCACAGTACCTGCGGGCAAATCTTTGATTTGGTGATGGATTTGTGATCCCATACTTCTGTTGACACTGGAATTCAGTGGATCCATATTAAGAACGTTATCAGCCCCGCCAAGTTGAAGATCAACAATGTGATCCACGTCATGGTTCTCAGGGACAGTGTTACCAGCCTGCCGGTAACGAGCGGAGGCAGATGTCCCTGCCCGCTGCGGGTTTTTTAGCACGACCGTGTTTGCTTCGCTCAAGGCTTTTGCCTTTTTCCTTGCGGCGGTTTTTTGTGCATCGGTCCAGTCCGGCATAAATTTGAGGTCGAGATTAACAGAGTTGTTGCCGCCACACCCACTCAACCCCAGCGGATCAACCCACGTGAGTGGGTCGTGCACGTAGGCGCAGATGTTGAGTCCGCCGGCGAGGCGGATGGGGTCATGGCTGATGTAGGTGCCGGTGGCGGGGTCGTAGTAGCGGAAGCGGTTGTAGTAGAGGCCGGTGTCTTCGTCTTCGTACTGTCCGAGCCAGCGGAAGGGGCATGAGGTTTGAGTCTGGCTGTCGGCCGTTGTGAGATTTTTGATTTCCCCGTAGATGCTCAGGTCGGCTGACCAGACGGTCCGGCCGTTTTCATCCAGCATCGTGGTGGGGGTGCCGAGGTAGTCGGTGACGATGGACCAGGCGTGTTCGCCCTGAAGTTTGGCGGCTGGGCGCAGTGTGTCCGGATCGAACAGCCAGGTAATGACTTCATGGGGGGCGGGCAGCAGTGGTTTGGGTTCAAGCTCAGGTTCGTCCGGTGGTCCTGTGGCCGGGTGTGCTGTGAGCGCCAGCTGGGCGGTTGTTTTCGCCGGGGAAGCCGCTGGTTTGGCCGCTTCAAGTGCTGCGATTTCTTCGGGCGAGAGTTGGATCCATTCGTGGAGGGGGTTGTTGCCGTCCCAGATCCAGCGTGTGGTTTTGCCATCGGTTGTGCGGCTGATGCGGCGACCGAGGGCGTCGTAGCGGAAGGTGATGGTTTTGCCGTCGGGACGGACGACGGTTTTGAGCATTCCGGCGGGGTCCCAGGCATAGTGCCAGGTACCTTCGGGGGTGATTTTGCGTGCGAGGTTACCATCGGTGTCGTATTCGAAGCGTGTGGTGCCACGCTCGTCGCGGGATTCCAGCAGTTCGCCGGATTTTCCGTAGCGACGGTCACTGCGATCGCTGGTTTTGTAGAGGTTTCCAACCGCATCGGGGGTGCGAAGTTCGCGGAGTCCGTTTTCGAAGCTGGCGGCCGCGAGGTTTCCGGCCGCGTCAAACTCGAAGCTGACGGCACCGGTTTGCGCCGAGACGATGCGTTTGAGTCGGTAGTTGACGTCCCATTCGTAGCGGACGTCGCGGACCGCGTTGCCGTCGCGGAGGATCTGGTGCTGGATGGGGCGTCCGGTCTGATCGCGTTCCCAGCGGCTGCGAATGCCTCCGGGAAGTTCGCGTTCAAGTTCCATACCAAGCTGATCGTGGCGGATTCGGGTCTGCCAGAGTATCTGTGCGGGGTCGCTGGGACTGGTTGAGCTGGCGGTAGCGGCAGTGACACCGACGGCATCACCGACGGAGTTGCGTTCGATGGTTTGCACGGCGCCGAAGCAGGAACGCATTTCATGGCGGCGACCGACGGCGTCGTAGCGGGATTCGACCCAGAAGTCATCCTGCCATTCGCGGAGAATGCGTCCGGCGGCATCGCGTTCAAAGCGGACGGTGCAGTCGGGGCTGGCAGCGGCGAGGAGTTGACCGTCGGCGTCCCAGGTCCAGTTTTCAGCGTGGTCGTTACCGTAATTGATGCAGGTGATGCGATCGAGCGGGTCGTGGGTATAGTGAACAACGGCGCCAGAACTGCGTTCCAGCCGGACGACTCGTCCCGCTGCATCGCGTGTGTAGATCCGCCGCAGCTGATCGAAGCCATATTCTCGGATCAGTTCGCGGTTTTCGTCATACTCGAAGCGCCAGGCGTTTCCATGTTCGTTGGTGACACTGGTGAGATCTTCTTCGGTGTTGTAATGGAAGGCGACGGTGTGTCCCGCTTCGCGGCGCGTGGCGAGTCGATTCATGCCCTGATAGGTGCAGCGAATGTTTTTGTGAACGTCACCGTAGTGCAGCAGGTTGCCTTCGGGGTCCCACGCCAGTGAGCGGAGGTTGCCGTCCGGTTCGGCCACGCGAACGGGGCGGCTGGCGAGGTCCCACCAGCGTCGCTGGGAGCCGGCAGGGGAGAGTATTTCGACGGTGCGTCCGAGACCGTCGTATTTCCAGTGCAGGGTGAGTCCGTTGGGTGCGGTGAGTGAGGAGAGCTGGCAGGCGGCGTCCCAGCTGAATCGGGTGGAGCTGCCATCGGCGGCGGTGATTTCAGCAAGGAGTCCGGAATCCCAGCGAAACTGGATTTGGCGACCGGTGGCATCGGTGCGGGAGAGCAGTTGGCCGACCGCGTCATAGCTCCAGTCCCATTTCGCTCCGCTGGGCTGCTGGATCGCCGTGAGCAGGTCGAGGGAGTTGTATTCGAGCTGAACGGCGGAGCCATCCGGGCCGATTTCGGCGACGGTATTGCCGCGAGCGTCGTAGTTCCAGGCGGTGGGCAGTCCGAGTGGACTGATGCTGGAGGCTGGCTGATTGAACTCCGTCCAGGCTGATTCGGAGGCGTATCCGAGCGGATCCACGACGCGAGTGACGAGGCCGTTTTCGTTGGCGAAGTGGGTGGTTTTGTGTCCGAGGGAGTTGGTGACGATGGTGCGGCGGAGTTCGGTGTCGTAGTGGAGCCAGCGTTCGTAGATGCCGCCATCGCCCCAGGTGTGGAGGCAGCGTGCGTCCGGGGAATCGGCGTCGTATT
>JBEAUF010000340.1:0-18888 GCA_041161565.1 Planctomycetota bacterium | reverse complement strand
CAAATGCTCCGCCGCGCCGATGCCAACCAGGACGGAAAACTCAGCGGCGACGAAATCCCGCCCTTCCTCCGCGAACGCCTCGAATCACTCGACGCCAACAAAGACGGAGGACTGGATCTCGCTGAACTTCAGACCCGCACGGGTAATCAACTCCGCGAACCAATGCCGATGCCGGAGCAAGGCACGATTCTCCCGCGTCGCCCCGAAGGTGGTGAACGCCCCGGACGCGGCGAACGACCGCCAGGTGCCGATCGCCCGTTATTCCGAAAACAGGGCGATCGACCGGATCGCGAAGGCCGTCCCGAACGCCCCGACGAAGATGCTCCAAAAGATCGTCCCGCTGCCGAAGAGGATGTAAAGCGGGACGGTCAGGCTCAGGAGGAACAGAAGCCGGGCGACGAAAAGAAGGCTGAAGAAACGCCTCGCGACGAAAAATCGGACGAAGAGAAGAAGGACGAAGAGAAGAAGGACGAAGAGAAGAAGGACGACGGCCAGCCTGACGAGCCGAAGTCTGAGTGATCGAGGGCAGACGGCCGGTTGTTTGCTTTCCGGTGGCCTTGAAGTTCTCTCCATCACCGCAGAAAGCGGGCAAGGCGTGCGGGGATGTCAATCCCGGGGCACAGTGCGTTCCCACGCGGCCAGCGTCGCACCAGAAGCGTACCGGTGCTCAACCGGCCGATTGACATCGACCGCACACCTTTCATGATCGAACCCAGGCGTGTGAACGGGAACCGGGTTCTTCAAAACATCTGCAACAACACACCCCTGAGCGGGCGGAAGCCCCTCGTTGCGATTCGCACGCTGGTGCGCGCTGGAAGGGGTTGTCGCCGCGTTGGCAGGACTCTTTACCCGCGGGCTGCCGCCCTGCGGCTCAGTGCGTTGCCGCCTTGCGGTTCATGGCGTTGCTTCATCGCAACGAGGCGAGTGCGGATGTCAATGCCGGGTATCGGTGCGTGTTGGTGTGGCCGCAGTCCGCCACGGCTGCGGTCGTGGTCTGGTTGGTCCGATTTCGTCTAAGGCTGTGGTTTTGGCGGGCCGCGGTGGTGTTTCAGCGTTCTTTGCGTCTGCCGGTGCTGGTGAGAGTTGTCAGCCGAGCGACGATTTCGCTTAGTCGCAATTCTTCACTGACGGTGCCGGTACGCATTGCGGCGCGGGGCATGCCGTAGACCGTGCAGCCTTCCGGATGTTGAGCAAGGACTCGGCCGCCGGCTTCATGCACCGCGCGGCATCCGGCGGCGCCATCCTGTCCCATGCCTGTGAGGATGAGTGCGATGGTGCGATTTCCGAATACGGCAGCGGCAGAGCGGAGTGTGTAGTCGACGGCGGGGCGGCAGAAGTTTTCGGGTGGGTCTTCAGTGAGTTGCAGGACGACTTTGTTTGCGGCATCGCCGATCAGTTTCAGCTGTGTGCCGCCTTTGGCGACGAAGACTCTGCCGGGGGTCAGCAGATCTCCGTCAGCGGCTTCACTGACCTGCAGTTCGCTGGCTTCGTTGAGTCGCTGTGCGAGGGAGTGTGTAAATCCGGCCGGCATGTGCTGGACGATGACGATTGGAATTTGCCAGTCGATTGGCAGGTCGGGGATCAGCCGAGCGAGTGCATCGGGGCCTCCGGTTGAGCAGCCGATGACGATGACTCCGGGCGGCTGGTCGCTGGCGAGTGCCGGCTGGTGCAGGACTGGGGGTCTGACGGCCCCGACTCCAGGCTCTGGTGTTTCGCCTGGCAGCATCTGGCGGATGCTGGTGAGGTGTTCGGCGAGTGCTTCAGAGAGGATCTGGCGATTATTCTGCAGTGCGGCGCCGGAGGGTTTCAGGATGAAGTCGAAGGCACCTTCGAGGAGTGCATCGGTGGTGATTCGGGCACCGGCTGCCGTAAGTCGGCTCACCATGATGACTCGACACGTGGCTTTTCTGCGGCGGAGTTCCCGGAGGACATCGATACCGGAGAGGCCCGGCATTTCGACATCGAGAGTGACGACATCGGGGGCGAGTCTGGCGATGGCGTCAAGGGCTTGTTCACCGTTGCTTACGGAGCCGCAGACGGAGGCTCCGGGGAGTTCTCGGATGACATTCTGCAGCAGAGTGCGGAACAGGGCGGAGTCATCAACGATGAGCACCTGCAGTGTTCGCATGGGAGCAGCTCCGACGATTTCCCTGTGTTCGTTAGGCCGATGTCCGGCGTTTGGTCATTTGCGTTCTGTTTTCCGGCTTTCGAAGAATGTCTGCAGATCGAGTGGCTGGAAGGGTTTGATCACGAAATCCACAGCTCCGGCAGCGATGCATTCGCGAAGTTTTTCCTTTTGATTGACGGCACTGACCATCACGACGCTGGCGGCGGGGTCGAGTTGACGAATAGCACGAAGTGCTTCGAGTCCGTCCATTTCCGGCATGACGAGGTCCATGGTGACGAGGTCCGGTCGGTGGGTTTCGTAGAGCTGGACGGCTTCCGCTCCACTGGCCGCTTCGGCGGCGACGGTCCAGCCGGCGCGTGTGGCGACTTCACGGATTTTCATCCGCATGATGAGTGCATCGTCAACGATCAGGAGTCGGTGCATTTTGAAAAGTCCTGGCTGATCTGAGATCAAAGGCTGGTCGGGGTTCCGCCGAGCACTTCGACAGTAACGTCGCCGCTGGCAATTTCGAAGCTCAGTTGTCGTCCCTTTCCGCCGCCGCAATCGTTGGCGAGCACGGGGATTCCGGCGGCTTTGAGGAGTCTGGCGACGGCAGCGGAGTTAAGTTGTCCGATCTGGTTGAGTTGAGTTGTACCAAACATATTGGAACCTCCTGCGTAGCGGGCGGTCAGATTTTTCTGGCGTCCGCCCTTTTGTTCGATCAGTCGCAGGAGTTCGGCGAGGGCGGTATCGGCATATTTTCCGGGTGGACCGGCGCGACCGGTGGAATCCGGGTGCACAATATGTGCCAGACCGCCCACCACATTTTGCCGATCGTAGAGAACAAGTCCAATGCAGGAGCCGAGGAGCGTCTTCAGGACGCCTCCGCCACGCATCACATCCAGTTCTCCCATACCTACCCGGCGGTGGTACTTTTCAACTGGAGAGGGATCAGGCTTGTGCGACATGCACACACATTCTTTCCGGAGACTGCACAGAGTGGTTCATTTGTGCCCGGTCAGGGGCAGGGACTGCAGGAGCGTTCGCAGGTGGTCAATTGATTCGGCGTCGGGGATCCAGAGGAAGGTCCATGCGAGTGGGCGTCCGCAGAGTTCAAAGCGAGTCTCGGTGTACACCAGCAGGCTGTCGGAGCAGGCCTGGTTCATAAATGCGGACTGCAGCAGGCTGGCGGCGTAGTCACGGAGGAATACGGGGGGAGTTGGGAGCAGGCGGATGGGTTGTCCTGAGCGTTCTGAGAGTTCTGCGGCGAGGCCGTTGAGGAAAGCGCTGCCGGCGATGTTCATGGTCTCCATAGCGGCGGAGATTTCAACATCACCCCAGACACTGGTGGTGGCATCCGGCCGTCCGAGGATGAGGTCAGCGAGTGTCAGTCCGCTGGCGTCTTCGAAGCCCAGCAGCATTTGTCCTGTGCAGGAGCCTTCCATTCCCATCAGACAGGCACAGACGGCGGCGTCTCCGGTTCCGAGCAGTCCGGTAGCCTGCTGCAGGGTGCTCTGCCCGACCCGTTCGACGGTCATTGACAGGGGGGCCGAGCACCAGGCTGAGATTGCCTGCGAACATTCCGCCGCCCCGCGGTGTACGGCGGGGATCAGCTTTTGCAGGTGTTCGGGGCTGAATGCTTCCTGTTCCATGGAGTGCTCCGTCGTGGTCATGAAATCCGCTGCGTCAAACGCCGGCGGGTTGTTTTCGTCCGATTCGCGATTTGGGTTCATCGCGATCCGGTCGAGTGGGGGACGTGAGATCGGCGATGGCAGGTGAGTCCAGCATCAGGCAGACGGTACCATCTCCCAGAATACCGGCCCCCGAGAGGCCGCGCACGGGAATGTAATTATCGGAGAGTGATTTGATAACCAGGTTGGAGCGACCGATGAGGCTGTCAACGGAGAGTCCCAGAGTTTTTCCACGGGCCTGCAGAATCAAAACCTCCTGGCGGCGATTTTCCGGGGAGTCCGTATCGCCGGCGACGTGACCGAGTCCTTTGCCGTGCCAGCGGAAGATGCCATCGAGTCGATACAGCGGAACCAGTGAACCGCGGACTTCAATTGCCTGATGTCGATGAATGGAATGGATCTGTTGCGGGAGTACGGACACGATTTCCCGGACATCGTCGATCGGTACGGCAAAGAAGCCACCCCCACAACGAAACAGCAGGCTGTGGATGATGGCCAGTGTCTGTGGGAGGCGGATTGTGAAGGTTGTCCCCTGTCCCGGGTTCGTCGACACCTCGATCGTGCCGCTGAGGTCTGAGATGGCAGCGCGAACGATATCCATCCCGACACCGCGACCACTGATTTCCGTAACGGAACTGGCGGTACTGAACCCCGGCTGCCAGATGGTTTCAATGACCTGTTGTTCCGTCATGGCATCCGCCTGTACCTGGGAAGCCATTCCCTGAGCCACCAGCTTGGCACGAATTCGTGAGGTCTGAATGCCACCACCATCGTCCTGAATTGTGATCAGTACGTTGTTGCCCCGGTGGACGGCTGAGAGGATGATGGTGCCCGCTTCTGTCTTGCCCGCTGCGCGACGCACGGCAGGTGGTTCCATTCCATGGTCCAGGGCGTTGCGAATGAGGTGCAACAGCGGGTCACCCAGAGCATCAATCATTCGCTTGTCGAGCTCGGTCTTTTCGCCCTGAATGACCAGCTTCACCTGTTTGCCGCGGTCCACCGAAAGATCCCGGACAACTCGACGGAAACGGTTGAACAGCGGGCCGATGGGAATCATGCGTGTGCTGAGCACGCTTCGCTGCATATTCCGGGAAACACGGTTCAGCTGATCGACGGCTTCAGCCATGTCCGTGTAGAAGCGGCGGCCTGTTTCCTGAAGTGCGGCTTCGCGGTCGAGCAGATCCAGTTCCTCGTCAAGTCCGCCAAGCAGTTCGCTGCAGACACGGACGCCGTCGGGCTGACTCTGAAGCCAGCCCCGCAGCCGTTCCAGTCTTCGTCGCAGGTCCTCACGAACCTCCGCCGAACGACGCTGGCCCGGTGTTCGGCGGTAGGCGGACGTGGTATCAGCCAGCAGCTGGTTGCAGCGGGCGTTGGCGACTACGAGTTCACCGGTGAGATTGAGCAGCTGATCGAGTCTCCCGATGTCCACTCGCAGCGTTTCCTGGACGGCCGTGCGGGGATCCCGGCCAGCCTCGTCTGCAGCCGTGGCAGTACTCGTCGATGGCTCCTGCTCGGCGAGTGCATCTGATTCCTTCCCGGGCGGCTCAGCTGCAGCCGCGGGAGGGGCTGGCGGCTGAGCGGGCGCGGCGGGCCCTGGTGCGGCCACCGGCGCGGTAATCGCGGCAGGTGCAGGTGTTGGTGTTGGTGCTGGTGTTGGTGCAGGTGCGGCTGTTTCTGTTTTTCCGGCTGTTGCCGGAAACTGTTCCCTGGTCTGCTCCAGTTGCGCGGGCCAGGCGGTGATGGAGTCACCTCCGAGTGTGGAGGTGGTGACATCCACGGATTCGACGCCATCCACACTGGCAATTCGCCGCACCTCGTCAACGGGTGTGGAGGTGATCAGGCAGAGGGAGAACAGGGTGAGTTCTTCAAAGCTGTCGATATCATCAACGGGCGGTTCGCAGGAGGCGATTTCGCCGATGGCGGAGAGTCTGGAGAGGATCAGGCGGGCTTTGAGGTCTGCGAGCTGGAGTCCCTGTCGGAAGCGGACTCTGATTCGGAGTCCTCCGGCCTGGCTGAGTGAAGGTTCGATTGCGGGCGTGGTTGTGGCCGGGGTTTGTGACGAGGATCCGTGGCCGGGTGTGGCTGTTCGTGAGTTTGGGCTGGTGGCGGATTCGGTGAGGTTGCGGAGTTGTCGCAGCAGGGGTTCGGGATCACCCTGGCTCAGATCACCGGTGCGGAGTCTGGAGAGAAATGCGCGGAAGAAATCGACGGCTCGGAGAATCAGTGTAGTGGTTTCGCGATCGAGTGTGTTGCGTCCGGAGCGATAGTGTTCGAAGCGTTCTTCCAGTTCGTGTGCGAGGCCGCCGACGATTTCAAAGCCCAGCATTCCTGAAGAGCCCTTCAGGGAGTGGAGCATGCGGAAGGCGCGGTTGAGTGATTCAGCGTGGCGGGGATTTTTTTCCAGCTGCAGGATGGCTTCGGTGAGGCCTTCGAGTTCTTCATCGGATTCATCGATGTAGACCTGCAGGTACTGCGCCATTTCTTCGGACAGAAAGGCGTTGTCATCCTGTGGCTGAGAATCCGCGGCGGTCATGGGCGGGCTCCCGTGGCTTTCTGGTAGATGAAGGCGGAGCGTCTCTGGAGTTGGAGAAGTTGTTCGTGGAGTCCCTCAGAAGGACCGATGACCAGATATCCGCCATCAGCGAGTGCTCGCTGCAGATGTCCGGCAACAACTGTTTTGGATTCCTGATCGAAGTAGATCATGACGTTTCTGAGGAAGATGCAGTCGTAGCCGCTGCCGGGGGGTTTGGTGATCAGGTTGTGGCGTTGATAGCGGATGAGACTTTGGAGTGATGGGCGGACCTGCCAGAGGTCTTTGGCAGGATCGGCATCGGAGTTCTGAGTGTTTGTGCGGGAAACGGGCAGAAAGTATTTGAGCTGGAGTTCCGGGGGAATTCCGGTCAGTAACCGTCTTTCGTACTGGCCTGAGCGGGCTTGTGCGAGAACTTGTTCGCTGAGATCTGAGGCATCGATTTCGATGTCGATGCCGCGGAGCAGTTCGGAGTGTTCAAGGAGGCAGATGCCGATGGTGAGTGGTTCCTGTCCGGTGCTGCAGGCAGCGGACCAGATTCTGATGCGTCGCGGGTGTGAGCCGCGCTGGATGCGAGAGCAGAGGTCTTCAAGGAATTCCGTTTGCAGCCAGTGAAACTGTTTTTCGGTGCGAAAGAACGAGGTTTCGTTGGTGGTGACAGCGTCAAGGAAGAATCCGAGTTCCTCGCTGCCGGCGGATGTTTTGAGAAGCGCGAGATACTGGGCGTAGCCCGGCAGCTGGAGGGCGCGGAGTCTTCTGCGGATTCTGTTGCTGAGGAGCGTGATGCGATTTTCGGGGACGTGAATTCCGCTGAGCCTGTAGATCAGGCGGCGGAATTCATCGAATTCGGCCGGAGCCAGCTGCGAAGGTTCCATAATTCCTCGCCGCATGCAGTGGGAGTTGCGTGGGGTGGGCAGGTTTGATCAGACGCGGAAGCGGGACACGAGGTCCCTGAGTGCTGAGGCCTGAGCTCCCAGCTGTTCAGCGCTGGCAGCGAGCTCTTCTGAGCCGGCTGCGGCGGCTTCGGTGGTGCGACCGACGGAGCGAATGGCCGACTGAACCTCCTGAGCACTTTCGGCCTGAGTTTCGGTGGAGGCAGCGATGCGGGAGATGCCGGCGGCGGTTTGTTCCACGGCCTGCACGATGGACTTGAGTGAGCGTCCGACGCGAACGGAGAGTTCGGCTCCTTCGGCAACACGCCGAGTGGATTCCTTGATGAGCTGCGTGATTTCCTTGGCGGCGAGGCTGGAGCGTTCTGCGAGCTTACGAACTTCATCAGCAACCACGGCGAAACCGAGTCCATGTTCGCCGGCGCGGGCGGCTTCGATGGCGGCGTTCAGTGCCAGCAGGTTGGTCTGGCTGGCAATTTCACTGATCACCTGAATGATGTCGTTGATCTGTTCGCTGGATTTCTGAATGAGCTTCATGGATTCGACGGCTTCCTCGGTGGAAGTGCCGCCTTCGCGGGCCAGTCCGGCGGTGGCGTCGGCCTGCTGGCGAGCCACCGCGGCGCTCTCGCTGATCACCTGCATCGACTTGAGCATGCTTTCCACCGCCGAGGACATTTCCTCCACCGAGGCGGCCTGGGTTTGTGACGATTCGCTGAGGTTCTGCGAGCTTTCGGCGATGGCCTGAGCCCCTTCACTCTGCTGATCAGAAGCCTCGACGACTTCGCTGACGAGGTTGCGAAGATCGCCCGACATGCGGCCGACGCTGGTCGCCAGGCGACTCAGGTCATCATCGCCCTCGGAATGCACCTGCTGGGTGAGGTCTCCGTTGGCAATCGCGGACACGACCTGCATCAGCTGATTGACCCGGTGCCGCAGCTGTTCCGCCGCAGCCTGCTGAGCGTCACGCATCTGCTGCTCCCGCTCCTGAGCCCGTACCTGGTCAGTGATGCGTTCCCAGTTGATCATGGGGCCGGCGTAGTTGCCTTCTGCGTCGCGTACGGCAGAGACGCTGAGGGTCAGCACTTCGGGGCCGAGCTGAATCCGGGCTTTATGGGGCAGGTTGGAGGGGTCCGCCAGAAACCGCCGCTGGTGCTCCGGATTCCTGTGAAAGATATCGATGGGCTTGCCGAGCATCTCATCGACGGGAATTGGCAGCAGGTGCTGCATTTCCCGCAGGGTGTTGCGGGAGGCAGGATTCATGTAGATGATTTCAAGGTTGCGGTTGGCAACCATGACCCGGATTTGCGAGTTTTCGAGGATCTGTTGAAAGTCGATTGCTGTGACGCTGCCACGCTGCCTGCTGGAGCCTGCTGTGCTCTGACGCTTTGCCATGGATTTCTCCGATTTGTCTTGCTGGTTCGGGTGAGTGTGTGGGGGAATCCGGACTGCCGCCGGTGTCTGTCCGCGGTGGTCTCAGGGACCCGCTGTCAATGCTCCGTTGCGGGCAAGTTCCCGCACCAGCTCCATCTTTGCGGGATCCAGCAACTGCGGGACGTTGAGCAGGGTTACGAGCCGCGCGTCGATCTTCGCGAAGCCGTCAATGAAGCTGCCACCTTCACTGGTGAGCATGTCCGGGGCGGGAAGAATTTCGCCCGGGGCAATCCGCAGCACCTGAGTCACTGAGTCCACGGTGCAGCCAATAATCCTTGGACGCACATTGACCACGATGGTGCGGGTCTCAGAGTCCATGGGGACGGGGGGCAGATTGAGCAGGCGTCGCAGGCTGACAACCGGAATGATGGTGCCGCGGAGGTTGCTTACGCCCTCAATATAGTCCGGGACCTGGGGCAGCTGCGTCAGGCGATCCGGAATCACGATTTCCTGAATTTGTTCGATGCGGAAGGCGTAGTCCTGCTCAGCAAGGCGAAAGCCCACGAACTGTGCGGAGGTGCGGGACCGCGTCATGGAATCAGAGAGGCCGGCGGCGGGAGCGGTGGTCAAGGGAATGGCTCCGAGGGAATCCGGGGACAGCAGGCGGTGTGAGCGGAGGCGTTTGAGACCTGGGAGGAAAATTCCGGATATTCCTCCAAAATCTCCCTGTGTGTCCAAATATACAGGCTGCGGGTGCCGTGGTAGCCAATTTCGGGGGGATTGTGGGGAAGTCGGGAAAGGTGTGCCGTTAAATTCGGTATGGAGGGTCTTTTGGGTAGTTGGCGGCAGGCGAAAGAGAGTTCGCAGGGCGGATGGGATGGGTGCGAGTGAGGTTTTCCTGGGGCGTGTTGGGCAGGAGTGAGAAAACAGGGGGGAGGGCGCAGACGGGACGGGTTTACATGGTTTGGCAAAACCTGTAACCTCCGCACCATTCCGCGAACCGGACGTTGTCTGCGCATGGAGCAGTCAGCCTGGGAAAGCTTCGTGGAACATTCGCAGAGCACGTCCAGCGTGTGCGAATGCAGGGCCTGGCTGGAGGATTTCGCCTGTGTCGTCGATTGAAGAAAAAGTGATTGCGATCGTCGGAGAGCATCTGGACGTTCCCAAAGAAGAAATCGCGCTTGAGAGTTCATTTGTGGACAACCTCAAGGCGGATTCACTGGATATTGTCGAACTGGTAATGGCTCTCGAAGACCACTTCGAGGTCAAGATTCCGGACGAGGACTATGACAAGATCAAAACAGTGGGCGACGCCGTGAAATACATTTCGAACAAGACGAAGGGCTGAGAAAGCCTGTTTCTGGCAGGCAGGGCCCATCTGGGCGCCGGATCGGGAGTTTTCCTGATCCGGCTCAGGTGCGTTGCCGGTTGTCGTTGTGATTTGAGTGTTTCCTGTGTCGTGAGCCGTCGTCATGTTTCGCCGTCGAGTAGTGGTGACAGGGCTGGGCGTTGTCACCCCGCTGGGCTGCGAAGTGGGTGATGTCTGGTCGTCCATTTGCCGTGGTGAGAGCGGCATTGGTCTGATACAGCGATTTGACTGTCGTGATTTCAAGGTTCGCTTTGGCGGAGAAATCTGCGGTTTCGACGCCAATGCGTATCTGCAGATCGACGCGAGAGAGCTGCGACGGGCCGATCGATTTTCCCAGTTCGCCCTCGTAGCCGCTCAGCAGGCAATCACTCAAAGCGGCATCGACTTCACCGCCGGCGACCCCTGGCGTTATGGCACATTGCTGGGCAGCGGCATCGGGGGCCTCGACGAAATTGAACTCCAGCATTCCGTGCTCTTCGATCGCGGCCCCGATCGCATCTCACCGTTTATGATCCCCAAGCTGATCATCAACGCCGCCAGTGGCAACGTGTCGGTGCACTGGAAACTTCACGGCCCAAGTACCGCAGTCTGCACAGCCTGTGCTTCGGCCACCAATGCCATCGGTGACGCCTTCAAACTGATTCAGTACGGCATGGCCGACGTCATGGTTGCCGGGGGTACCGAAGCGGCACTGACCCCCATGGGTATTGCTGGGTTCGCTCGCATGGGAGCCCTCTCCACACGCAATGATGCGCCTCGGGAGGCCAGTCGGCCGTTTGACAGAGATCGCGACGGCTTTGTGCTCTCAGAAGGCGCCGGTGTGCTGCTCCTTGAGGAACTCGACTTCGCCATCCGGCGCGGTGCCCCTATTCTTGCCGAAATCGCCGGCTACGGTCTGTCTTCGGATGCCACGCATCTGACTAATCCGGATCCTCGCGGAACCGGCGCTTCTCGGGCCATTGCCGCGGCACTCCGCGATGCGGATGTCACGCCTGATGCCGTCGACTACGTCAACGCTCACGGCACCAGCACTCCCCAGGGAGACGTCGCGGAGTCTCAGGCGATCCGGTCCGTTTTTGGACGCCACGCCGATGCGCTGGCTGTCTCCAGCACAAAAAGTCAGATCGGGCACCTGCTCGGAGCTTCCGGCGGTGTGGAATCCGTGTTCTGCGTCAAAGCCATCCAGGAACAAACCGCTCCGCCAACCATCAACCTCGACCACCCCGACGATCACTGCGATCTTGACTACGTCCCCTGGGAAGCCCGGCAGATGACCATCCGCAGTGTGCTTAAAAACAGCTTCGGTTTCGGTGGTCACAACGCGTGCCTTGTGTTCCGCAAATACTCCGGCTGAAGCCCGCGCATCAAGCAATCATCGCAATTGCGGACGTTCCGATCGACCGGCGGCGAACCGAAAGGTGCACCCGTGTGTCGGTTCAGTTGCCATCGATGATCTTGGCGATCGGTTCACCCCTCTGTGCAGGCGGACTTTGGGCGAAAAATTGCCGCGGGCAGTGGTAATTTCGCGCCTAATGCTCAGAATTTCTCTGCCTTCCGCTGGTCAGCCGCACATTTGCAGGTCGTCCGAACGTCGCAGAGTGCCACCATTTTCTGATTGACAGGGCTGCTTCCCATGTTCACAACCGTTGTTAAACAGATCGCTGTCGCACTGCAGGTGCTGGTTTTCGCGGCGACCTGCGGTGCGGAGCCTGGTGCTGCCGTCAACGTCTTTCAGGCGCCCAACCGCAGGGACGCCGTGGCGAAAGCTGCGAAACACGTCGCGAAGGAACTGGAACTGGCCGGCGAACGCTCAATTCACGTGCGGGCCTTCCACGTGCAGGGCGGCAGCGACCGCGCGATCGCTCAGCAGTTCAACGCGGCCCTGCAGGAATTGGGCGTCGCAGCCGACCAGGGAGCAAAAAACGATCTGTCCGGGATTTTTGTGAGTGACCCCGCCCACCCCTCGGTACTCGTTGCGGACTGCCAGCTGCGAATTGGCAGCGCGACGCCGCAGACATTTCAGCTGCGGGTGAATAGCCCCGAGGAGGTTGCACTGGTTGTTCGGCAGGGCGGCGAAATCGCAGCAGCACCCTCAAAGCCAGACGGGGCGAAACCTGACACATCCGGAATGGCGGCCCATCAGCGTTCGTGGATCCGGCCGGCCGCCACAAGTCCGTATCGAGTGGAAATCTGTCGCGTGGGTCAGGTCGGCAGCGAACCTCAGCCCATCATCCCGACCTTTCAGAATGGCCTCCCGCGCGTACGCGTTCGTCGTGGCGACCGAATCGCCGTCCGAGTGCATAACGACTGTGACTTTGAGGCGGCCGCAGAGGTGTTGCTGGATGGGATTTCCAGATTCTCGCTCGCAGACAACCCCGCAGACCGCACCGGCCTCTTTGACCTCATCCCCAAAAACAGCCAGCGAACCGTGATTGGTTTCTATCGGGATGAAAAGCAGGCCTGGCCGTTTGTGATCGGTGAGCAGCAGGACATCCCCAAAGAACTGCTCCTGCCGCCTGCTGTCGAAGAAGGTGTGATCACGGTCGCTTTCCGTGCGGCATGGCCTGAGGACCAGAAGACGCCGCCGCCCAATGAGCCGTTTGATTTTGTGAAGGGACGGATTGTGCCCGGTAAGCCCGAGTCGGATCCGACGAAGAACGTGGTCAGGCAGATCGGCAAGCTGCGCGCCACGGTCAAAATCCTCTACAGTGATGCGGCGGAATAATTCATCCCACGGTGGCAATCAGGAAGGACCCCACGGCATGCCAGCCAAATTCACCGCTCCTCGCATTCCCCTGTGCCGACAGCTGCGGATCCTGGTGGCTGCCGCCGTCATCAGTGCCGTCGCTGCACTCCCGGCCTCGGCAGCCAAACTGCATGTGGTCCTGATAGGTGATCCCCGTGAGACCGGAATTGGACTGTATGTGGCTGCTGATCTGCTGGGAATGTCGGCTACATTCACTGCGAGTGTGCGTGAGCAGGACCTGAATCTGGTGCAGGTGGACGGCTTCGAGAGGCCTGCTCCGGATGAAGCCGGAATTCTGAACGCCATCAGAAATCTTCCGGTGCGGCCGGATGACGCAGTGCTGGTCTATTTTTCCGGCCACGGCGAGTTCACCTCTGGCGCGGGGCACCTGATAAAGATCCGCAGGGGCACGCTTAGTCGCAGCAGGCTGCGGGCTGCGATGAGTCGTCACAGCTGCCGACTGCAAATGCTCGTGACGGACGCCTGTTCACTGCAGAAGCCTGTCCCACCCGAAGAATTCGCTGGTGCTCCGGCAGGTCCCCCTGAAACACTGCCGCTGTTTCGCAATCTGTTCTTCAGGTCCAGTGGGATGCTGGATATCAATGCCTGCCGGCCGGGCGAGGTCGCTATGACCCACCACAATCCGAGCGAAGGCTCACTTTTCACATCCGCATTCACTGCACTGCTGCATGAGCATCGTGAAAACAGCAGCTATGGCTGGACTCGGTTTATCAGTGAACTTCGTGAGGGCACGAACACGCTGTTTCAGAACTTCATTGGTGAGGTGCAGATAGGTTCCAAACCGGATCGCCGGCAGAGGACACAGTATCCGATGCTGTTCGCCAGTACGGTGACTGGGCCTTACGGACTATCGGCAGCCAGCGTTGCCACTAACGCGCGTCTGGGAGTGGACGTGCATCGGCAGGGGGGCAGAATAGTGGTTCTGGCTGCCCACGAACTTGGCAATGCCCGGCGACTGAAGCTGGACGGGGTCAATTACGGTCTTGACCCCGGCGATGTGATTGATGCGGTGAACGGCGAAGCCATTCGCACGCTGGAGGACCTGGATGCTGCCATGCAGAAGTCGCCTCAGGAGGCGACCATCCGAGTGATCAACGTCAGCGACGGCTCTGCACTGGAATTCAGTGTCGTGCTGGAATCTGCGGGTTCTGCTAAACCTTAGGTTCCCAGCCTGTTCGATATTGGCGCGACCAGAGCTGCATCGCCTCGTCGTTCTTCAGTACATGGCCATCGGCCGGGTTGCATTGAAGTGCAGCGCCGGTGCGGTGTGCGATGTTGCCGAGGTGGCACAGCAGTGTGGATTTGTGGCCCTGCTCGATTTCGGAATTGAGCATAGTCGGGTCGTTGCGGCGGATGGCTTCGATGAAGTTTTCCGCGTGGGCTTTCATGCCATCGCTTCCATCCTTCTTCGCGGTTTCCTTGCCTTTGGCATCCAGAATCACGTAGCCGGAATCATTCAGCTTCATCGCTCCATTTTCACCGTGGAAGCTGACGCCGAACCCCGAACCATCCATCCCGTGGCGATTGCAGCTGAGGCATTCCCAGGTGATCTGGCGACGGTCCGGGAATTCGAAGGAAACAACATGCGTATCAGCTGTTTCCTGGTCGTCCTGAAACGCATAGCGACCGCCGGAAGAGACGACGCGGGTTGGGTAGTCGACACCAAGCCCCCAGCGGGAGAGGTCGATGGAGTGAATGCCGTTGTTGCCGAGTTCTCCGTTGCCGAAGTGCCAGACCCAGTGCCAGTTGTAGTGCAGGCGGTTGGAGGTGAAGGGCAGGTCGGGGGCAGGACCCTGCCACAGTTCATAGTCAACATGCGGAGGTACTGGTGCCGGAGTACCTGTGCCGATGGTACCGCGGGTGGCTGCGTACCAGCTGCGGCTGTAATACACTCGACCGATGGCACCGGAATGCAGCAGCTGCATGGCTTCGCGGATGGTGGGACTGCTGCGACGCTGGTTACCCATCTGCACGCAGCGTTTGTGTTTGCGGGCGGCTTCGATCAGCAGTTCCCCTTCACGCGGGTTGTGACTGCACGGCTTTTCCACGTAGCAGTGCTTGCCGGCTGAACAGGCGAGGATACCGGCGGGGGCGTGCCAGTGGTTGGGAGCCGCGCAGAGCAGTGCGTCCACTCCGGGATCGTCGAGAATTTTGCGAAAGTCAGCGACAGCCTGCACCGGCTGCTGCAGCTTCATGGACATGGATTCCTGGAGTGCCTTCACGCGGTTGCTGTCCACGTCGCAGACATAGCGGAGTTCGACGCCGGGCAGGCTGCCGAATACCGATGCCAGTGCGGCTCCGCGGCTGGCACCCATCACCCCCACCACAATCGGACGCTTTTCATCCGGCCCTGTCGTGGCTGCTGACGGGCTGACAAACACGGCAGCAGCAAGGGCTCCTGCGGCTGACGTTTCCAGAAAATTGCGGCGTCCGGCTGCGCTTTGATTGTGGGTTTCGGGCATTTTATCACCTCAGAACTGGCTGCGGGCAATTACCGGCGAATGCCGGCCGAGGCAGGATACTAGTCGATCGGCCCGGCCACCGCCATTGACGCTGGTTGCCCCATTTCACAGCGTTTCACCATCCCGGACGAGGCTTCCTGGTGAACTGTCGCATCTATCCCGTTTTCTCCAATCCGCCAAACGGCTGTCAAGATTTCTTGACAAGGCAGCCCTGCCCCCATAATCTCCATAGTTGCCTAAAGCTCCCAGTCTTTTTCTGCTGCGCCTCCGGTGCAGCAAACACGTTCGTCACTTGTTTTTTGGAAATGCATTCAACTTCCTGACGCGATTTTGACTGAACCGAATCGGCGGGGAATGTTTGTGGAAGACTGTCGATTCTGCGATCAGTCAAGCTACTGTGGTGAAGACTGTTTCATTTGAGGTATTGGTTTCGGAAAGGTTGATCATGAAAAAGTTGGCTCTGTTGGCAGTTGCCTGCCTGTCACTGTTCGTTTCCGGCAACCTGTTTGCCCAGGACAACGTCCCACCGGCTGCTGCGGCGGCACCTGAACCCGCGCCCCCGGCTGCACCCGCACCGGCTCCGGCTCCGGCTGATGTCAAACTGTACTGCAACGTGAAGTACAAAGACCTGAACGAAATGGCTCCCTGTGCCGTTCCGAAGATCATTCAGGTTAAAGATCCCTGTGCCTGTGATTCCTGCTGCTGCTGCGAACCCGCCTGTGTTTACATCAGCATCTGCGTTCCGGAATGTGGCTGCGAAGTTGTCACCTGCAGCAAAAATGGCGACCGCATCCGTTATGACTACGGCAAGTACGCGGTTGACGTGCGAGTGAAGAAGGGTCACATCGAAGTGGACTACCAGGACTAATCCCTGTCAGTCCCTCCCTCGCTTGATCGTTTCGAAAACGACAGGAATCTTCCTGTCGTTTTCTTTTTTGGGGGACTGCAGCCGTGAAATCGGAACTGCCCGTCAGCAACCAGCCTCCACAGTCCCCGCAGGTGACGGCGGAAGGGGGGATTGTGTTCTTTGATGGGGTCTGCGGCTTCTGCAACTTCTTCATCAACTGGATCATGCTCCGGGACCGCCGCCGACAACTCAGATTCTCCCCGCTCCAGGGCCAGACCGCTCGCCTGATGCTCCCGCCGCAGCGCTGGCAGCAGCTTTCCACCGTGGTGTTTCTCACTCCCAACGGCATGTGGGTCCGCAGTGCTGCTGTCGTTCGCATTCTGCTGGCGATGGGCGGACCCTGGAAGTTGGCCGCTGCACTGCTCTGGATCATTCCTCGCCCACTTCGCGACCTCGGATACATCCTGATCGGCAAAGTTCGCTATCGAATCTTCGGGAAGCTGGACCAGTGCCGGCTGCCGTCAGCAGAAGAACGGGCGCGGTTTCTGGAATGACCCGCGATCACGCGGCCCGGCGACCGGACTGTTCGTTGCCGGAGCTGCGTTCGACGATGTCTGAAGTGATCTGCCAGAGGACTTCACGAAGTTCTTCACGGCTGCCGTAGATGTGTCGCTGGAGCATTGCCAGATTGCGTTCGGCAGTGCCTTCCGCAGCGAGTTTGCTTCGAGGTGCCCGGAAGATCTTCTCGTGAATCCTCACCGCATGCTGCTCGGTCTCATAGAACAGCTCTTCATACAGCTTTTCACCCGGCCGCAGGCCAGTGAAAACGATATCGATGTCTTCCGGATAACGCTGTCCGGAAAGTCGAATCATGTCCTTTGCCAGATCCACGATTCGCACGGGTTCGCCCATATCGAGGATCAGTACGTCGCCACCTTCACCGATCGCTCCGGACTGCAGCACCAGCTGCACGGCTTCCGGGATGGTCATGAAATAGCGCTGCATTTCAGGGTCGGTCACCGTCACCGGTCCGCCCTCTTCGATCTGCCGCCGAAAAGTGGGGACGACACTGCCGGCGGAATTGAGCACATTGCCGAAGCGGACTGTGATGAAACGTGTCTTTGACCGCTGAGCAACGGCGGACAGATATTCTTCCGCGATCAGCTTGGTGGCCCCCATGACGTTGGTCGGCCGCACAGCTTTGTCGGTGGAAATCATCACGAAACGCTCGACCTGAAAACGGTCGGCCAGATCCACGACAACACGCGTACCAAACACGTTGTTCCGAACTGCTGCCTGCGGATTGCCCTCCATCAGCGGCACGTGCTTGTAGGCGGCCGCATGAAACACCACCGACGGACGATACTGCATGAAGACTCGCTGCATCGCCGCTTCGTCCGTGATGTCCTCAATCAGGAACTCCATCCCGATTCGCTTATGCTCACCGCCCGCTCGCAGCTGGTGAAATTCCTGTTCCAGCTGAAAGATGGCGAATTCTGACTGGTCGAGCATCACCACTCGCCGCGGGCCGAATCGCAGGAGCTGACGACAGACCTCCGATCCGATACTCCCGGCTGCTCCCGTAACCAGCACCACACGACCTTCCACGGTGCTGCGAATGTCTTCGAGGTCGAGCCGATTGGGGTCGCGTCGCAGCAGGTCGTCAATCGTTACTTCCCGCATTCGCAGCTGGAAGCGACCACCCGGGATCTCGTCCACCCTCGGGACCACATGCGCGTCCACTCCCTGCTGACGACAGGCGTCGCTGATCTCCCGAATCGTCCTGCCCGGAAGACTGGATGGCAGCAGCACCATTTCAGCAGCGGTGCGACGCAGCAGCAGCTCGATGCCGACCGATGCGTCCAGAATCGGCACGCCACCCACCATTCCCGCTCGCGAACCCGCCGTCGGTGATGCCACCGCAACGACTCGCAGCGAAGAACCGCCGGCCTGCAGCGAAGCCAGCAGCGCGTGGGCTTCATTGCCGCCCGCATAAATCAGGGTCCGCACAGCTTCCGGGTTGCGGTAACGCTGTCGCAGCATACGCAGGGAATTTGCAGCTATTCGTGCGGTCGCCAGAAATGCGGCCGACAACATCGTGTCGATAAAGATCACGCCCCGCGGAATCTCCGGAATCGTCTCCCTCGCCTGCTGCAGGGCCGCCAGCAGCACTCCGCTGACACAGCACACCGCCACCGACCACGCCATGTCGTGGATCGTCGAATACCGCAACTGACGCCGCCACTCGCGGGAAAACAGCACCACCGCGACCTTCAGCAGCACCACCAGGGCCACACCGTTCAGAAAGACGCCAACCGCATACTGCTTCTGCTCAAATTCAAATACCTGCCGGGTCGTTAAACCCTCAGGCATGACCTGTTCCACGCCCAGCATGCTGTGCACAATCTGCAGCGGAGACAGATCGAAACGCAGCAGCAGGGCGTTCAGAAAGCAGAATGTGAAAATGCCGGCGTAACAACACACGGCAATTGCCAGACGCGGCATGGAAAAACCTCGGAGGAGGAGGGAGCCTGCAAGTTGCAGGCTGCAGTCCGCGGGCCGCAGACAGCAGGTTTTAGCCCCGCAGTTTGCAGTCCAGGTGTAATGGTGAACTGACAGCCGACAGCTGATATCAGGCAGCTGACCGCTGTTGGCTCTCCAGCAGATTCTGCTGAAACTCGAATTTCATGTCCAGATCAGGTTCCACCGCTAAAAACACACGTTTCCCGCGAATTCCGCGGATTCCGGCTGCATTCCCGGACGGCTGGCAGATAAAATCCACGGCCCCGGATCTGTGTCCGCCTGCGGGCCGCCAACTGCCCGCTGCCACCACACACATGCCCGTTCCACAACC
>JBEAUF010000304.1:0-6926 GCA_041161565.1 Planctomycetota bacterium | reverse complement strand
GCACCAGGGTGCCGGAACGCAACCGGGGGCTTCCGCCCGTCCGCTCAGGGGTTGGCAGGGGTGGGCACCAGGGTGCCGGAACGTAACCGGGGGCTTCCGCCCGTCCGCTCAGGGTGTGGCGGCCGGGGGGCCGGGGAAGACGTGGCCAGTGGATTCCATGGGTACGGTGTAGACGGATTTGCGAGCGGTGACGAACAGTGTTTTGCGATCTGTGCCGACGAACGTGACGTTGGCGGGTTGTTCCGGGAACGCGATGACTCCGAGCACCTGACCTTCGGGGCTGACGACCTGCACACCGAGTCCGCTGGTGATGTAGAGGTTGCCTTTGGTGTCGACGGTGAGTCCGTCACCGCCGCCGCTGGTTTCGCCTGGGCGTTGTCGCAGCTCGCAGAGGACTCGTCCTTTCCCCAGTTTTCCGGGACCTTCGACGGGGTAGGCCCACATTTCCTTTTCGAGGCTGGGGATGACGTACAGAGTTTTTTCATCGGGTGACAGAATCACGCCGTTGGGAGCTTTGCGGTCGTCGATGAGTCGCGTGACGGCGCCATCGGCGGCGCGGTAGTAGACGGCTTCTTTGCCTTGTGGCCATGGATCGGGGGCGCGGAATCGTGGATCGGTGAAGTAGATGCCGCCGGACTGGTCGATGACGAGGTCGTTGGGGGCATTGAAGCGTTTGCCTTCGAATTGTTCGGCGAGTGGAGTTTCCTGTTTATTGGCGAGGCTGAATTGCTTGAGTTTGCCGTCCATTTCGCAGGCGAGGAGTCGGTCTCCGACGACCATCAGTCCGTTGCAGTGTCCGGAGGGTTCGGCGAAGACGGAGAGTTTGCCTGTGGGGTCGATGTGGTGAATCTGGTTGCGGGGGATATCGGTGAACCAGATGTTCCCTGCTGCGTCGCCGGTGGGACCTTCTGTGAATTCGAAGCCTGTATGCAGTCGTTTGACTTCGCCTGCGGGGCCGATGCCTGGGATGGGGTCGGCTGCTGAGGCGGCGGACAGGCAGGTGATGGCGAGTGCCGGGGCGAGGAAGCGCAGCATGTGGGAGACCTTTGTGCCGGGGGAAGTCTGGTGGGGAATGGGGGGATCACGATGGGAGGGCGAAACGCTGCGCGGATGGGGTTGGGTTAGAACCACAGAGTACACAGAGTTTTACAGGGAAGCACAGGGAATTCGGCAGTGGTGTTAGCAGGACAGGCGGCCGGAATATTGGGCGTACATCCCTTGGTTTTTTAGTTTTTCGTCAACCCCGGGACCACGGACTGGGATGGTCCGTGGTCCTGTTCCGTCTGGGTGCTTTTCAACCGAGAGTGAAGTCGGGCAGGCGCACGATTTCGCCGCCTTTGAGGGCAGATTCGTGGGCGCAGATACCAACGCAGGTCCAGTTGGCGGAGGTGACGGCGTTGGGGCGCGGGTCACGATCTTCGAGGAGAGCGCTGAGCATTTCGTGGGCGAGGTGTGGGTGTGAGCCGCCGTGGCCGCCGCCCTGGAGGAAGGAGAGGTGTTCGGCGTCGTGGATTTCGGAGGGCATGGTGAAGCGGCGGATGGGTTCCGGGAGCAGATGTGCGTAGTCCGGCACGGTGACTTTTTCCGGAATTTCCGGTTCGGGTTTTTTGGCCGTGTGGATCACATGCGGTTCGTGTTCCACGAGCGTCCATTCGAAGCTTTTCTTCGTGCCATAGACATCGAAGCTTTCGCGGTACTGGCGAGCGACGTCGTAGAGGAAGCGCCAGATATGGGCGGTGAGGTCGGTATTGCGAATTTTGATATGGCAGGTTTCGACGGCGAAGCGATTGCCGGATTTTTGAGCGATATCGTCGCGGACGGTTCCGGACCCAAAGCAGCTGACGTATTCGGCGAGTCCGTCGACCAGTCCGAGGCAGGGGCTGACGACGTGTGTGGCGTAGTGCATGGGGATCATTTTTTCCCAGTAGCTGGGCCAGCCGTCCATATCCTGCGGGTGTGACGCTGCGAGGTGTTGAATTTTGCCCAGTTCGCCCTTCTGGTAGAGCTCTTTGATGAACAGGAATTCGCGGCTGTAGACGACGGTTTCGGCCATCATGTACCGCAGTCCGGTTTTCCTGACTTTTTCGACGATCTGTCGGCATTCGTCGATGGTGGTGGCCATGGGCACGGTGCACATAACATGTTTGCCGGCATCGAGTGCAGCGAGGGACATCCAGGCGTGGTCGGGGATGGGGCTGTTGATATGCACGAAGTCGATGCTTTTATCGGCGAGGACATCTTCATAGCGGCTGTAGCGTTTATCGATGCCGAACTGGTCGCCGCATTTTTTGAGTTCTGCGGGATCCCGGCGGCAGATGGCGGCCACATGAGCGTTGGGGTGAGCCTGATAAATCGGAATGAATTCAGCGCCGAAGCCCAGTCCGATCATGGCCACATTGAACTGTTTCGTCATCGCCTGCCTCGTGTGTTTTCTGTACGTGGATGCGGGGGTGGAAGGAAGTGGCCGGCTGGTGTCCGCGTGAAAGCCGCCGGCCGGCCTGCCGAGTCGTCATGGTAGTCAAAAAAACGTTCCGATGGGAGCGAACCCGAGGCAGGAAAACGACAACGGCCATTCTTCGGCTTTTCCCTTTGTCCCCGGCAGCGTAGGATGCACATCCCGCGAGCGGCTCTGCGTCGCCGTCCAGCGGTGTTTCACCCGCCATCCTCCACATTCTCCCCCCGAAGGAACTCCATCTTGGGCGATCCCAAACGCGAATCCCTGAAAGTCGGCAGTCAGCGAGCAGTGCTGGTGGGCGTTTTTCAGCCGGACGAAGGCTTCACCCGCGAAAATGCGCTCGATGAGCTCAAGGGGCTGGTCAAGACCGCCGGTGTGGAAGTTGTGGGGGAAATGGTGCAGTTTCGCGACACTCCGTCGCCCTCCACCTGCATCGGCAGCGGCAAGGTGGAAGAACTGAAAACGCTCGTCGAAGCCACTGATGCTCAGCTGGTGATCTTCGACAACAACCTGACTCCCTCCCAGGGCCGTTCGCTCGAGCAGGCGCTCTCCAAACCGATCGTCGACCGCAGCGAAGTGATTCTGGACATCTTCGCCACCCACGCTCGCACTCACGAAGCGATGCTGCAGGTGGAACTTGCGCAGCTCATGTACTACCGCACGCGACTCAAACGCATGTGGACGCACCTCGAACGTGTCGGCGGTGGCGGCACCGGGGGTTTGGGAGCCGGCCGCGGGCCTGGCGAAAAGCAGCTCGAAACCGACCGCCGGCTCATCGACCGCCGCATCGCGGAACTCAAATCGCGTCTGCGGGACGTCGAGGAGCGTCGTTCTCGCACGGTTTCGCTCCGACGCGAGCAACCCACTGTATCGCTCGTTGGCTACACCAATGCCGGCAAGAGCACTCTGATGCGAGCGCTCACCGGCGCCGATGTGCTGGTGGAGGACAAGCTCTTCGCCACGCTCGACACCCGCACTCGCCGCTGGGCCGTGCCCGGTTTCGGCGATGTGCTGCTCAGCGACACCGTCGGCTTTGTTCGCAACCTGCCGCACCATCTCGTGGCCTCCTTCCGCTCCACGCTCGAAGAAGCCCGCCACGCGGATCTGCTCCTGCATGTGGTTGACGCCAGCAATCTCGAGGCTGAACGGCAGATTCGCACCGTGTATGAGGTGCTCGAGGAAATCGGCGTGGAGGTCAAAAACGTCCTGCTCGTGCTCAACAAAGTCGACCGTGTCGAGGATCAGTCCTTTGTGGATGTGCTGCGACGTCGGTTTGAGGACACGGTCACGATCAGTGCGGCCGAACGGCAGGGACTTGATCGGCTCGCATCCGTCGTCGCTGAACGGCTCTCCGGCGGCTTTGTGGATGCGGAAATCGAAACGGGTGTCGGCAACGGGCGTCTGTTTGCGTGGCTGACTCAGCACGCACAGGAGCTCAGCCGCACCTATCTCGACGAATCCGCCACCCGCGTGCGCATCGCCTGCCGACTCCCGCGACAGGCCGCCGGTGCCATCCCGCTCCAGGATGCTCAGGTCCGCTTTCCTGAACCCGCCGCCCATGTGATTCCCTGAGAAGTTGCCGTGAGTCAGACCACATCTTCCCCATCAACGATGCTCAACATTTCCTGCTACAAGTTTGTGTCGCTGGACGAACTTCCCGCGCGTCGCACGGCCATTCGTCGCCGCGCCGTGGAACTCAATCTGCGCGGCACAGTGCTGCTCAGCAGTGAAGGCATTAACATCTTCGTTGCCGGGCCTGCTGAATCGGTGCACACCTTCGTCGACTTTCTCCGCCAGGATCCTCTGCTGGCCGATCTGGCTCCGAAGGAAAGTTTCAGCGACTACCAGCCTTTCAACCGCATGCTGGTCAAGCTGAAGCGGGAAATCATCTCCTTCGGCATGCCGGATGTGGCGCCCGCGGTGCACACCAGCCCGAAGCTGGCCGCCAGAGAACTCAAACGCTGGCTGGACGAAGGCCGCCCCCTGCACCTGCTCGATACACGCAACGACTACGAAGTCTCAATCGGAACCTTTCGCAACGCGATTCGACTTGACATTGATCACTTTCGCGAATTTCCTGACGCGATAGCAAGGCTTCCTGAGGCGCTTCGTGACGAGCCGATCGTGATGTTCTGCACGGGCGGGATTCGCTGCGAAAAGGCTGGCCCGTTCATGGAGCAGGCGGGCTTCAAAAATGTCTACCAGCTTGACGGCGGGATCCTCAAATACTTCGAAGAGGTCGGCGGCGAGCACTACGACGGTGAGTGTTTTGTTTTTGATCAGCGGGTGGCCGTCGATCCGCGACTCGCCGAAACCGGCACCACTCAGTGCTACATCTGTCAGGCCGTGGTGACTGCGGAACAACAGCGGCTGCCGCAGTATGTTGCAGGACGCAGTTGTCCGGCCTGTTACCGCAGTCCGGAATCGCTGCGGGCGGAACGTATGCGGCGGCGGGCCGAGCAGATTCGCAGCGCCGCCACACCGCTCCCAGGCAGCCAGCCGGCAACCAATCGCAGACCGCTGAACGTGCCCCAGCGCTGCGCCGGTCTGTCGCTGGTCGAATTTCTCTGCGCCCTGCATCCCCAAATTGAAGATTCGGAATGGGAACGCCGGATTGCCGAGAGTCTGATCGTCCCTGCAGAACCTCGCCGGGTTCGTCGCGGTCGCAGGCAGCGGCCCCCGGAAACACTGCCGCTGGATCCCCGACGAATCGTCCGCGAGGGCGAACGCTTCGATCAGCTCGAAATGCAGCTCGTTGAACCCGACGTCAATGCCGCCATTGAACTGCTCTTTGAGGACGATGAACTGATCGTCATCAACAAGCCCGCACCGCTCCCTGTGCATCCCTGCGGCCGCTTCAACCGCAATACGCTCCGTCACATTCTGAACCTCGTGTGGTTCCCGGAACGTCCCCACATTGTGCACCGGCTCGATGCCGCAACCTCCGGCGTGATGCTGCTCTGCCGACGCAAACGCACGGCCCGGCTGATTGCCGCACAGTTTGAACGTCGCGAGGTTCGCAAGACCTACCTTGCTCGCGTCTGCGGGCACCCCGAGGCGGATCAGTTCGCCTGCAGCCTGCCAATTGCCCGGGATGTTTCTGAAGATGGCCTGCGTCTGCCGGAGGCCGATGGACTGGAAGCCAGTACCGAATTTCAGACGCTGGCCCGATTTCCCGACGGCACGGCGCTCGTTCGGGCCATTCCGCTCAGCGGTCGTACTCAGCAGATCCGCGTGCATCTTTGGAGCCATGGGCTGCCGATTGTCGGCGATCCCGCGTGGTTGCCCGGACATCGCACGGCCCCCAATATGACTCCTGATCTCATGGCGGAGCCCCTGCATCTGCATGCGGAGTCACTGCAGCTGATCGGCCCCGCAGGTCGGCCGATTGAGTTCCATGCGCCGGCACCGGAGTGGGCTCGAGGGGAGCGAGGAAGTGAGAACGCATGAGCCGCCGGGCGGGAGGTGATGAGCCGCCGGGCGGGAGGTGATGAGCCGCCGGGCGGGAGCCCGCGGGTAAAGGTTGCTGCGCGAGAGAGGAGAGCGTGGAAAGTGGGGAGTGGAAGGGAGTGAGGAAGTTAGAAGTTAGAAGTTAGAAGTTAGAAGTGAGAAGTGAGAAGTGAGAAGTGAGAAGTGAGAAGTGAGAAGTGAGAAGTGAGAAGTGAGAAGTGAGAAGTGAGAAGTGAGAACGCGAGTTGAGCCGCCTGGCGGCAGCCTGCGGGTAAAGGTTGCTGCGCGAGAGAGGAGAGCGTGGAAAGTGGGGAGTGGAAGGGAGTGAGGAAGTTAGAAGTTAGAAGTTAGAAGTTAGAAGTTAGAAGTGAGAAGTGAGAAGTTAGAAGTGAGAAGTGCGGACGCGCGCTGAGCCGCCGGGCGGGAGCCCGCGGGTAAAGGGCCCGCGATCGCTCTGGTGACGACGCTGGCAGCGCGTTTGGTTCCGTGCAGGGCCCTTGCCGGGGGCATCCGCTGTTCCGCTCAGGTCCATGCGCTGGGGGTGTTATTCGGCTGTTGCGGTTCGTCGGGGGATTCGCAGTTTCAAGCCGACCTGGAGACGATCCGCCGATGTCAGGCGATCGCGGTTGGCTTCGAATATCAGATTGTAGCGGGACCGGGAGCCGAGGTAGTGTTCAGCGATGCTGGAGAGAGTTTCGCCGAACTGCACCGTGTGTTCATCGAACTCGCCCGAGGGAGTTGCGGATTTCGATTCCGGGGCGGCATCCCAGTCCGCGTCCGCGATCATTTCTGCGCCACCAGTTTCAGCGGAAGAGGTGGTTGACTGTGGAGAGCCGTCGGTGGTGGGGGCGGAGCCCGGGGTTGCGTGCAGTGGTGGCAGCCGTCGCGGTGCGGTCACGTGGGGGGTGGCTGCGGCGGTGCTGGCGGCACCGAGTCGCCGTTGCGAGTCATCCTGCGGGCTTTCCTGGGGCGCGGTGGAGGCCGTTCCACGGTGCGGTTTCCAGGTGCGGTAGCCGTCGAG
>JBEAUF010000321.1:0-5159 GCA_041161565.1 Planctomycetota bacterium | reverse complement strand
AAGGAGTGGATCACTGCTGCCGGGCTTAGCGATTCAACGCAGAACCGCCGCATGAGGTCAGCGCGTGAAAGTCGGCAGAAGCAGGCGAATATTTAGGTTTAACACCGTTTCGCCATCCCAGCTTCGCCCTCCCGACACTGCGTCTTGTCAGAAAGCCACTGGCACTGGCTGTCTCTCAATCGCCGCAAAAAAGTGGGAAAGGCGAGCGGGGGATGTCAATCCCCCGGTAACGGTCCGTAACCGCGCGGGCAGCGGCGCAGGAGGAGCACACCAGTGTCTTACCGGCCGATTGACATCGACCGCACGCCTTGCATGATCGGGTCGCGGCGTTTCAACGGAGAGCGAGTCCTCCAAAGCATGCGAAACACCAAAAAGCCAATGCCATTGGGCGGAAGCCCTGTGGCTCATACGCGGTGGAAGCCCCCAGTTGCGATTCGCACCCTGGTGCGCGGTCCTGGCGGCGGCGTCAGCATCGCGTAGTCAGGGCACTTTACCCGCGGGCTGCCGCCCTGCGGCTCAGTGCGCGGTGGAAGCCCCCGGTTGCGATTCGCGCCCTGGTGCGGGCGCTGGAGGGCGTTGTCGGCGCGTTGGCAGGGCCGTTTACCCGCGGGCTTCCGCCCTGCGGCTCAGAGGGTTGTTGCCCTCTCGCTCACCGGGTCAGGGCGATTTCGATGCTTTTCGCGGTTGACTGCCGCAGGTCGCGGCTGTTTGCCAGCAGTTCAGCCACCTGTGTGGCCAGTTCTTCAATCGGCAGGCTGCCAGCGCGGCGGCCGAGGGCCAGTTCCCGTTGTGCGGCGAGCATCTGCAGGCCGGCGGTGGCTCCGGTTTCCTGTGTGGTCATCCGCTCCAGTTCTGCTTCAAGCGATTCCCGGCAGGTTTGGAGTTGTCCGAGCAGCGATTCGTCGGAACTTACTTCTGCCAGCAGACTGCTGATCTGAGTTTCCAGCTGGTCACGTGTCCACATCTGGCCCATTGCCAGCACCCGTGTTTCACCAGTGTTGTACTTCGTCCGCAGCTCCACCGCGGCGTTTGCTGCCTGCCAGCACCGCTGTTTCACCCGCTGTTGTTCTTCGCACAGCAGCTGATGTTCCCGCTGCAGGCGGCTGCGGGCCTGACGCAGCAGTTCGGTGTCGTCCTGCAGCTGCCGCAGCAGATGTGTGATGTATCCGGCAGGATTCTGCAGCTTCTGTTCATTTGTCCATGTGCGGCAGTATTCCCAGACTGCCGACATGCCAGCCAGCACGAAAAAAATGATCGCCAGTCTGCCGGTCTGTCGTCGAGTCATGGCCGTCTCTCCAGTGAAAAACCGTGTTTACAGTCGTCGGTACTGCTCTAATGAGTCATTGTCGGAGTGCATGTTGCGCGGGAATTTTGGGGATTTGTGGTGCGCACAGACCCGACCTGGGATGGCGAAACGCCGCGCGAATGGTGTTCCTTTTCAACCACAGAGTACACAGAGAAATACAGGGAATTCAGCACTCGTGTTTACAAGACGCGTGCAGGGATGCTGGGTGTAAACCACTCTGGGTTTTGTTGTTTTCGCCATCCCAGACCCAACCTGTGTGGCAGCCTCCAAAGTGGCTCGAAAAGCCGGTCCCGGATCGCTTTTCACCGCATTCCGATTGAAATGGACGGCGCTGTCGGGCGAGAATGCGGCCGGTGGGGCTGGTGTCCCGAGGCAGCGGTGACTTATGAAAACTCGACAATTGATTGTGCTGGCGGTTCTGGGACTGCTCATGGCTGCCGTTGTGCGGACATCGGGCCGTGTCGACCCGGTACAGGCTCAGCCTGCCGAGGTTGCTGCCGGCGATCGGCTGGACGAGGCGGTAACCCGGCTGGACGCGTGGTTTGCCATCAAGTGGCAGGCGGACGGTGTGAAACCAACTGCAACGTCTGGGGAACTGGCGATTTTCCGCCGTGTTTCGCTGGCACTTTTCGGTTGTGGTCCATCGCTGGAAGAATTGCGGGCGTTTGAACGGGACGCGCAGCCGAACCGGCTGGATCGCTGGGTTCAGCAGATGCTCCGCGATCCCCGGTTTGCCGGTTATTTCGCGCGGCGGCTTGGTCGCAGCCTTGCGGGTGTTGAACAGGGTCCCTTTATCGTATTCCGCCGCGATCAGCTCACAGACTGGCTCGAAGCCCAGCTCCTGCGCGATGCGCCGTGGAGCGAAACGGCAAGTCAGCTGATTGCCGCCGAAGGTCTCTGGACAGACAGTCCTGCGGCCAACTTCATTACAGTGGCCAGGCAGGAAAACGAAGAGCTCGACGTCAATAAGCTTGCCGGACGCACGGTGCGTACGTTCCTCGGTCAGCGGATCGATTGTGCTCAGTGCCACGACCATTTCTTCGACACCCGCTGGAAGCAGCGGCATTTCGAGGGTTTGGCGGCCTGGTTTGGCCAGGCTCAGGTGACTTTGGGCGGTGTGACGGATTTCGCGACGCCGCCGGACCAGCCGGCTCCGGAATATCGCATCATTCCCCCCGGCGGGGATGCCACCTCAGCCCGGATTGTTGTCCCGGAAGTCCCGTTCCACCCGGAATGGCTGCCGGGGACCGGCAGTCGTCGCGCTCGGCTTGCGGCATGGGTGACCCATGCTGACAACCGCCGTTTTGAACGAGCGATTGCCAACCGCATCTGGGGATTGATGTTTGGCCGACCGCTGCACGAGCCTGTTGACGATCTGCCGCATCCGGAAGACAAGCCCGACGATGCTCTGGATCTGCTGGGGCGTGAATTCCGTGCCCGCGGGGATCGGCTGAGCACGCTGATTCGGATGATCGTTCTGTCAGCGCCGTTTCAGCGGTCCACGTCGGCTGCCGGGGATGCTGATGCAGCTGCGCGACAGACTTCAGCATGGGCCGCGTTTCCGCTGGTGCGGCTGCGCCCCGAACAGGTGATTGGGTCACTGTTCCAGGCTGGCCGTGTGCGTTCGGTCGATCAGAACTCACATCCGCTGATTCGCCTGACGCGGATGACTTCAGAGAACGAGTTTATTGAGGAGTATGGGGATGCGGGAGAGGATGAGCTGATTCCTCAGGCGAGCACCATTGCTCAGATGCTGCTCAGGATGAACGGTCGCTTTTCCCGGGAGCTGGGCAAAGTGGACCTGCTTACGGGCCCCGCTGAGGTGTTGGCGTTGTCGCCTGATGATTCCGCGGTGATTGAGAACAGTTTCCTGATGTGTCTGTCTCGTCGTCCGGAAGCGGAAGAGCTGCTGCATTTTCAAAAGCAGCTGCAGCAGGCGCGGCAGGCCGGTGAGGATCAGCGTGAGGCGGTGGTGGAGGATTTGTTCTGGGCCCTGTTCAACAGTCCGGAGTTCGCATGGAATCATTGATCTTCCCACGCCGTGCAGCATTGTCGCTGGCGGCTGCACCGGCGCTCTCGTTTCTGCTCCCGTCACTTTCCGCCCGCGCCGCTGCACGCCGTGGAACCGAGCGGGCTCGTTCGCTGATCGTGCTGTGGATGAATGGCGGCATGAGTCAGCTGGAAACGTGGGACCCCCATCCCGGCACTGCTTCCGGTGGCGATGTGCAGGACCTTGCCACCACGGTCCCTGATCTCCGCATCTCCAGCCTGCTTCCGCAGATGGCCGAACAGATGCACCACTGCCTCACGATTCGCTCCGTGATTTCGAAGGAAGGCGATCACGAACGCGGGTCTGCTTTTGTTCGCAGTGGCTATCGCCCCGAACCGACGCTGAAATACCCCACGCTTGGAGCCGTGGTGGTGCATCAGCTGGGGGCGAGTGGTCTTGAAATTCCGCCCTACATTTCGATCACACCGCGAATTCCGGTGCCGGAAGGCGGGTATTTGGGGAATGCGTGGAATGCCTTCCGGATTCATCATCCGGGCCGGGAGGTGTCCAATCTCACCGCCCCCGTTCCTGAAGCTCGCCAGACTCGCCGTCTGGAAAACCTGCAATTGCTCAGCCGCCGATTTGCGGCAGCCCACCCGGCCGCTGCCAGCCAGACTCTGCATGAGGATCTCACGCACAAGGCCCTGCAGATGATGCAGTCCGAACAGCTCCGGGCCTTTCGACTGGATGACGAACCTGAGCCGCTCAGGAAAGCCTACGGCGACAACGAATTTGGCCGCGGCTGCCTTGTCGCACGCAGGCTCGTGGAAACCGGTGTGCGTGTCGTCGAAGTCACTCTGCCGGGCTTTGACACGCACATTTCCAACCACGAAGGTCATGTCACCCAGTGTCGCATGCTCGATCCTGCCATGAGCACTCTGATTAACGACCTGCACCAGCGTGATTTGCTGCAGTCCACCATTGTGCTGTGCATCAGCGAATTCGGGCGGACCCCGGCGATCAACGCAGCCGCCGGCCGCGATCACTGGCCCGCATGGTTCTCCTGCGTGATCGCCGGAGGTGGCTTCCGCAGAGCAGCGGTCATTGGAGCAACACCGGCGGAAATCCCGTCAGCCGAACCACCGCCGCCGACAGACCCGGTCACAGTGCCGGAAATCTGCGCCACCATTCTTGAACAGCTGGGCGTCGACAGCTCCCTGGAAGTCACCACACCCGTCGGTCGTCCCATCCGCTTCGCCGAGGCCAGCCCGAGCGCGAGGTTATTGCAGTAACGGTCGTGGGGTGAAGGCGTGGGATGGCAACGCACTGGTCCAGCGGTTTTGTGATGCTGGCGTGGTGAACATTGCGAGGGCCCTGGTTTCATGTCGCCTGGGGCGAGTCGGGGCGAAAGTTCTGCTCGTGATTCTCACGTCTTACTTCTCATTTCTCACTTCTCTGGCCCCAGTGCCGCAGCCTGAGCCGCTCGGCTCGCGAGGGAAGTCGAACGACGACAGCGCGGGGGCAGACAGGCTGGTTGGCGGGAAGTGAGCAGTTAGAAAGCAGACGTGAGAAGTTGCGGGGCGGCGCCAGGCATGCGGAAGTGCGCTGGGGTTCTTACTTTGCGCTGAAACGCGTAAGAGTTGGCAGGGCGTTGGCAGGGCGTTGGCAGGGCGTTGGCAGGGCACTTTACCCGCGGGCTTCCGCCCTGCGGCTCAACGCGTTTGTCATGCGCGTTTGCCGCTTTTCTGAGCGGGCGGGCGGGAGCCCCCGGTTGCGATTTCGCACCCTGGTGCGTGGTCCTGCCTGCGGCGTCAGCGGTGCGTTGGCAGGGCACTTTACCCGCGGGCTTCCGCCCTGCGGCTC
>JBEAUF010000301.1:0-19383 GCA_041161565.1 Planctomycetota bacterium | reverse complement strand
TCCCGCCCGCCGACTCAGCGCGTTCTCACTTCTCACTTCTCACTTCTCACTTCTCACTTCTCACTTCTCACTTCTCACTTCTCACTCGCGCAGCGTCCTTTACCCGCAGGCTGCCGCCAGGCGGCTCAGCGCGGCACCATCTCACATCTCACTTCCTCGCTTTACTCACTACTCCCTACCCTCGCGTAGCGTCTGCCCCCGGTGCGTTCCGGCACCCTGGTGCCCACCCCTCCGCGCGGCGTCAGCAGCGCGTCGCCAGGGCTCTTTACCCGCGGGCTTCCGCCCGGCGGCTCATCGCGACTCCGCCCGGCGGCTCAACGCGTTTAACCTCAGGGACGCTCCGGCCACCGCAGATGCTGATGCAGGAATTTGTACGTCCCCACTCCGTTGATCGTATGCGGCCCCACAAACCACTCAATCTCCGTCCGCTCCCCGATCTTCAGCTGGGCCGCATACAAATGCCGCACCTTCGCATATTCGTAACCCACCCAGTCATCCTCGCCCACACCGTCAAAATGCCCCCGCTCCACCATAAACGGACGCGGACAAATCAATCCCGCCATCTCCGCATAGTTGAACGTACTCCCCAGATCCCACTCGAAAATCTCGTACTCCCCCGTCCACATGTAGCTGAAATTGTGCCGAGTACTCGCGTTCTTCAGCACCCATTCGTTGAAGTCCGCAGAACAAATCGACAAACAGTAATCGGTGACCAGCGCCGGAATCCGCATCGCTGACTTCCCACCATAACTCAAACCGTAAAACGCGATTCGCTCCGCATCCACGTACGGCTGAGTCTTCAGCCAGTTCACGATCTGCTGATGCTGCGGCACTATCAGCGAAAACAGCGACCTCCCCAGCGGCTGTGCCTTGCGCTGCAGCGTTCGGAAACGGTCGGTAAAAATGTAGGGATTCTGGGGCGCAAATGTGATAAAGCCCCGCTCACAAAGCTTCGCAGCAAAATCATGATAGGCTGGGTTGTCGCCCAGAAACACGTCCGTCGGACGCCCCTCCAGACCGTGCTGGCAAACCACGACCGGACGACGCTCTCCCGGCTTCAGATCCTTCGGAAGCAACAACACCCCATACGCAAACACGTCCGGAAAGACGTCCAGCACCACCTCGTGACCCGTCCACTTGTCCGTCTCCCAGCTCTTCCTGGACCGCGCGTTGAACGGCAGCAGCGGCAGCGCAAACTCTCCGATCACTTCCCGGCGGAAAATCTCCCGATAACGCTCCGAAGTCTTCTCGTAAGCCTCCACGGAACTGAAATCCAGCTGCGAATGGAATTCCTTCCGCACAAACGGACTCTCACGCAGCAGCAACTGATTGTGGCGGTCCAGCTGACCAATCAGACGCCGCTGCCGCCCGTCCGTCCGCTGCTCCAGCAACCCAACATCAGTCTGCGGAAGAACCGCTGACGGGGATGGGGAAACAACGGCAATTCCAAGGGCTTCGCAGAGCTCTTTCGCGAGGGCCACCGCAGGAGCCTCAGCAGACACATCGATCAGTCGCAGATTCGTGCCCAGCCCCCCCAGACGCTCCACCGCCCGCGATAACTCTGCCGCCACCTGCTCACGCGTCGGAGACACCAGCTCCGCCGGAGCGCCGCCGTTGCCCGCCAGAGTCAGCTCCGGCCCCGCAGCCGCAGACACCAGCAGCCGCCGCGGTGCACACAACATCGCCAGCTCCGCAGCCCCGAAATCCCGCAGCAACCCCGCAAAATTCCGGTCGATCGGCTCACGCCAGCTGCCTTCACGAGGACCAAAGAAGCCACTGACCCCCGCTGCGCTCAACCGAGTATCCACGGCGGCCGCAAACAGGGCCTCCATCCCGCCTTCACCATGCCCCGCTATCGCCACCGGCAACGTCGAATGCTCTCGCCGAAACCAGTCCACCACTGCCAGAGCCGACTGCACTTCGTAACCCGCCAGTGTCCGCCCCAGCTCAAATGCGGCTCGATGAACGTACTCCCGATGCGTCAAATCCGCCCGACCCAGACGCTTCTCCCGCTCGCGGCTGATCAATGCCGGCACCACCACCCGACAACCGGACTCCGCAAGTATCCGCGCCAGCTGCTGACCGGCAGGCATCCGCGGATCCAGCCCCGCCAACTGCTCCGGTGTCTGGTCAGCGTCCGGAAGCACCACCACACAGGCCCTCACCTCAGATTTCGGCGTCAGCAGCAAACCTTCACCCGTTGTTGATGTCAGCCCCTGACCTTGTGGAGACGGATCCCCCAGAACCGGCCAGCGAATCACCTCAACCCGAAAGCCGGCTGCTTCGGCCACCAGCGCGGGAGTCCCCGGTGCGGAAATGATCTCCGGAGCCACAAATTCCAGACGCGAATCACGCAGTCCCAGAATCCGCCGCAGAACGCCCCGATAACCCTCCACCGACCGCTCATAAGCCTCAGCAGAGGAAAGATCCACAACAAACCGCTGCGGACGTGCAGCCGCAGCGGTTGCTGCCTGGTCCAGCAGAAAACGGTCCAGACCATCGATCATCTGCGATGCCAGATCACCTTCAATGGTGAGCGGCGCTGTCTGGTCCGGCTGCAGCACCTCCTGAGCGGACGTCCACCGACAACCACCGCCGAACAACGCAAACAGGGACAGAACCAGCAACGGCAGTTTGGAACTCAACATGGCAGATCCCGTCAATCCTGGGGGAAATGGCAAAGCGGCGCCGCACGCCGCCAAATCAGGAACACACCTGAATCTAACGCATCCAATCGCCCAGGTCGACCAACCCGGAATCCTGAAAAGATGCTGACAACGTCTCCCCCACATGAGCGGTGGACGGAAGCCCAATGGCCTTGGCTTTCTGGTGTTTCGGATGCTTTGGAGGACTCGCTCTCCATGGAAACGCCTCGACCCGATCATGCAAGGCGTGCGGTCGATGTCAATCGGCCGGTACCACCCTGGGACGCTCCTGCTGCGCCGCTGCCCGCGCGGTTACGGACCGTTACCCGGGATTGACATCCCCCGCCCGCCTTTCCCTCTTTTTGCGGCGATTGAGAGAAAGCCAGGGCCATCGGGCTTCCGCCCTGCAGCTCATCACGAGTCCGCCCCCCTCTGCGTTTCAGCCCGGAGGGCGCCACATCCATTGCGGCGCCGTCAGCCGCCGCACCACACCGCGCCCGAATCTCGTTGAGACCGTTGGCAGCCGATGACCCAGCTGCCCACGCCTGAGCGGACGGGCGGAAGCCCCCGGTTACGCATCCGCACCCTGGTGCGCACCACTGCCCGCGGCGTCAACGACGCGTTTCCACGGCGCTTTACCCGCAGGCTGCCGCCAGGCGGCTCATGTGTGCGGAAGCCCCCGGTTACGCCTCCGCACCCTGGTGCGCACCCCTGCCGCGGCGTCAACGACGCGTTTCCACGGCTCTTTACCCGCAGGCTTCCGCCCAATGGCATTGGCTTTCTGTTATTTTGCATGCTTTGGAGGACTCGCTCTCCATGGAAACGCCTCGACTCGATCATGCAAGGCGTGCGGTCGATGTCAATCGGCCGGTACCACCCTGGGACGCTCCTGCTGCGCCGCTGCCCGCGCGGTTACGGACCGTTACCCGGGATTGACATCCATCGCTCGCCTTTCCCACTTTTTTGCGGCGATTGAGAGAAAGCCAGGGCCATTGGACGGAAGCCCCAGGTAAGTGACCTGCAACGCCATGGTCCACACTATTACCACCTGAGCGCCCGGCGGCTCAACGCACTTTTTCATCGCGTTTCCCATCGCGCCCCGATCCCCCACAATCACCACGCCCCCCAAACCCAACCACCATCGGGGACAGACCCTGCATGCGGCAGGATGGGGGCGAGGACGGGGTGGAGGTCATTCCATTGGTTCCCTGTGCCGGAGCGGTGCTGCACGCCTCAGAACGCCGCATTTCCACATTCCCAGCATCAACACCCGGACACCCACAGCCCGCCGCTCAGGTCAGCGGGCCGTTTCGGCGGTTTCCGAACCGCCTGGCCACACATGTCTGTGCATGCACCGGCTCCTGTGGTATCCTTCGAACCGCGGCCAGGTGGCGAAATCGGCAGACGCACGGGACTTAAAATCCCGGGTCCCGGAAGGGACGTACGGGTTCAAGTCCCGTCCTGGCTAATTCTTCGTCAGAATCCGACTAAAGCGGGAAATCACCCTTCCTGGAATCCCGCGACAATTCAGACCTGCTCTCGCGATGAATTTCGGCCAGGTGATTCAAAATCGCTTGCACCATCCGCGATTTGTGCCGAATCCCTCTGTGGAAGTCAGGAAACAACCAACAGACCTCCCGGAACAACCGTCACAACCCGCATTCTTCTCAAGAACTACCGGGTCCGTTGCGGAAAAAAAACCGGTGGATCTGAGCAGCCCACAGGAGGGGTAGCATGCGACATGTTCTGAAACAATGGCTCGCTGCAGCGTTAATGGGAACGCTCGTGGCAACACCCGTGTTCGGCACCGAGGCCGTGGAACTGCGGTCCCGTGATGTGCTGCTGCATTCAGGGTCGCTCAGCGGTGTTGTGCTGAATCGCCAATCTCACCCGGTTCCCGGTGTTCAGGTGCGATTGATGTATGGCAAAAACGTCATTGCCACCGCCATCACTGACGACAACGGGAATTTCGCTGTCCACGGTTTGCGAAACGGCGGACACATTGTCGGTACCGGAGAAGAAAAGGAACTTGTGCGGTTCTGGAGCTCTGAGGCGGCCCCACCCGCCGCTTCGGCCCGCATGATTATGGTTGTCGACGAACAGGTGATTCGCGGTCAGGGTTGTGCTGACGACTGCGTGGAGGAGTGTGGCGAAGGTCAGCCCGGCGGAAAATCCGCGTGCGGCGTGCTCAGCAACCCGGTCGCCCTGCTGCTGCTGGGTGGTGGTGCCGCCGGAATTGTCGCCATCGTCGCTCACAATGACGACGACGCCCCCGCCAGCCCCTGAACCGAACCCAAATTACAGATTCCTGCCGAACGCCGGGGAAATCCCCGGCGTTTTTTTGCGCGCCGCCCCACCAGACCATCACAATCCCCAAAACCTGCCTAACCGACACGCCCCACAAAGGCCGATGAATCAACATAACCGTTGAATCAGTATCGACTGGCATAACCGCAACAAGGCGACGTCGCGGTCAACAGTGATCCCCGCTGCGATTGGATTTCGGGGACCGCAAAAGCCATCGGGCTGCTTACGGGGGGCTCCTTAAAGCCTGCTTTTTTAAGGATTGCTGCGGTGAAACGTCAGGGGTTGGTAGCTGCCGGGCTGATTGGCTCTGCTGCAACTGTGTGTGTGCTGCTGAATCAGCATCTGCATCTGGGCGCGGCGGAAGACGGGAAGAAATCGTTTCGTGAAGCACTCAAGGGTGCCCCCGAACCGGAGCTCGTTGAGAAGGAGGACGGAATCCGACTCAACTACTTCGACGCCTCCTGGGATCGCGTCCTGAAGAACCTCGCCGAAGGCTCCGACCTCACGCTGGTCATGGAGAAGACTCCGCCCGGCCGCTTCGCGCGACGCGACCGCACCCGCTATGACCTTAACTCCGCCGTTCGCATCCTCAACAGCGAACTTGAACCTCTCGGCTACCGTCTGCTGCATCAGAACGGCTTCCTGATCGTGCTGAATCTCGATCAGGCTCGCACCGAATACGCGCGGCCCAGACTCAACGCCGATTCCTCCCAGCCCCGATCGCCGGTGACCCGGCAGTTCGTCAGGAACAACGCCTCCGGCCACGAAGCGGCAGAAGAAGAGGCTGCGGAATTCACCGCTGAAGAACAGTCCGCGCCAGCCAGCCCTCGCAGCAGCGCCACCAAATCCACCAGCCCGAAAACTCGCTCCCGAGTGCCCTCGGTTGTCCCGGCGAGTGCTGAAGAAACACCAGCCCGCGGCAACCGCAGCAGCACACCCGCCCGCAGCAGCCGCATCCGTCCGGTCTCCGCCACGCGGCAGGAAACCGCTGCCGAAACTGCAGCCGCAGAAACCGCTGTCGCTCAGGCCGCTGACGATTCACCGCTGAAGACCGAAGAGATCCCGCTGCAGCAGGGCTCCGCTTCCGACGTGGCCCGCACGTTGTATGTGGTGTTTCGCAATCGAGCAGAACTGGAAAAGCCCGGCCTCGGCGGCTTCCCCGGATACATTGTGCGGAGCAACCCCGTCGAAGGCTCCTCAGACTCCGAGCCTGTGGTGCTGTTTCGCGTGGGGATTGATCAGGACTCCAACACCCTGCTGATTGAGGCACCGCAGAAACGCCTGCCGCATCTGCGAAAACTGGTCACCGACCTCGACCGCCCCGCAGAAGAAGACGCTGACTCAGCAGTCAAACTTCTGCCCAATAACGGCATCCCGGCCCAGACGGCCAGACAGCTCAATGACCGCATTCACCAGCTGGTCACCATGGCTGATGAAGCCCGCGCTCAGGAGCCTGCAGGCAGCCAGCCACCCGCAGAGGAACCGTCGGCCACGGAAGGCGGACCCGCCGTCAACCTCCGCGGCGAAGTCAACGTTCAGGCCATGCAGGACCTCGGGCTGCTGATCCTCAAGGGTAATGCTGCCGACGTGGAACGCGTGGAGCAGATTATTCAGCAGCTGGAGAAGGTCAGCGTCGGCTCACTGCCCGGCATTCATGTGCTGACCCTGCAGAATGTCGACTCCGAAGCCATGGCCACCCTGCTGACCAGCGTGTATGAGGAACTCTCTGAACAGCGTCAGCGAACCGGCAGCGAAAATCGCCAGGCCGCGGCCTTCATTCCCGTGGTCCAGCCCAATGCCCTGCTGATCATTTCCTCTGAAATCGAACGCGAAACCATCCTCGAACTCGCTGAAGAGCTCGATAAGCCGCTCAGTCCGGATCTGGAATTCGAAGTCTTCCCTCTGAAAAGCGCCATCGCTTCCCAGGTGGTCACTTCACTCACCGAATTCTACGCGGATCGACCGGGGCTCGGCACATCGCTGCGGACGTTCGCGGACGTTCGCACCAACTCCGTCGTCGTTCAGGCCCGGCCCAACGAACTGGCCGAAGTCCGCAAGCTGATCGACCGCATTGACATCGATGACCCCGCCTCCACCTCGCGAATGCAGGTCATTCGCCTGAAAAACGCCGTCGCTGAAGAACTCAGCACCACCATCAATCAGGCCATTCAGGCCGTCATCAGCCCGCCCCAGCAAACCACCGGCCAGCAGGGTGCAGGCGGCTTTGGAAACCAGCAGGGTGCCCAGGAACTCCGCGACAATAAATCCGTCGCCGTCGAATTCCTCGCCTCCGCCGGCGGTATCCAGCAGCTGATCCGCTCCGGGATTCTCGCCGATGTCCGCGTCAGCTTCGATGCCCGCTCCAACAGCCTCATCGTCACCGCCCCCGAAGCCAGCATGGGCCTCCTCGAAGCCCTCGTCGCCGAACTCGACCAAACCCCCGATGCTGTCTCCGAAATCAAAGTCTTCTCCCTGAAAAATGCGGATGCACAACAGTCCGTTGATCTGCTCACCACACTCTTCGAAAACACCAATCAGGAAGACCAGCTCGGTGTTCAGCTGGCAGGTACTGAAGGCTCCTCCAGCAGCCTCATACCCCTGCGATTCTCGGCCGATATCCGCACCAATACGGTCCTTGCAATCGGCAGTGCGGAATCGCTCAGCGTCGTCGAAGCCGTACTCCTGCGGCTGGATTCCGATGACACTCGCCAGCGTTCCACATCCGTGATCCCGCTGCGAAATGCTCCCGCCGAACAGGTCTCAGTGACCCTGCTCGACTTTCTCGAACAACAGCAGGCCCTGCAGGACAGCTCCGAAGACCTCCTCAGCAATATCGAACGACTGCGACAGGAAGTGCTGGTCGCCCCCGATGTCAACAGCAACTCGCTGATCGTCAGCGCTTCGCCGCAATACTTCAATCAGATCGTGCAGATCATCGAACAACTGGATGCTCAGCCCCCTGAAGTGGTCATCCAGGCACTCCTCGTCGAAGTCACCCTCGATGCCACCGACGAGTTCGGCATTGAGCTGGGCTTCCAGGATCCCCTGCTGCTCGATCGCAGCCTGTCCACCACAACAGCCGGCGGCACCACCACGATCACGGCCGGTCCCGGCCTGAACTTCAACAACACCGCCTCCCCACTCGGTGGCAACTACATCACCGGCGGAACCAATCCCAGCACTGTGGCCACACAGGGACTCAGCAACTTTTCACTTGGACGCAATAACACAGCTCTGGGCTTCGGAGGTTTCGTATTCTCCGCTCAGTCCGATGCCGTCAGCGTCCTGCTCCGAGCCCTCGCAGCCCGACGCACCGTGCAGGTGCTCAGCAGGCCGCAGGTACGCACCACCCATAATAATGAAGCCTACGTCACCGTTGGGCAGCAGGTCCCAATCGTCTCCGGTGCCACCCAAACCACGCTCGGCGCAAACCCGATCATTAATCAGCAACAGGTAGGGATTACGCTTCGAGTCACACCGCGAATCACTCCGGATGGCATCATCGCCATGAGCGTGTTCGCTGATAAAAGCTCGCTCGGTTCCGAAGCTGACGGCGTCCCCGTGTTCGTCAGCGGAGACTCCACCATCCGCTCCCCTGTGATCAACCAGTCGCAGGCTGTCACCGTTGTCAATGTCCCGAATGGACAGACCATCGTCATGGGTGGCATGATCACGAAAACAGACTCCACCCTCGAACGCAAAGTCCCGTGGCTCGGAGACCTGCCCATCGTCGGCCGTGCCTTCCGATATGACGGCACCACCACCTCAAGAACCGAACTGCTCATCTTCCTCACTCCACGCATCGTGCTCAGCGATGTTGACTCCGAATTGCTGAAGCAGGTCGAAGCTGAACGACTGCACTTCATCGAATCGGATGCGGAACAGCTCCACGGACCTCTCTACAGTGTTCCCGGACAGGATCAATCCGCCTGGGAACCCCAGGAAGGCACCATCCTCGCACCCGAAATGCCCATCCGCGAACTGCTCGAACCCGACACCGCAGTTCCCGAGAAGCCGTCCGAAGCTTCAGCTGCAGACCCAGCCGACGCAGCAGACGCGGCAGAGGCAGAAGCCAAATCCGCACCAGCGCCCGAAACAGCCCCGCCGCCCAAAGCGAAGCGGAAAAAGAAATAGCCGTTCGGTTCCGGAGATCTCGTTCAATGCACTGCCCGGCAATTCTTCGCACCCTCGCGCTGCTCACCGCAGCTTCCGTCCTCGCCCTCTCCGGCTGCGCGTCCGGGACGCTGCTCAGAACCCCCGGACAATTGATCCGGGATCCCGGGCGTCTCATCGGACGATCCCGTGCTGAACGGAACATCGGCCGCATCGTGACCCTCTGGGAACCCTCACAGGGGAAAGATCCCGACGGACGAAATTCCCGCGGATTCGCCGGACAAATCCTGTTCTTTGGCCCCAATGGCAAAACAGGCTGTCGAGTCTGCGGAAAAGTCGTGATCTCGGTCTACGACGAATACGACCCGGATGCGGATGGTGACCCCGTGCTGCTCCACAAATTCGAATTCGGGGAAGAAGCCTGGGAAGCCCATCGCGGTGAAGGTACCCTCGGTCACTCCTACAGCGTGTTCGTCCCCTACACCCGCAGCCACAAAGATCAGGTCAACTGCGCCCTGAAGGTCGAGCTCGTTCAGCAGAATGGCCGCACCATCAGCTCCCAGGAAACCGAAGTGCTCCTGCCCGGTAAAAATACCGTTCAGGCCGCTGCCAGCCGGACCAGAGGCTTCGTTCGCGAACGTCAGCTCGATCCCGGCCGCAAAGTCACCCCGGCCGCCGCCAGCCAGACCGATGATGAACTCGACACCCTCTCGATTCCGCTGCCAAAGAAAAAGAAATAGTCGCGCTGCAGGGCACCTGTCCCCCGACCCGGACCTCCCACTTGCAGCTCGCCTACGCACATCTCAACCTGCGGCGGAATCCCTTCGGAGCCCTCACCGCTGCCGCTTCACAGCAGCTTGCCGACGTCGATCTGCTCCCCGCAATTGAATTCCTCAATCAGCCCGCGGCCCACAAACAGAGGCCGCCCGCGCTGCAGTTCATGGGCCGCCAGGGCTCAGGAAAAACAACCCACCTCCTGAAACTGCTCGCGGCCCTCCCGAACGCTGTCTACTCGCCCATTCCGGTCGGCCAAAAACCCCGCATCCGCACCAGCGGTGACCCCGTTCTTGTGGATGATGCCCAGTGGCTCACATGGACGCTCCGCCGCCGACTCTTTCGCGGCAACAGCCGACTCGTGCTCGGCACCCACACGGATTACTCCACGGAACTGAGGCGATCCGGTCGCTCCGTGCTTACACTCTCGGCGGAAACCACCAGCGACCCCGAAACTCTCCGCCGCAGACTCAACGCCCGCATCGAAGCAGCCCGCCGCGGCCCTGGTCCTCTCCCCCTGATCTCTGCCGAAGCTGCCACTCGGGCATGGAAGAAACATGGCCATGACCTGCGGAGCGTCATGGAACGCCTGTTTCATATCTTCCAGCAGCTCAGGAGTCCTGAGGAACCGTGGGAGATCTGACGGCTGCTGCCAATCCTCAACACCAGCGTCAACAAACTGTTCACAATTGTCAACACGTTGAGTTGTCAGAGTGTTCGGGAAACTGACGAATCACGGCTGCGCCGGCGTCTGCATTGCCATTTCAGCCGCGAATCGTTCACTTCCCCGCCCCAAATTTCCGTGCAACCCGCACATTCGCCCCATCCCACCTGCCGTTTTCACCAGCCTGCTGCGCCCATCAGCAAATCACCGCTTCCCGGCCCGCCGTTTGTTGCTCTCCCAACCGCTCGGTGCAGTTTCGGCAGATTCCTGCCGCGTCCCGATCATCCACCATGGGGGTTGCAACTATGTTCTTCAAATCTCGAAACTCACGTCGTTCCGGTTCCACCCGCCGCCATGCAGCGGCATTCATCCACGCTGAAGCCATGGAACCACGCCAACTGCTCAGCGCCGATGTCGAACTCGAGACTATTCTCACCGGCTCCAGCGCCGCACACGCCGAAGTTGAGTACAAGGAAAAATCCGACAGACAGTCATTGAAGTTCAACATCTACAACGCCGCAAAGGGCCAATATTCCGTCTGGGTCGGCGGCACTCAAATCGGGCAACTCAACGTTGACAACTCGCGCATCCTCGAATTCGAATTCACATCAGAAGCCACAGAGGGCAACAAGGGTGCTCTTCCTGCAGGTCTGACCTTCACCACAGGCACCGAAATTCGACTCGTGCCAGCCTCCACAGAAGCTTCACCGCAGATGGCCGGTAAGCTGGGCGTCGAAGGCGAAGATCCGCGCTTCGAATCCTGCGTTCGATTCAGCACCACCACAACCAAAGGTGAGGCCGTCGAATCCGAATACGAAGCCGAAGTCGAAGGCAGCACAACTCGCCGCAAGTTCGAACTCACCGTCTGGAATCTGGCTCCCAACTCCACTCAAACTGTCACCATCGGTGGCGTCACTCTGGCCGACGGCATCAAAATCGACGCGCTCGGTGCCGGCACCCTGCGATTCTCCGATACACCGAAAACCGGCTTCACCGCCTTTCCGGCCGGCTTCCCGTCAATCGCCGTCGGTACCCCGATTTCCATCGGAACCGTGGTCTCCGGCAACTACACCGCGATGGCCCAAAACACAACATCCGCTCCAATCAGCGGCGCAGAAAGCAAGATCACCCTCGTGGGCACAGGCTCCCTCCAGGGGCTCATCACCTGGGAAACATCGGCCTCACGCCGCCAGTTCAAGGTCGAAGTCTGGGGCGGTACCAAAGGCCAGTCAGTCCCGGTCACCGTACAACCCCCCAACGGTTCCCAGGTGCTGCTCGGCACAATCACGCTCAACACGAAAGGCTACGGGCGCCTGCAATACGATACGGCTGATCCCCAAAAACCCTTCCCCGCCGCTTTCCCCAAACTCGACCTGAATACCCTCTTCACCGTCGGCCAGTCACTCTCCGGTGTCTTCACCAACGTCGGTCAGTCACTCGCCCCGGATGACCGCGCCGCTCGCGAAGCCTATCAGCTCGATCAGACCAAAGACTTCAGCATCGCCGGAACACTCTCCGAAAACCACGGTGGCAAAGGCGAAAAATGGATCAAGGACAAAGCCGGAAAATGGCACTTCATCACACCTGACGGATCGCTCTACGAATGGGATGGAAAAGCCGGAGCAAACGGCCGCCGCATCGCCATCCTTGATGATTCCATTCACGCCAAACCCGAATTGCTCACGCAGGCCAAAGCTACCGCCAGCGTGACCACCGATGACAGCCTGCTCCGCGCCTCGGCCGCACGTCTTGACCGCGAACTGAACCTCTCACCCGGACCTGCCACCTCCAACAACTGGGGCGGCCTCGGCGAAAAATGGATCAAAGGCAACGGCAAGTGGTACTTCATCACCCCCGACGGCACACTCACTCGCTGGAATGGCTCAAAAACAGCCAGCGGAACTGTCGTCGGCAAGCTGGATGAACGCTTCCACGAGGACACCAGCAAACTTACCGAAGCGGAAAAACAGCTCACCGACACTGAAAAAGTTTTCGCCGCCAATACCTCGCTCAAAATCACCACCTACGCCCAGGCCAGCGATAACTACGGTGGTGTAAACGTCAAGTGGCTCAAGTCCGCCACCAACGAATGGTACTTCGTACGCCCCAATGACGAACTCTACCTCTGGGATCGCCGGGGCCTGATCGCCAAAAAGACCGGTAATGACGTTTCAGGGACACTCATCAGCGCTCTCACGGGTGCCTTTGCCAACCCGACGATGCTGACAACACCCCCCGCCAAACCTCCAGGCACCGTCGCCTCCCGCGCCGTACTCGATGACCTGTTCATCGATCTCCCGGACCTCAATTAATCCACGCCGCGCCGCCAACGGCCGCTGGCTTTGCACAACTCCCACAGACGGCACCCGGAAAGACCTTCCCGGTGCCGTCTGCCCGTTTTCACCGACTTGTCATTTTCATTCCCCCCTCCCAGCGTTTATGCTGTGCCTCGCTTTTCGGGTCCCTGCACCCGCACCCGCCTGCCTGTTTTGATGCCTGTTTCTGAAAGGTTCCCGCCATGCGTCCCCTGCCCTCCACCGGCCGCCGCGCCTTCCTGCAAACCTCCGCCGCCGGCTCCGCCTCAATCCTCGCCGCCGGTCTCTACGCGGCCCCCGCCACCTCCCGCACCTCCCGCAGCGCCCTCGAAAACCTCAACGTCGCCTGCATCGGCACCGCCAACCGCGCCGCTGAAGACGTCAATGGCGTCATGAGCGAAAACATCGTCGCCCTCGTCGACATCGACTCCAGCTACCTCAACCGCGCCAAGGCCATGCTCACCGAGAAAAAAGGCCTCGAACCCCGCTGCTACGCTGACTACCGCGAAATGCTCGTACAGGAAGGTGACAAAATCGACGCTGTCGTCATCGGCACCGCCGACCATCACCACGCCCCCGCAGCCATCCGCGCCATCCGCGCCGGCAAACATGTCTATTGCGAAAAACCCCTCACACACACCGTCTTCGAATCCCGGCTGCTCGCCAAAGCCGCCGCTGAAAAAGGTGTCGCAACTCAGCTCGGCACACAAATCCACGCCGAAAACAACTACCGCCGCGTTGTCGAAATCATCAAAGCAGGCGTCATCGGCAACGTCACCGAAGTCCACGTCTGGGTCGGCAAAGGCTGGGGTGGCGGTGATCGCCCCGCAAACGCCGATCCCGTTCCCGCTACTCTCAACTGGGACCTCTGGCTCGGCCCCGCCCCGGAACGCCCCTACGCCAATGGCGCCTACCACCCCGCCAACTGGCGCCGCTGGTGGGACTTCGGCGGCGGGACTCTCGGTGATATGGCCTGCCACTACATGGACCTCCCCTTCTGGGCACTCGACCTGCGACACCCCACCCGCTGCGAAGCCACAGGTCCTAAGGTCCACCCCGAAACCTGCCCGCTCGGACTCGTCGTTAAATACAACTTCCCCGCCCGCGGCTCCATGCCACCACTCACACTCACCTGGTACGACGGTGATATGATCCCCAAAAAGGTCGCCGATGAAGCCGTGCCACCAAACGGTGTGATGTTCGTCGGCACCGAAGGCAAAATGTTCGCCGACTACAGCCGCTACCGACTCTTCCCCGCTGACAAGTTCGCCAAATTCACCCCGCCCGCAAAAACAATCCCCGATTCCATCGGACACCACGCCGAATGGATCAAAGCCTGTAAGGATGGCTCCCCAACCACCTGCAACTTCGACTACTCCGGCGCCCTCACCGAAACCGTACTCCTCGGAAACGTCGCCTACCGCGTCGGCAAAGCACTCGAATGGGATGCCGCCACACTCACCGCCACCAACGCCCCCGAAGCCGCCAAACTCATCAACAAGGAATACCGCGCCGGCTGGGAAGTTGCCTGAACCCCACGTTCCAGGCTTTGTCTGGTCATCGACGCAGGGCCCCGCTTCAAGCCGGGGCCCTGTTCGTTACTGCCGGCCTGGTCACAACGTCCCACATGTCTATGCTCCTCCAAAATACCGCAATCATCCGCTCCCAACCGGATCCTCCCCCATATGCCCATTCTCGAAACACGCGATCTCAGCCTCAGCTACGGCCAGCGTCGAGGAATTGAGCGTGTGAATTTAAGTCTCGAGTCGGGCCGGATCTTCGGCTTTCTCGGCCCCAATGGCGCCGGAAAATCCACCACAATCCGCGTTCTGATGGGGCTCCTCCGAGCCGCGTCCGGGACCGCCAGCATCTTCAACCTCGACTGCTGGCGCGACGGTGCCGCCATTCGCCGCGATGTCGGCTACGTCCCCGGAGACGTCCGACTCTACCCCTGGCTGACACTCGCCAGAGGCCTCGATTTCCTCAGTCAGGTTCGCGGACGCGACGTACGCCCACTCGGCATGGAACTCGCCGAACGCTTCGCCCTCGAACCCAAACTCTCCGTGCGAAAAATGTCCCGCGGCAACCGCCAGAAAACAGCCCTCATCCTCGCCCTCGCCCATCGCCCCCAACTCCTCATCCTCGACGAACCCACCTCCGGCCTCGATCCACTTATGCAGGACCAGCTCATGCAGTGCCTCCGCGAACAGGCACAGGCAGGGCGCACCGTACTCTTCAGCAGCCACACCCTCAGCGAGGTCGAAGCACTGTGTGACCGCGTGGCCATGATCCGCAACGGACAAATTGTCGAAGACTCCAGCCTCGCTGAACTCCAGGCAAAAGCCCCGCGACGAATCCTGCTGCGACTAACTCCCGACTCCCCACCACCCGACTCCCTGCCTCCCGGAGTCCAGCTGCTCTGGAAGCCCGATCACCGCCAGACCGGTACACCGCTGACATCCGCCGAAGCTCTGCTGCTTTCCGGCATTCCCCTCGAACATCGCGGACACACATGGGTACTGCAGCTGCAGGGCTCCTGCACGCCCTTTCTCAAATGGGCCGCCGACCGCAACTTTCCCGACGTCGTCCTCGGACCACCCTCCCTCGAAACTCTGTTTCGCCGCTATTACGTAACGGACAGTACGGCTGAAGGAGCGAACGCATGCGCGGCCTGCTGAATCGAATTCGCATGGAAATGCAGTGGCCCTGCTTCTGGTTCAGCCTCGGCCTGTTCGTCGCCATGGGACTGCTCACTGCCCTGCTCCCCAAAGTCCTCGGAAATATTCACGAAATGTTTGAGCGGTTGCCGCTCATCAAACCCCTCATCACCGCACTGCTGGGCGTCGATCCCGGCGATAATCTGTCAGCCCAGCTGTCCCAGGCGTTTCTCTGGACCCACCCCACCGTACTCACGCTGATCTGGGCCTGGGAACTAATGTACTGCTCACGCCTGCCAGCCGGAGAAATTGACAGGGGCACCGCCGACTTTCTCATGTGCCTGCCCGCGTCCCGCACCACACTCTTCGTCACTGAATCGCTGGGCTGGCTGAGCTCCGGCCTGCTGATACTCACCGCCGGCTACTCCGGACACCTCCTCGCCACGTCCTTTGTGCACCCGGAAATGCGACTCACACTCCGCAGCACTCTGATGGTTCTCAGCAACCTTGCGGCACTGTACCTGGCGGTTGGAGGGCTGGCGTTCCTGCTGTCAGCCCTGAGCGATCGCCGGGGCCGAGCCATCGGATCCGTGTTCGCCATTCTCCTCGCTTCCTTCCTCGTGAATTTCCTCGCCCAGTTCCAGACATGGGCGAAACAGGTCAGCTGGTTATCAATGATGGAATACTACCGGCCGGCAATTGTCATCCAGAACGACGCCTTTCCCCTGGCAGACATCGCTGTGCTGCTGGCAATCGCCGCCGCCACCTGGACAGCAGCACTGGCCGTGATCTGTCGCCGAAGTATCTGTACCGTGTGAGCCATCGATTTCCGTTGAGATCACCTATGCAATCGTGGATTCTGCGAAGACACAACCTCAGCCGTGGTCGCCTGCCAATGCTGATGGGCATTCTGAACGTCACACCGGACAGCTTCTCTGATGGTGGCCGCTTCGACGATGTGGCACGGGCCGTCGATCAGGGGCGAATGCTGCAGGAACAGGGCGCGCAAATCCTCGACATCGGCGGCGAATCCACTCGACCAGGTGCCGAGCCTGTGCCGCTGGACGAAGAACTGCGCCGCACCATTCCCGTGATCCGCACCCTCGCCACAGAACTCTCCATACCCATCAGTATCGACACCACCAAATCTGAAGTTGCCCGCCAGGCACTCGATGCCGGCGCCGAAATTGTCAATGACATCTCCGGCCTCACCTTCGATCCCCAAATGCTCGATGTCTGCCGCCAGTACGATGCCGGTATCTGCCTCATGCACATCCAGGGCACACCCCAAACCATGCAGCTCAACCCGACCTACCAGAATGTCGTTCGGGAAGTCACCGAGTTTCTGCAGCAGCAGGTGGATCGCTGCCTGATGGCGGGTATCGCCCCCGAACGCATGTGCGTGGACCCGGGGATCGGGTTCGGCAAAACAGCCGAACACAATCTGGAACTGCTGAGGTCCGTGCCACAGCTGCAGCAGTCACTCCAGCGACCCGTCCTCATCGGTCACTCCCGCAAACGCTTCCTCGCGAAAATCCTCGGCCGCCCCGTCGAAGAGCGCCTGGCGGGAACGCTCGGCATCTCCGTAGCCCTCGCTGCGTCCGGCACGGACATCCTGCGAATTCACGACGTCCAGCCCGTCCGTGATGCTCTCTGCGCGTGGCTGGCACTGCAGGACCCAGCGGATGTCGGCTAAACACTTCTTCCCCGGACACAAAGTCGTCCTCGGATCCCGATCCCCACGCCGCGCGGAACTCCTCGGAGCCTGCCTGGCCCCACAACAACTCTGCATCCTCCCGCCCACCAGCCCCGATGAACCGGGATTTGACGGACTCGGTCACGATCAGGACATTCGCAGCCGACTGCTCGAAATTGTACGGCTCAAACATCACAGCGTCTGCCAGCTTGTCGCCCAACAACCGTGGGCCAACACCCCAGCCCCCAGGCCACCCCTGATCGTGGCCGCTGATACCACAGTTGTCGCCGGCCCCTGCAGCGGCCAGCGATACGTGCTCGGACAACCACGACCGGAAGCATGGCAGGAAGATGTCCGGAACTGGTTTACACACCGGCTCAGCGGCCGCACCCATCAGGTCTGGACAGCCGTCCGCGTCTCCTGCGGCCACGCCGTCCGCGAACAGATCGTCTCCTCCGCAGTCACCTTCTGCAGTGTCTCTGACGAATTGCTGGAATGGTACCTGTCAACGGGCGAATCCATTGGTAAGGCAGGTGGCTATGCCATTCAGGGGCTGGCTGCCGCCTTCGTCACCCGCGTCGACGGCTCACTCACCACCGTCATCGGGCTGCCAACCCTCGAAACCCTGCAGCTGCTCAGCGAAGTCAGCCATGAAGCCCTGTCAGCTGAACAGCCGCCGCAGGGGCAACCCGGAGCCAGCGCATGAACCGCATCGCCTTCCTCACCATGGATAGTCTTGCGGACTTCGTTTCCTACGACCAACTGGTGATCGATCTGCTGCGACAGTCCGGCGTGACCGTCGAAGAAGTCTCCTGGCGCGCCCGAAATGTGAACTGGAACCAGTACTCGCTGGTCGTCATTCGCTCTCCATGGGACTACCAGCAGGATCCCGCGTCCTTTCTGCAGGTGCTGGAACAGATTCAGCAGTCGCAGACCGTGCTGCTGAATTCGCTCGAAGTTGTGCGCTGGAATATTCGCAAACACTATCTGCGGCAGCTGGAGGAACAGGGGATTCGCATCGTTCCCACGCTCTGGCTCCAGTCACCTGCGCCAGAGCAGATTGCCGCCGCGTTTGATCAGCTGCAAACCGACGAGCTGGTGGGTAAGCCCTTAATTGGCGCCAACGCGGACCATGCCTTCCGATTGCCGCGGAATGCTCCGCAGGCGGCATTCGCACAAGCCACAGCGGCGTGGCAGGGAACCACGGCACTCATCCAGCCCTTCGTCCCCTCAATCCTCGACCTCGGTGAATTCTCATTGATCTTCTTCGACGGCAGCTTCAGCCACGCCATTCGCAAGATTCCAAAGCCGGGCGATTTCAGAGTGCAGGAAGAACACGGTGGACGCATTGAAGCCTGTCATCCAGCCGCCGATGTGCTGGAACTCGCCACAGCCTGCCTTCGGATTGTCCCCGAAACACTGCTCTACGCACGCGTCGATATCGTCAGACTGCCGAATAGCCTCCCCGCCATCATGGAAGCGGAATTGATTGAGCCATCGCTGTACCTTGCCTTCGATCCCGCTTCACCGGCACGGTTCGCAACAGCCATCACCCGCCGCCTGCAGGACCTGCAAAACATCGCCCACTGACGCCAACAAAAAACCCACTGAGCCGCAGGGCGGAAGCCCACTGAGCCGCAGGGCGGAAGCCCGCGGGTAAAGTGCCCTCGCTACGCACTGCCAACCCCGCTGCAATTCCGCAAACACAAATTCCCTCCGACACTCAGTGGACTCCTCAACCACAACTCCCACGACCAAACACCGCAATCAAACTTCTCACTTCTGATTTCTCACTTCTCACTTCACGCACCTGCCAACTCGCTCGCCCAGGTTCTGCGTGCGGCCGTCATTCCGCCCTGCGCGACGCGACGCTGACGCCGCAAGCAGGGGTGCGCACCAGGGTGCGAAACCCAACCGGGGGCTTCCGCCCGTCCGCTCAGAATCTCGGCAAACGCGATGCAAACCCACTGAGCCGCAGGGCGGCAGCCCACTGAGCCGCAGGGCGGAAGCCCGCGGGTAAAGTGCCCTCGCTACGCACTGCCAACCCCGCTGCAATTCCGCAAACACAAATTCCCTCCGACACTCAGTGGACGCCTCAATCACAACTCCCACGACCAAACACCGCAATCAAACTTCTCACTTCTGATTTCTCACTTCTCACTTCACGCACCTGCCAACTCGCTCGCCCAGGTTCTGCGTGCGGCCGTCATTC
>JBEAUF010000281.1:0-3678 GCA_041161565.1 Planctomycetota bacterium | reverse complement strand
CCCGCCCCCAGCGCAGCGGAAATCGATTTTTCTCCCGCCACCAAATCGGCGGCAAACGCCCCGCCCCCAGTTGCCCTGGCCCGGCCGCTCGCAGCCGGCAAAATCTGCCACCGCGGCAACTTGATTGCTGTTTCACGCCCCCGGCAAAGTTTCTCCAGCTCCACAACGTTCCCAGCTCTGACAATCTTCTTTCCCCCTTCCAGCTTTCTTAACCGGACGTCCGATACGGAAAAAACGGCCTGCTGGGCACCACCCCGGATTGTGGAGAGCAGAAATCAGCTGTTTTTTCGGCCATTTCTGCCGCGCGCTCAGTCTTGACAACCCCTGCCGGCCAGCCTACTTTTCCACGTTCTGCCCCACGGCACAACAAGACATTCTGCAGCGAATGGAGTCGCTCATGTCCACAATCGCCACGGGAATCTTCCCCGCGGACAATCCGGGCCCAGTTCCGTTCATCGATCTGGTGGCCCAGTACAAGACTATCCGCAATGAAGTCCGCGAAGCCGTGGATCGTTGTTTCGAATCACAAACGTTCATCCTCGGTGACGAAGTCGTCCAGCTGGAAAATGAGATTGCAGCCTACTGCGATTCGGCATTCGCCATCGGTTGTGCCTCCGGTACCGATGCCCTGATCCTCGCACTGATCGCCGCCGGAGTCAAACCGGGCGACGAAGTCATCACCAGCCCCTTCACCTTCTTCGCCTCCGCCGGCGCCATTCACCGCGTCGGTGCCCGGCCGGTGCTGGTCGACATTGATCCCGTAAGCTTCAACATCGACCCTGCCTGCGTGGAAAAAGCCATCACTTCCCGCACCGCTGCCATCATGCCGGTTCACATCTTCGGCCAGTGCGCAGAAATGGAGCCGCTGTGGCGACTCTCTGCCGCCTACGACCTCCCCATCATCGAAGACTCCGCCCAGGCTATCGGTGCCGAATACCGTGGCCGTCGCACCGGTGTCCTCGGCACCATTGCCTGCTTCAGCTTCTTTCCCACCAAAAACCTTGGTGGCGCAGGCGACGGAGGCATCATGACCACCGATGATCCGGACCTCGCCGCCCGACTTCGCAGACTTCGCGTCCACGGTGACCTCGGTGGCTACAACCACGTCGAAGTAGGTTTCAACAGCCGCCTCGATGCCCTGCAGGCCGCCGTACTCCGCGTCAAACTCCGACACCTCGACAGCTGGACCGCCGGCCGCAACCGGAACGCCGAACGCTACCACAGAATGTGCCAGGAAGTGGGACTCGCTGAGGTCATGCAGTTGCCGGCAACCCTTCCCGATCGCCGACATGTATTCAATCAGTACACCACACGCATCACCGGGGGCCGCCGCGCCCAGGTCATGAAGTCGCTGAAAGAACAGCAGATCGGCTGCGCTGTCTACTACCCAATTCCGCTGCATCTTCAAAAGTGCTTTGAATACCTCGGCTACCGCAAGGGTGACCTGCCCGAAGCCGAACTGGCAGCTGAAGAAGTTCTGTCTCTGCCGATTTACGCAGAACTTCCGGCTGACCATCAGCGGCGAGTTGTCGAAGGATTGTGCAGGGCATTCGGTCTCGACCTCGGTAACGGCAGCGCCGTCCGCCGAATCTTCCCCCGACCCGACGAAGACTCCACCCGCAAAGCAGCCTGAACCAGACCAACAGTTCGCCGGTACCCGCCACGGCAAACTTCTTTTCCGCCAGCCCTGGTCCAACACACCAGGGCTGGTGCATTTTCCTCAATAGCCACGCCCCAAAGTCCCCACGCCCACCGCTCGGCACGACACAACCGGTATTTCCGCCTCAACCCGTGGAGCCCAGGCGACCCGTCCCCCTGCAAATCATCCCTGCCAGTCACCGCAGCCACGGAAACTCGTTGACAACCAGAGATCCTGCCCGTACCATCCGCCCCGGAGAGATGGCAGAGCGGCCGATTGCACCGGTCTTGAAAACCGGAGTGCCCTCACGGGTACCCAGGGTTCGAATCCCTGTCTCTCCGCTTTCATAAATGCTGAAAAACACAGCGTTTTTGCAGAAACCCCAAGATTTCCTGGGGTTTCTTTGCGTTTACGGCCCCGGCTTTGGGCTGCATTGATTTGCACTCAGTCATGCAATTCCGTGCAAACGTGTGCAAATCCGTGCGAACTGTACGGCACCATACGCGGCACCTCGGCACCACTGACGGCACCTTTTTTCCGGCGTTTTCCGGTACCTCGCCGGTCTGAGAAACCGGTGCATTACAGGCGGACAGCACCCGCCCCAGCAGCAGATTCCGAATCGCAGGGATTGCCAGAGCGGAACCGCGAGGCATGTACCCACTGAGCACGAATCATGCGAGGTCAAAGGTGTACACCGTCATCGATTACCAGCAACCTGCCTGGCCCAGTCTGTGCAGAAGCATCGCGAGGGACCGCAATCAGCCGTAGTTGGAGGCGGCTCGCTATCCTGAGAAATCCAGACGAACGCAAGAGAAGCTGCGCGAACTACCCGCCACTCCTGCAGTAGCACGAGCTGAATTTGAGCCAGGCGATCATCCGGGACAAGATGCACCCGGTTCTGACTCGCAAGGACAGGATGGGTAGGCGTGTGACGCGTGCGGGATTCGCGTGGGAACGTGGGTTGTTGGCAAGTTCGTAACGGCAGCGGTAAAGGGGCCGCCGCCAAAAAATTTTGATCTCAAAACCCGCGTCACCGGCGGCTCTCGTTCACCGCATGGTTCGGCTGTTGCTAGGATTCCGGTGTGGGGCTGCCGAGCGTGCGCGGCGTGAGTTCGCGCTGATCGATCAGCCCACCGCTGCAACTCATAAGCTGTCCACCCTCTCGATGCGGATCTTACCGCCATCGACGCTTAGGTATACGGTCATCGCGCCTTCCACTCGTCCGTTCTGGCTACCCTGAAGCGCCGTCATGGAGAAATCGCCAGGTCCGTCCGACCGACCTCCACCCGCGAGAAACGGCAGCCTTGCCTCCGGAACTGCCGTCGGTTTTCCGGCGTGGTCGACGAGCACCACTCCCCCGTTGGAGTCCACTTCGATGGCGCTGGGAGCGATCAGCATCAGCGCCGCCTCCTCATATCTTTCGTGAGAAAGATGACCAACGAACGCCCCGGTAGTGTGTCCAGGAAGATAGACCCACCAATTCGTAACCGCAAGACAAATGAGGATCGCGGTCAGCGCGAGGGTTGAAATCGTGATGAGGCGTCGGTTCATGATACACGAAGGCTGATTGTGAAGGTGTTTATGCCGAACAGATATTCGACCGCGAAACTGCGGTAAAAATTTTCCGCAGTTTCGCGGTCGAATCTCCAAATGTCAATCCTGACGTGTCATACTTGCCGGCCAACTGCGACGGATCGCTGCTCAAATTGCCCTGCTGCATCGCAAACGGATTCTGTGCCATGCCGCAAGTCCCAAATCCGCCTGACGATCCGCAATAAGCTTGCCTGCCGCTGCGACTCATGTTGCTGGCGTCTGCGGGCGCTCAGGCATTGATGCGAGTTCCTCCGGAGTTTGCACCGCTCTGATCTGCGCGAATCTGTCATGTTCCGTCCAGTTCTGGTGACTCACAGAGTGCCCGTCGCAAACAAAAGAATTCTCGGTCCACTTCGTCACTTGCTCCTCGTTTCGCGTAGCTCTCCAGATAGCGACTGCACGATTCTGCACTCTTTTGCAGCGAGCTGCGATGAACACACCCCGCT
>JBEAUF010000240.1:0-7187 GCA_041161565.1 Planctomycetota bacterium | reverse complement strand
GCGGCTCATTGTTCGTTCCACCGCGTTCTCACTTCTCATTTCTCACTTCTCACTTCCCTCTCCTCTCCACTCTCTACCCTCTACTCTCTCGCGCAGCGTGGCGGAAGCCCCCGGTTGCGATTTCGGCACCCTGGTGCCCCACTCCTCCCCGCGGCGTCATCAGCGCGTAGCCAGGGCACTTTACCCGCGGGCTTCCGCCCTGCGGCTCAATCGTGGCGGAAGCTCCCGGTTGCGATTCCGGCACCTTGGTGCCCACTCCTGCCCGCGGCGTCATCAGTGCGTAGCCAGGGCACTTTACCCGCGGGCTTCCGCCCTGCGGCTCATATGTGGCGGAAGCCCCCGGTTGCGATTTCGGCACCTTGGTGCCCACCCCTGCCCGCGGCGTCAGCAGCGCGTAGCCAAGGCACTTTACCCGCGGGCTTCCGCCCTGCGGCTCAAGCGTGGCGGAAGCCCCCGGTTGCGATTCGCCGCGGTGGCGTGAATTTATTGATGTGGCTCCAGTTCAATCTGAATGCAATATGAAATGCATGCGGCCGCAATATTCAGGACGAATTCGGCGTCTTTGGAAGACAACTGCGACGGCTCCGCCTGACCGTGAGCATTGGCTCCCCGCAAAGGCATCACCAGTTTCTGAAGGCTCGATGCCCAGACTTCCAGACCTGGCTGAATGTGTTTCGAGTTGTGTTGTTATCGAAGTTAATGACGCAAGTCCCGCGGGATTTGAACGGCCGCTGGATTGGTCGAGGAAAATGTCGATTGCTGTCCGGGGATTCCCAACACTTGACACTCCAGCTGGATCATTGGAAACTCGTTCGCTGTTGGGGGGGAATTCGTCCCATCCACAGCATTGAAGACTGGCTTCGGAGATTTTAAGTGGCAGGCGACCGTTCAGCCAGGGTGACTCCGTACAGCTTCGCAGCGTTGATTCAAACACTGTTGTTGACGTTGATTTGCCTGTTGGGCTGTGGTGGCCCTTCAGTCGAGAACCTGCAGTCCAGCATCACCGCAGCGACTCAGAAAACAGCCCCCAGCACTGATCAGCAGCAGATTGGTGTTCATCGAGCGAATGTCTCGCAGGCAGTGGCGGAATCCCTGCAAAAGGCATCCGCAGATGTGCGTCCGAGATTGTTGCAGCACTGTCGACTGCTGGCAGCTGAAGAATTTCGGCTGACTTACGGGTATGCCACAATCGCCGAAGCCGAAAGCCTGCATTTTCTGGCCACACTGGGCGGGATTCAGGAAGCTGTCTGGACGCAGGACAAGACCTGGGGAGAACAGTGTTTATCCGACTTGCTTCCCAATGAGTCACTGCAGGCTGAGTGGCTGCGGGATGAAGTCGCTTCACAGGCAAAGATTCAGAACTTTCTCAAGGGCCTGCAGGCGGCTCATGCAGAGCTTTTGCGGGTTTCCAGCAGGGCCGTCTCCACGGATGCACTCCACCCCGTGCTTGATCGCATGCTGGAGCTGGCATTTCGCTGTCAGACAGCCAGTCTGCGAACCGCAATCATCTCAGGGCTGCTGGAATTGTGGCCTGCCGAGCGTTCACTGATCGCAAAACTGCTGGATCAGCGGTTGCAGAAAGGCGAGGATCTGCTGGCCATTGCTGTCTACGAAACGTATTCATCAGAACTGCCGTTGTCAGTTCCTCTCGCGGTCCTGCGACAGCAACTGCAGACTGCCTCGGGACAGGCCAGCGTGACGGACCTCGTGCAGGTGATTCTGGCGTATCAGCAGCGTGCAGAGCAGCTTGGGGTCTCAGCGGACGAGGGTGTCAGCGATGCGCTGCAAACGGCGACGCAGCGATCACTGGCCGCCTGGGGCAGTAACGATAACGAAGCGGACTATCTGGGAGCACTCCGGGACAGCCTTTCCCCGGTTCGTCCACAACTTGCTGCGAGCATTCAGCAGCAGATCGAACGTTCGCTGCCAGTCCAGCTGCAGTCCGCATTGTCGACCGGGGACGAACAGCGAATCAGGGACTGTCTGAAGCGTGCGGGGCGTCTTGGTTTGAACCCTGAGCAGCAGCGTGCCGTGGTGGAGAACCTGACCGCTGCTGACTCCGCGGAATCAAGTCGACAGCGACTGTCGTACGCGGCCGCTTTGGAAACAGGTCCCGAACGCATGACTCTGCTGCGATCCGTGCTGATTCGAAAATCGCTGACAACGCCAGTCCTGCAGGCTGCTCTGCGTCTGCCACGGTCAGCTGCCGAGTGGTCCCTTGTCGGCGAGATGCTGCAGGACAGTCTGTCATCGATGTCGGTGTCGGCCGAGGATCTTTTTCTGCTGGCGGTGGACCTCCCTGCCGATGCTCCTCGGACACTCCTGCTGTCCCAGGCCTTTCAGCGGAAGCCACCCGACGTGCCATGGCTGAGGGTTCTGACAAGGATCCAGCTTGCGGATGCTGAGGTGGCGGAATTAAGCAGGACTCTGGAGTCTGGCGGAGACGAAGCTTCGGGCGCCGCCCCGGGTGGGGTTGATGTCGATGGTTATGTCAGCCTGCTGCGACAGACACCCTCTGCAGCACTGGCCCGGCTGATCGCCGCGAGAATTCCGCGAACGACGGAGTTCTCGCTGGCCCAGCTGCGGCAGTTGCTCACGCCGGATCCGGTTCCCGGATTGCAGGGATTTTTGTCGGCAGCAGCCGGGCGAGCACTGGAACGCGCTGCAAAGGAGCCCGCCAGTCAGTCATTTTCCGAGGCACTGGAGTTCTACGAACGCTATCGGGATGTACTCCAGCTGAAGGCGTCACCTGCGCTGTTGCAGGCCACCTTCGAGAATGCACTGTCCGGAGTTGAGCCGAATCGCGTTGCGATCAGCCTCCGCGATCTGCTGACAATCCCTGAACTGCTGAGCGAAAAAAATGGGCAGTTGCTGCGTGATTTCATCGTGGCGCAATTGCGGCGGCACGCCGCGCAGAAGCAGCCCGTCCATGCAGCCACCATCGAACTATTGACCGCTCTGAAAACAAACTTTGCTGCAGAGCAGGAATCGGTGAGTAGCGTATGGACGGAGTTGCTGCTGGCCGATACCGGAGCCTCTGCAACACTCAGGCAAAACATCCAGGCCGCTGAGAATGCTGGATTTGTCAGGTCAGAGAAGCTCGCCGAGGCCATGCTGCAGAGGCTTCGAACAGCGTTTCCGGCACCGGTAACGGCGGACGAGTTTCTTAAGCACAGTGATCAGTTTTTCATGATGAAACGTCTGTTTGAGGGCCACCAGGCCGTGGCCCCACTGCTGCAGGCTGAACAGACTCGCTGGAGTACACTCGTTTCTGACCGTGTGCAGGCCCTTCAGCAGGACTACGCCGGTCTGGAACAGTTCCAGCCAGTGCTTGAAAAGTCCGGGCTGGAGCAGCTGCAGCAGGCATCCGTCCAGCGTTTGCTGGAACTGTCGCCGCTGGACGATGCTGCGGCGATTCGACGAGACACTGTGCGATATCTGAAGCTGGCAGGGCAGCGGACTGAGCAGGCGACGCCGGCAGCCAGTCGACGACTCCTGCGGTATGCCATCTCGGGGCGTGACTGGTCTCTGGCCGAGCAGCAGTTGCGGCTGTTGAAATCCGCAGGGGCCCTGGATGCTTCCGAGCAGGCTGCGGAAGCCAGCCTTCAGAACGTGTTTTTCGCGTTGCAGCTGGCTCGCAGCTGGCAGGGCCGTCGGATTCCGATGAATATTGTCAGAACGGTGGAGGGGCGGCGCCAGCAGATCAACATTGATCTGCTGCTGAAGCAGGTGCAGGGCGAGGATGTCAGCGGTACGACAGCCATTGAAAACCTCGCAGAGCTGGGAACTTTCAGCGGCAGAATCGTTGAGAGCGGGCTCGAGCTGACTTTTACCGGGGATTCCCTGCTGCTGCTGAATTCTGACGCGAAACTATCCGTAACGCTGAGTCCCGACAGTATTCGCAGCCGTTACGACGATCTCGAGTTTTCCGGCATGGATCGCGGCAGTCGTCTTCTGGTGGGTGAGCTGCCCGACGGGGACATACTGTTTCTGGACCTGCCTCGCAACGTGATACCGTTGAAACCACGCTGGGAGGGACTTTCGGAGTACGGCGAGCGAAGGTGGTTTGTCCCTCCCGCCCTTGATGAAAACAATCGGCTGTACTTCCAGACAGCCGTCGCACGCAATCTCGGCGGGCAGGGCCACAAGCTGACGTTTGCCATTGCCGATCTGACAAAGCACGGTGACGTGATCATTCGTGGTGACCTGATATACTTCACTGCAACCTCGCAACCCAAAAGCCTTGCACCGGAAGTTCGATTTCTGCGAAATGCAGAATTGAACCCGTTTGCTGCTGAGACGATTCCGCTCCGGCCAAACACAGGTGAGAACGCCAACCTCGGACGTCACTACGGTCGCCAGAGAATCGAACTGCGTGTCCCTCGCGACACGCGACTGCTGATTCTGGAATTCAGCGCCAACGGCAACTCGATGGTCTGGTTCAACGGGATCTCGCTGGAATTGCCTGAAGCAGCGGTGCCAGCGGAACCTGAATCGACAAACTGACCGGACTCGTGCAACACCATTGATGGAAGTGAGCAGCGGTTGATGTCGAGGATGCTGATGACCGGGATCAGTTTGCTGGCCGTGGCTGGTTGGGTTTTTCCGGCTCTGTTCACAGAAGCGCGACCGGGGCGACTGCTGCCGGGTGATACCGTGGACAAGTTCCGGCCAGTGCAGCCTCCCGTATGCGTCTGGCTGGGTATGGGGCCGGGGGGATCCGGATTGCTGCTGGTGACTCTGTTTCCCCCCGGGCGCGACTTGACTGCCCTGTGGCGACGACGCGGGAAACGAACGACGGGCGTGCTGCAGACGCAGCAGAAAAGGCCGAATCAACCGGGGCCACTGGAGCTCGCGGATGCAACTCCCGTCACGCGACGTTTCCCGGGACAATCGCTGGCCGAGAATCGCTCATCGTTGGCGGCACAAGGAGAACATCATGGCATCTGATTCTGGTGATGATCTTGTGACATCGCGGCAATTGCTTCCGGACCGGTGGGAGGCGCGGCCCGGACTTCGAATCAGCCGTTTTACACTGCGGAAGAAACTCGGTTCCGGCGGCCAGGGTCAGGCGTGGCTGGCCGCAGATCCCAATCGCCAGGGCGAAACCGTCGAGGGCCTGGTGGTCCTGAAGTTTCTGCCTCCGGAAGTCTGCCGGGATGCGAACAGGATGGCGGAGTTCAGGGCAGCGTACGTGGCGGCGCAGGCCGTGCACCACGAAGCCATTTGTCCCCTGTTCGATCTTGGACAGGATCCGGTTGTTGGACTGTTTCAGGTGATGCTGTATCAACCAGGCATCACGCTGCGACAGTTGCTGATTGACCGTGGGGCAGAGGCTCGTGGTCTGCCTGCCTCAGAGGTGCTGGACTTGCTTGACCCAATCGCCAGGGCCCTCGACCACGTGCACTCCGAGTCGGTCGTTCACTGTGATGTCAAGCCGGAAAATATCATCTGGGACCCGCAGCGGCGACGAATCCATTTGATTGATTTTGGACTGGCTGCGAGGTCGTCCGCCGATCGCGGGCATCTGCCGGATTCTCAGGTGGCTCCAGGAACGTTGCGTTATCGCTCCCCGGAGATCTGGCAGGGGCTGCGACCGGATCCCGCAGATGATCGCTGGGCGCTGGCCGTAACCGCATGGGAACTGTTGTATGGGCTGCCACCATTCGACGCTGGTGGTTGGGAATTACGTGACCAGGTTTGCGCTGGCGAACCTCGAACTGTCGTCGGTATGTCGCCAGCTGTCCGCGGCGAGTTTATGGCTGCTTTTGCTCCGGCCCCTGCAACACGACCCGCTTCGTGCACAGCGTTTGTGCAGCGGCTGCGGGAAGCCGTGGAAACAAGCTCCCGGGGTTCCACGAACACCGCTGCCATCAGTCTGGAGTTCCCCTGCAGTCCCCGGCGGGCCGAGTTGATCCGGGATCGTTGCGCTGAGGTGCTGCGACTGCCAGGACAGGTGGATTTTCCATGGGGTCGGCTCAGCTTAATTCCCCCGGGGTGGGCCCTGTGCGGAAATCCACGGTCGACTGCCGAAACCCAGCGGGCACTGGCCGAATTCTGCCCGGAGGAACGCATCCTGCGGCTGGAGTTTCCTGCCGTTCGGCAGCAGTTTGACCAGCCCCTGTATTTTGCTGTTGCACCCGTATCCATCTGCCAGTTTGAGAGATTCCTCGCGGAAACCGGACACCGAGTCGAATCGGAGCGGGATGGAATGGGCGGCTGGGGGTTTGACGCTGTGCGACAAACCTTTCATGGCCCGGTACCCCAATTCAGCTGGCGCGAAACTGGCTGGCCGCAGTCTCCCGGACACCCCGTCGTGAATGTGTCGTGGAATGACGCTCATGCATTTGCCGATGCCTGCAATCGCTTCAGCTCGCTGATCCCCGGGAAGCGACTTAGGTTTCGACTACCGACCGAGTGGGAATGGGAGTATGCGAGTCGGGCCGGTTCTCCGCACGACTTCTGGTTCGGGCCGGATCCTGCGGAACTGGGACGCTGCGGCAACGTGACCGACGCCACAAAACGACGGGCATGGCCAGCGTGGAAGGGACTGAACTTTGAAACAGGCTTTCGCTTCACCAGCCCGGTGGATAGTTTTCCACCTAACCCGTTCGGGTTATGTGACATGCAGGGAAATGTGCGGCAGTGGTGTCAGGACAAAGTGACCGCAAATGGATCATCACGTTATGCGGGCCAGCCGTGTCGGGTGATCCGTGGAGGAGCCTGGTGTAACAGCCCGGTTCACGCCCGATGTTCCGCTCGGGATTATCGACCGGAATCGCACCGGGACGATCACATCGGCATCCGAGTCGTGGCAGAAATCCGGGACTAGCCAACGACAGCAATCGGCGTTCCGGGGGCACCGTCCCGCGAACGCGATGATCTGAGACTGCGTTGCCCGCTCCCTGGCACCCTGGTGCCCCCCCCCTGCCCGCGGCGTCAGCAGCCATATGAGCGGACGGGCGGACGCCCCCGGTTGCGATTCGGCACCCTGGTGCCCACCCCTGCCCGCGGCGTCAGCAGCCATGTGAGCGGGCGGGCGGAAGCCCCCGGTTGCGATTTCGCACCCTGGTGCGCACCCCTGCTCGCAGCGTCAGCAGCCATATGAGCGGACGGGCGGAAGCCCCCGGTTGCGATTTCGCACCTTGGTGCGCACCCCCTCCCCGCGGCGTTAGCAGCCATATGAG
>JBEAUF010000219.1:0-31444 GCA_041161565.1 Planctomycetota bacterium | reverse complement strand
ATCGCTTGCCAGCATTTTTGCGGCGCAGCAGGGATCGATGAAACGCTCGCGGCAGGGATGCGGCTCAGCAGGAGCTTCGCCCTCCCGACAATGCGTCGTGCCAGAAAGCCAAGGCCATTGGGCGGGAGCCCGCGGGTAAAGAGCCCTGGTTACGCGTTGGCGACGCGTTGGCGACGCCGCGGGCAGGGGGTGCGCACCAGGGTGCGGAGGTGCAACCGGGGGCTTCCGCCCGTCCGCTCAGGGCGTGGCGGGGTGCGCACCGGGGTGCGGAGGTGCAACCCGGGGGCTTCCGCCCGTCCGCTCAGGGGGTTGGCAAACGCGATGGGGACGCGTGAGCCGCTGGGCGGCAGGTTTGACGCTACGGGGCTGTGAGACAGCGACGCTTCAGATTAGAACCTCAGGGGCTTCTGCCAGCATTCGCGAAGATCATTGAGTGCTGCATGAATGAGTGTCTGGCCACTGCAGGTGATCCGCAGTTCGGGACTTGCCGTGGTGCGGCCGATTTCGAGGAGCGGCAGGTCGCCGAAGATTTCCCGCAGTCGTCCGGCCGACTCTGCAGCCACCTCAATCAGGAAGCGTGAATTGGATTCGGAAAACAGGACAACTCCCGGGCGTGAGGTCTGCGGGACTTTTTCGAGTGCGGTGGCGGCGATGGCTGTGTCGAGCAGCAGTTCGGCGCCGATGTCGCCGGCGAAGGCCATTTCGGCTGCGGAAACGGCCAGCCCGCCTTCACTCAGGTCGTGGCAGCTCAGCAGCAACTGTTCGCGGATGGCCCGATGGACAGCATGGAAGAGTTGCAGAGCTTGATGCGGTTCCACGGTGGGCACGAGTCCTTCACGCTGGCCGCGGATCAGATTCCAGTGACTGCCGCCGAATTCGTCTCGCGTGTCCCCGACGACGAACAGCAGGCTGCCGGGGCGTTTGAGGTCCATGGTGACGCAGAGTTCCACATCGGGGGTCTGGCCGAGTGCTGTGATGAGGAGTGTTGAGGGAATTGCGGTTGTGCGCCGCACTCCGGCCGGATCCTCAAAGCTGAATTCGTTGTTCAGGCTGTCTTTGCCGCTGACGAAGGGAGTACCGTAACCGACGGCGGCCGATTTGCAGCCGAGAGCGGCGCGGACGAGTGTTCCGAGGGTTTCCGGGCGTTCTGTGTTACCCCAGCAGAAGTTGTCGAGGATTGCGATGCGCGCCGGATCAGCGCCCACTGCCACACAGTTGCGAATGGCTTCATCAATCGCCGAAGCCGCCATCCAGAACGGATCGAAATCGCCAAGATGCGGATTGATGCCACAGGCGACCACCAGCCCGCGTGCGGATTTGAGGTCTGGACGCACCACGGCGGCATCTGAAGGCCCGTCATTGTTGACTCCGACAAGCGGTTTAACCACGCTGCCGGCCTGAACTTCGTGGTCGTACTGCCGAATGATCCATTCCTTGCTGGCCACATTCAGACTGCTCAGAATGGAACGCAGGTCAGCGGTGAAATCTGAGGTTGCCGCAAGCTGAGCCAGACGCTCTGTACCCGCGGTCTCTGCGGACAGCTCATACACCGCTTCCCGGATGACCGGTGGCCGGCCGTCGTGCAGAAAATGCATGCTCAGGCTGCCCACCTGCACACCACCATAAGTCAGGTCCAGTCGCTGCGTGTCGGTGAAACGGCCGATCGCCGTGGCCTCAACACCTTCTGCAGCGCACAGGGACCGGAATTCATCCCAGTTACCTGGGGGAACTGCCAGCACCATGCGTTCCTGGGCTTCCGAGATCCAGATTTCGGTGTAGGAGAGCCCGGAATATTTGAGCGGGGCGCGGTCCAGCCAGACTTCGGCGCCGGTGTCGGCACCCATTTCGCCCACAGCACTGCTGAAGCCACCCGCACCACAGTCGGTGATCGCGGAATACAGGCCACGGTCCCGGGCTGCAAGGAGCACGTCAAGGACCATCTTTTCCGTGACGGGATTGCCAATCTGTACGGCCCCGCCACTGATGGACTCGCTCTCCTCTGTCAGTTCTACGGACGAAAACGTGGCGCCGTGAATGCCGTCGCGGCCCGTTCTTCCGCCGACCGCCACAATCAAGTCGCCCGGGCTGACCTGCTTGTCACATTTGTCCACCGGAATCATTGCGACGTTGCCGCAATACACGAGGGGGTTTCCGAGGTATCGGTCGTCGAAACAGACGGCCCCGTTGACCGTGGGAATGCCCATGCGGTTCCCGTAATCACGAACTCCGGAAACAACGCCGTGCATAACCGCACGTGGATGGAGCACTCCCGGGGGAAGCTGGTCCGCGGGGTAGTCGGGACGAGCGAAGCAGAAGACGTCCGTACTGCAGACCGGGCGAGCACCGAGGCCCGTGCCGAGCGGGTCACGGATCACGCCGCCGAGGCCCGTGTTGGCACCGCCGTAGGGTTCGATGGCGGACGGGTGATTATGAGTTTCGACTTTGATGCAGACGTTCTGACGTTCGTCGAACCTGACAATCCCGGCGTTGTCACGGAAGACGCTCACGCACCAGTCGGCGTCGCCCAGCGATTCCCGGATCTGCACGGTGGCCGCAAAGATGGTTTCCTTGAGCATGTTGCGGAACTGGATGTCACGGAGCACCTGGCTGCCCTGCGTTTCCACATAGTGGATACGCCCCGCCAGAGTTTTGTGGGAACAGTGCTCGCTCCATGTCTGAGCAACCGTTTCGAGCTCGATATCCGTGGGATCGCGGTCCAGACTCGTGAAGTGATCGCGAACGGCACGCATCTCGGGGAGGCTGAGGTAGAGCTGGCCGGTCCTGCTGAGCTGCTGGAGTTGCGGATCGTCCATGCCGCGAATGGGAACGGTGGTGAGCTTCAGGCTGTATTCGCCGCCCAGGGCAAGGTCGCGGATTGCCAGCGGGCCGCGGACAACGTATTCAATGGCTTCGTTGGACAATACGCGCCGGCAGAGCACGGCCTGCGATGAAGCACTGAGGTCCCCGGTCAGCCGGTAACGGCGGCAGGTGGCCGCATGCGTCACCGACAGTCCCATGCGTTTCAGAGCGGTCACGGCGTTTTCGGCAACGGAGTCCGTAACGCCGGGATGAAACAGCACGTTGACAACGGCCGAGTCGAGCGGGGCGGAGGCTGCGGAGGGCTGGAGCAGGTCCACCAGCCGGTACTGCTCTGTTACGGGGTCGGCAAGCAGCTGCCGGGCAGCACGGTCAGCGTCCTCCCGAGCAAGCGCGCCCTGCAACAGAAATACGCGAGATGCCTGCACCGCCGCAAGCCCCGTAATGCCCTGGCTGGCAGCGCTGGAGACGATCCGCTGTCCCTCGTAGTCCGGCTCGCCGGCCGCCGGCAAAATCTCAACTTCCCAAAGCATGTGAACGGGCATCCGCTGGGTGTGCAGTTCCTGAAAAGCCGCGCGGAATGTGGAAACCGGGCGGACGGATGCACAGTATTTCAGGGAGCGCCCGGGGATACAAGAAATCGGGCCTGCCTGAAGCCAAAAGTCGGCCGGGTTTCGCAGGAAGCGGAATACAGACCCTAAATCCGTCCCTCGGCCCGCCGCCCCGACATCCGCTCAAGTGCCCGCCGATACACCTCCACGTAATGCTCCGCACTCCCCTCCCATGACCAGTCCCGACTCATGCCGTTCCGGACCAGCTGGTCCCAGACTGCCCGGTTTTCCCAGACATCCAGCGCCTTCTCAACCATGTCCCCAAATGCCCCTGCGGAATAATCTGAGAACACAAATCCGTCAGCGTTCTGCAGCGAATCCGGCCGCCCGTTGAAATGCCGCACCGAATCGGCCAGGCCACCCACCCGGCGAACCACCGGGACAGTGCCGTATCGCAGACTGTACATCTGGTTCAGACCACAGGGCTCAAAACGACTGGGCATCAGGAAAATATCGGACCCCGCTTCGATCTGGTGGGCGAGCGATTCATCAAAGCCGATTCTCGCTGCCACCTGCTGCGGATAACGCTCCGCCAGCACCCTCAGCTGATGCTCGTAATGCGGATCACCCGTCCCCAGAAACACCATCTGCACCCGGCGTCGCAGCAGTCGGTCTGCCGCACCCATCACGAGATCGAAGCCTTTCTGATCGACCATCCGCGAAACCATCCCCACCACAGGACTGCCATCCGACAGTGGCAGCTTCATCCGCTGCTGCAGGTATCGTCGACAGACGGCCTTGCCCTCCCGATGCGTGGCTGCTGAATACCCCCGCGGCAGGCAGGTGTCCGTCTCCGGATTCCAAACCGCCGCATCGATGCCATTGAGTATTCCGGTGAGGTCCGCGCGGCGGTAACGCAGGAGTCCGTCGAGTCCGTAGCCGCCCTCATGCGTGCAGATTTCTTCCGCATAGGTTGGACTGACGGTGGTTACCTGGTCGGCAAACGCGATGCCGGCCTTCAGCAGGTTGAGCTCGCCCCAGGCTTCCAGCTGATGGTGGTTGAAGTATCGCCAGTCCATCCCTGTGAGCGGCATATCGAGGTGCCAGAAGCGACCCTGATAGGCCATATTGTGTATCGTCATCACTGTCGCCGTCTGCTCAAATCCCGGCGTGCCCGCGTATTGCGAATGCACGAGTGCGGGAATCAGACCGGTCTGCCAGTCGTTGCAGTGAATCACGTCCGGACGCAGCACCAGCCGACGGCAGATCTCCGGCACCGCACGGCTGAAAAAACAGAATCGCTCGCAGTTGTCCGCGTAACCGCCGTTGCCATTTCCATAGGGCTGTGACCGATCGAAGTATTCCGGCTGTCGCACCAGCAGCACTCGCACGCCCGTGCCCGGCAAAAGCGTCCAGTTCAATTCCGCACGCACGGGGCGACCATGCATCTCAATCGTCACATCCACGCCTGTGCTGTGTACGGTCGGCAGCCCCCGCTGCGACTGACGCAGAGGCAGATAGTCCGGGACAATTAACACAACGTCATGACCGAGCGCATCGAGGGCCCGCGCGAGCGCGCCAGTGACATCCGCAAGACCACCCGTTTTGGAAAACGGCACCGCTTCGGAAGCCACAAGGACCACGCGTAAGCGACGGTTGGATCGTGCGACGGGGGACATAATGGCTCCGGGGCCTCGGGGACGGGGGAGGTGGAAGTTGGAAGTGAGAAGTTGGAAGTGAGAAGTTGGAAGTGAGAAGTGAGAAGTTGGAAGTGAGAAGTGAGAAGTGAGAAGTGAGAAGTGAGAAGTGAGAAGTGAGAAGTTGGAAGTGAGAAGTGAGAAGTTGCTGCTTTTCAGGCGTTCAAATTCGCGGTTCTGCCATGGTGATTCTCACTTCTGATTTCTCACTTCTCACTTCCGTGATTTATTCCCGGCCTACCCGCAAATGCTGTTCGATTTTCCTGGCGATGATTGTTGTGAAACCTGATGGATTCGGGGGTGCCAGGCGAGCGAGGGAACGGTTGGGGCGAGGGACGCGGGCGGGTTGGAAGTGAGAAGTGAGAAGTGAGAAGTAAGAAGTGAGAAGTAAGAAATTGGTGGCGGTAGTGTGATAAGCGGAATGAAAAGATTTCGGAAGTGCCTCAATTCACGGCTTGTTTTTAGCCCGGAGGGCGACACAGCAATCGCCGGCGGCGTGAGCCGCCGGACCTGGAGAAAGAATCACTGTAGCCCGGCGGGCGACACAAAAGTGCGGCGCCGTAAGCCGCCGCACAAGAGTCACTGCGGGGACGCAGCGGAGTGCCTGGGTTGGAGGTGGGGGCGTTGGACGTTGGAAGTAAGAAGTAAGAAGTAAGAAGTGAGAAGTAAGAAGTGAGAAGTAAGAAGTGAGAAGTGAGAAGTGAGAAGTAGGTGGTGGTAGTGTGATAAGCGGAATGAAAAGATTAAGGAAGTGCCTCAATTCACGACTTGTTTTTAGCCCGGAGGGCGACACAGCAATAGCCGGCGGCGTGAGCCGCCGGTCCCGGAGAAAGAATCACTGCAGCCCGGCGGGCGACACAAAAGTGCGGCGCCATAAGCTGCCGCACAAGAGTCACTGCGGGGACGCAGCGGAGTGCCTGGGTTGGAAGTGAGAAGTGACAATCGCCCACTGACCACTGACCACTGACAACTGACAACTGACAACTGACAACCGACAACCGACAACTGACCACCGACAACTCCGCAGACCACCAGCAGCTTTCCTTCGCCGCATGGCTTTCGGCTGAAAAAACACGTAGCTTGTTGCTTGTCAATTGAAAAACGGGGCGATTGAGGGGAATTTGGTGGGATGCGATAAGTTTGCGGATGCTGCGGGATTTAAGGGCAGCATCCGATGGCTGTGCAGAGCTGAAGCAGCTGATCAAGGGCATTCTCGGTGTTCTGTACGTACAGCGTGATCACTCGGGCGGCTGGTTGTGGCAGTGGGTATGAGCAGGGGGGCTGGTCTGCGGTTGCCGGAAGCAGTCGGACTTCCGCAAAGACTTCTCCCGGTGCGTCAACCGCCAGCCACTGGGCAGCGCGGACTTCGCGTTCCAGTCTGCGGAGGAACTCGGCGGACTGTGATCCGAATACCGCGGCGTCCGCGGGGGACTGGTCGGCGGCGATCCGCAGTCGCAGCGGGCGTTCCTGCAGTTGTGCGTACAGTTGCTGGACTGAAGTGCCCAGCAGTGGATGCCGCAGGTCACCTGCAATTTCGGCTGCCGGTCGCAGCACGAAGTCCCGATACCACATGGCGGGGTGCGGGAGAATGAGATCGGCGGAGTTGATTACGAGGTCATCGGCAAGGAGCAGGTCGAGATCGAGTGTTCGCGGGCCCCAACGGATGGCTCTGACCCTGCCGCAGCTGTTTTCCGCTTCCTGAAACAGCTGCAGGACCTGCAGGGGTTCGAGATCTGCTTCCAGCAGTGCGGCGGCGTTGAGGAACTCGTTGCCGGCCGCGGATCCCACGGGGGCCGTGCGAATCAGGCTGCTGCAGGACCGCAGGATCAGCCCGCGCTGTTCAAGCCACCCCAGTGCTGCTGCGAACAGCTCCGGTTGTGCGCCGAGGTTGCCGCCCAGTGCTGCCAGAAAAAGCATGCGTCAGATACTCCCGGGAACTTGTTTTTGTCACAGCCCCTGTCCGCGCTGACGCCGCTGCTGCCGGTAATATTTCAGTCCCGGCAGGAAGAACGTCACTGCGGAAACAACGCCGAACAGGCTCACGCTGAAATCCGGGATATCCGCAGCCTCAATCGCGGCCATCACCAGCGACGTGGCGAACATCAGGACCGCTTCGATGTAGAACCGGCCTGAAAGAATCCCGGCTTTGGCGAGGAACACCATGCCGGCGATCGCGCCGAGGCATGGTGAGAACTCCAGCACAGGGCGGTGCATAATGGTTTCGACGCCGAAGAGCATTGACGAGGCGATCATGCTGCCGCCCCAGATGTGTGCGATCTGGCGTTCCACGGAGGTGATCGGTCCTGCTCGATGACGCAGATTCCAGAAGATTGCGGCCCACAGTCCCAGTCCCACCACCCACAGTCCCACAAAGGGCCAGCGCTGGGTCACACCATTGAGCTGCATGGCGTTGGTGATCAGACACAACAGGAGCACAACTGCGCTGTGCCACATCCAGAGCAGGCCCCAGTTCTGCAGGATGGCCGCGTGGTGTGACTCGCGAAACAGCCGCGTCATAATTCGCAGGACGGTGGAAGAGCGAGCCGTGATGGGTTCGCTGTTGAGCCAGGCGCGGAGGTCCGACGCCAGGGCGGTTGTGGACTCGTAACGCAGATCCGGCGGCTTCTGCAGGCACTTCATGACGATCATTTCCAGATCCGCGTCGACGGCCCGGTTGAGCATGCGAATGCTGGGGGGATCCTGTTCGAGCACCATCAGGACGGTGTCCAGCGGTGAAGCGGCCTGGAAGGGAGGGCGACCTGTCAGCATGGCGAAGAGCACGGCGCCGAGACTGTAAATGTCGGCTGCCACATCAATCGAATCCGTCTGCCCCGAAGCCTGCTCAGGCGACATCCATGCCGGTGTGCCCAGAATCGCGCCGCTCTGAGTCAGGCTGTGCAGATCGGCAGACACGGAAGCGTTTTCAGAGGCACTGACTCGTTTTGCCAGGCCGAAGTCCGTCACGAATGGTGTGCCGTCCCGGGCGATCAGAATGTTGGCGGGTTTGAGGTCCCGATGAAGGACTCCGGCGCGATGGGCTGCTCCAATGGCCTCCACGACGGGAATCAGCAGAGCCACCGCGTCACGCGGCGGGAGCGGGCCGTTTGCCAGACGCTGCGATAATGTGACTCCATCCACAAACTGCATGCTGAACCACGGTTGCCCATCCTGTTCTCCCACGTCGTACACCGGCACAATGTTCGGATGCTGCAGCCGGGCCGCCGCCAGCGCTTCGATTCGCAAACGAGCGATATCCTGGCTCGAGGCAAATGCGGCGTTGGGTATCATCTTCAGAGCCACCGTACGCTGCAGACTCTGCTGCCACGCCCGGTACACCACTCCCATCCCACCGCGACCGATCTCACCCACGATTTCATACTCGCCCACACGCGAACCCACCGCCGATCCCGATCCGCGAAGCCGCGGTGGCTGAGGAATCGTGTCGGACAGTGAGACGGACTGCAGCAACGCCAGATCGTCCGCCATCTGAGCCGTCGCGAAGAGTTCCCGGAGGTCCTGTTCAAGGTCCGGGTTGAGCCTGATCGCTTCCTCCAGCCGCTGCTGACTGCTGCCGTTCCTGGAATCCTGAAGCAGACGGTCAAAGACCACCGCCAGTCGCTCATCCCGCTCGTCCCGCTCGTCCACCATCAGGCACCCACTTTCGGATTCAGACAGCGGTGTTGGAAAAAGACCGCTGCCCGGGGCAATTATAGGAAGCTGATGCGGAAAGATCAGTGCCGCGGGCAACGAACTGCGTTGAAACGGAAACAGCCGGGAATGTGTCCAATGGCGTTGAAATTCTCTCCATTATCGCCGAAAGCGTGAAAGGCGTGCAGTGGATGTCAATCCCGGGTAACGGTGCGTGCCCGCCCGGCCAGCGTGGCACCAGGAGCGGACCGGGGCCGCACCGGCCGATCGACATCGACCGCACGCCTTTCATGATCCAAACCAGGCGTGTGAGCCGAAAGCAGGTCCTCCGAAGCATCCGAAACACCAGAAAGCCAATGCCATTGGGCGGAAGCCTCCGGTACGCCCTCGCACCCTGGTGCGCACCCCCTGCCTGCGGCGTGAGCAGTGCGTTGGCAGGACACTTTACCCGCGGGCTGCCGCCCTGCGGCTCATCTGTGGCGGCATCCCACTGGCCTTGGCTTTCTCTCAATCGCCGCAAAAAAGTGGGAAAGGCGAGCTGGGGATGTCAATCCCCCGGTAACGGTCCGCAACTGCGCGGGCAGCGGCGCTGCAGGAGCGCCCCAGGGTGGTACCGGCCGATTGACATCGACCGCACGCCTTGCATGATCGGTTCGAGGCTTTTCAACGGAGAACGAGTCCGCCAACACATACGAAACGCCAGAAAGCCAATGCCCCGCGGGCTTCCGCCAGGCGGCTCTGCTTTCAGCGGGATTCCGGGCTGTCTGCCTTTTCCGTCGCCCGAGCCGCTTTGACGTACTCCGCCAGACGACTCAGATTGCGATTGAAGACACGACTTTCCAGCAGCAGTCGGGACGCATCGCCAGTGGCGGGATCCGGCACGCTTTGGCCATCTTGACCGGTCACCCAGCGACCGGCAGGGTCGAGTTGGGCAAGGATTTCGGCGGCATCCTTCATCAAGGACTTCAGGCTCCGCTGCTTCACCGGACGCGGCCGGCCGGCGGCGACGAGGTTGTAGTCTGCCTCCAGCTGCTCCACGTGACAACTGCCCTTGAAACTGTAGTGCGTGGGCAGGCGGGAATCGTCCCATGTGGGTTCATAGGTGTCGCGGACGAAGTAGATCGGGCGGTTGGTCCGCAGTTCGTGGAATCGGGCAAGCTGTCCATCGGGGAGTCGGACGCGTTTGAGCCAGGCGAGAGCCGGGGGGATGGGGGCCAGAAAACGGCGTTCTCCGGTGAGTTCGGTGAGCGTCAGCAGTGTGCGGATCACATCCTGGGACTCGGCTCCCGAGGCCGCAGGCGGCTCAAATTTCCTCGCCCAGATCGGCTGCAGTTCGTGGCTGTACTGTTGAGCCCACGCGGGCTGAGGTTCAGGCAGCTGAGCACGAATCAGAAACTCGCCAAACTTCAGCTGGGCCTCCCGGTAACGCACGTCGCCGGTGGCTTCAAAAGCCCGCTGCAGTGTCTGTACCATCGTGCCGGCAAGGCCATCGTTAAGCGTTGGGTAGTCCCAGTAGTTCTTGCGGCGGGCTGCTGTCCGCCAGTCGCCTTCCGGGAAGGATGCCTGCAGAACCGGGCCCGGTTCAACGGGTTTTTCCCAGCCCTGTGGAAAACCGCCGCTGGCAAACTGCGCGGTGAGCAGTCGATCAAGGGCGTACCGGACGGCTTCATGCAGCTTCGCGTCTGTGCCGCCGAGTCGCTGGTCGAGGCGGATGAGGAATCGCAGGGCGGATTGGGTTTTGTCATCGTCGAGCGTGGAGTAATTGCGGCCTTTGGCTTTGCCGCGGCCATCGCGATAACGGTCGGCTTTCTTTCCAGTCGGGGCAAAATCAACACGATCAGCCCAGCCGCCGGATTCCAGTTGTCCGTGCATCAGCGCCGCAGCGGCGGCTTTGGCGGCTTCCAGAAACACCGGGTTGGGGGCCGCGTCGAATGCATCCAGAAATGCCTCCCCAACCGCAGGCGTCCCCGGAGGCTGCACCCAGATTTCCGTGAGACTGGCCACGACCTCACCGCGGCGATGGCTGCCATCCAGCGAAACTTCGTAGACGTAGCCACCACGAAAGCCGGCCTGAGACTGAAAGACCTGCACCGCTCGAATCATGGCAGCAGTGACCGTCTCGGGGTCGATGGCCGTCGGCACCACAACCGGCCCCGCTGCGGAGCCCGGGTCACCGGCAGAACCGGGGGCGGAAGATGTCACAGAGCAGATGGCGAGATACAGGGAAACCAACGTCCAGCGCAGCATGGCGAATCTTTCGGCAGCGAATGAGAATGTCCGAGGCTGTCGGCAGGCTCGATGTGACGGCACCCGAGTATACTCAGCGCGGTGTCAGATCGCCACTCCGGGGGCTCCGCCGGATCGGCAGTGCTGCTGACGTTCCTGCGGAAGGCATTCGAGACAAGTTTCAGGGCTGCAGTGGCGCGGGTTCGAAGTCTGAAGGGTTGAGCCAGCTGGCGGGTGGTCGTTTGCCCTGCATGATCAGTTCATGAAATCCGGCACCGTTCGTGGGGCGATATTCGTCAAACATATGGCCGTTTCCGGACATTCGCGGGTCGCCCTGGGCACGGAGCTCGGTTTCCATTCGCTGCAGCAGCGAAGTCAGCAGTGCCTGATGTTCTGCAGTGCCGGCAAGGTTGTTGATGCAGTCCGGATCGTGTTGGAGATCGAAGAGTGCCTCAGCTGGCTGCATGCCGAAATTCAGTTGCCAGAAGCGATCGCTGCGATCCGCCCGACCGCGCTGCAGGATGGACGACTTGGTGGGGCTGCCGTCCGTGTCCGGATACCCGGATTCCGGATTGCCGGCAGGCCAGCGGGACGGTTCGTAGTTCCGCAGTGCGAGGTGGGTGTGGGTGACAATGCCGCGGATCGGATAGCCAGCATCTGCGGGGCGACCCACGTCGGTGCGTTCCTTGCCGACCAGAGCGTGATCCCGGGAGGGTTCGATGCGACCTGAGCGGTTGCTTTCGAGAATTGGCCGCAGGCTGCGACCGGTGACTGGGAGCATCCCGCTGTTGCCCGGATCGCAGCCGGCGAAGTCGAGAATTGTGGGGGCCAGATCCACGAAGCTGACAAAGTCTTCAATGACACGGCCTGGCACCTGAATTCCGCGAGGCCAGCGAATTGCGAGCGGCACATTGTTGCTGGCGGGCCACGCATATCCCTTGGCTCGCGGAAACGGCATACCATGATCGCTGGTGACAATCACGAGCGTGTTTTCGAGCAGTCCGCGGGACTCCAGTTCCTGCAGCATCCGACCCAGATGGCGGTCGGTGTGCTCCACTTCATAGGCGTAATCCAGCATGTCATGCCGGACCGTTTCTTCGTCGGGCCAGCAGGCTGGTACGCGGTCGATGTCTGTGAGCTTTCGGCCGCCCTTGCTGACCCCGGACTGAAACTCAAACGCACGATGGGGTTCGAGGCTGCCGTACCAGAAGCACCAGGGCTGGTTGGCGGGAGCGGCATCGAGGAAGTCGCGGAAGTTGGCGGCGTAGTCGTTGGGTGAGATGTGCGAGGTGGACGGGGTGCTGCGGCGGGAATTCCAGGGTTTGCCGGTGAGCAGTCGAGGTTTGCCTCCGGCGTCCTCCGCGATACCCGGTCCCCAGCCTTTGCCTGTGCTGCCCATGTGCCAGCCCTGAGCAGCAAGGACTTCCGGCCAGACTCGAAATTTGGCCGGAAAGCGGGCCATGTGATTTCCGGCTTCTTCGAGCTGCCAGATGTGGCGGCCGGTGAGCACGACGGCGCGGGAGGGGGCGCATTTCGCCATGGGTGTCAGGGCATTGGTGAAGAGCAGTCCTTCGCGGGCGACGCGGTCGAAGGCCGGAGTGGTGACCCAGGGCGTGCCGTAGACGCCGGCGTGTCTGCCCCAGTCATCCGCGATGGCGAAGAGGATATTTGGGGGCGGAGTGGTGTGGGCCGCGCGGACGGGGGCGTTCGCTGCGGCGATGCACAGCGTGCAGATCAGGCAGTTGAGCAGCAGGATTGGCGGCACGAGACAGTTCCGGTTACTGATAGATTACGACGAGGAACACCTGAGCCGCGGCGCGGCCGGGGTTACGAATTTCGTGGGGCACATCGGCTCGGTAGCTGGCGGAATCCGCGCGGTTCAGATCCGTGGATTCCTCGCCGGAGATCACAGTGACCCGGCCCTTCTGCACGGTCAGGAATTCGCGAGTTCCTTCGAAGTGGGCGGCGGAGCGGAGTGCCCCGCCGGGCTGGAGCAGGACTTCGTAGAATTCGACGTCTTTTTCGAGGTGCAGCGGGGAGAGTGTGCGGATGGAGCAGTTCTGATCGGAGCGGAAGATATGGCTGCGGTCATCGGCCCGAATAACTTCGATGCCGGGGGCCGGGGACGCCTGATCAACAAGTTCGGACATGCTGAGTCCGAGGGCGGAGGCGATTCGTACGGTGACGGCGAGTGTGGGGTTGGCAAGTTCGCGTTCGATCTGGCTGAGCATGGAGCGGCTGACGCCGGAGGCGCGGGACAGGACATCCAGCGACCAGCCGCGTTCCTGCCGCAGCTGGTGGATGCGGCGACACACATGACGACTGACTTCTTCGGCGGATGCGGCTGACGACTGGTCATCCGCGGTGGAATCGGCACCCATGCAAACCTCAACCCCTGTTCAATATACCGAACAAATTCTCTTGCAAACTGCACTCAGTCTCATATACTATGCTGCACACGGTTTCCAATATATTCAAATTTTTGGGAAAATCCACAATGCGGGCTCTCGTTAAACGGCATGCCGAACGCGGACTCTGGCTCGAAGACGTGCCAATGCCCAAAGTCGGCGTGAATGATGTGCTCATCAAAGTCGACCGGACGGGGATTTGTGGTACGGATGTTCATATCTACGAGTGGGACGCGTGGGCTCAGCGGACAATCCCCGTGCCGATGGTTGTGGGGCACGAGTTTGTGGGTGAGATTGTCGAAGTGGGGTCGAATGTTTCTGACTTTCATCCGGGTGAAATTGTCAGCGGCGAAGGTCATGTGGTTTGCGGGCGGTGCCGCAACTGTCTTGCCGGTCGACGGCATCTGTGCCCCAAAACTCAGGGAATCGGCGTCAACCGGCCCGGCGCATTCGCCGAATACATCGCTCTGCCGATGACAAATGTCTGGCATCACCATGACAATATCGACCGCGACATTGCCGCAATCTTTGATCCGTTTGGCAACGCGGTGCACACGGCCCTCGCCTTCCCCGTGCTGGGCGAAGACGTGCTGATCACCGGCGCTGGTCCGATCGGACTGATGGCGACCGCTGTGGCACGACACGCGGGAGCGCGGTTTGTGGTGGTGACCGATGTCAACCCCTGGCGCCTGGAACTGGCTCGCCGCATGGGGGCCACCCGCGCCGTCGACGTTCGCTCCGAAACCCTCACCCAGGTGCAGGCCGAACTGGGGATGGTCGAAGGTTTCGACGTGGGCCTCGAAATGTCGGGCAATGCCGACGCATTCCGCGATATGCTCCGAAATATGGCTCACGGTGGAAAAATTGCCATGCTGGGAATTCCCTCCGCCGACATTTCCATCGACTGGACGCAGGTCGTCTTCAATATGCTCACCATCCACGGCATCTATGGTCGGGAAATGTACGAAACCTGGTACAAGATGACAGTGATGCTGCAGAGCGGTCTGGACATCAGTCCGGTGATCACGCATCGGCTGCACTATACAGAGTACGAGCAGGGCTTCGCGGCCATGCGGTCCGGTCAGTCCGGCAAGGTCATTCTCAGCTGGAAAGACTGATGCTTGTGAGAACTCCCCGGAGTCGACAGACTATGGGCGAGTCAAAGTGCAGCGGGGGAAGCTGCGGGTGGCCGTGTTTTCCCGGCGACCACGCCAGACTTCTGCAGTTCCCCCCTCCAACAAAATGCTCCTCGATCTCCATTCCCGGTGACACAGCCCGCGAAGACAGCGGCAGGACTTCATCATGCCAGGTCTGACTGATCACGCACTCGCAGAACTCCAGTCCATCCGGTCCCAGGGCCTGTTCAAGGCCGAGCGGATCATTGATTCGCCGCAGCGGACCGGTATCCGGCTGCAGGACGGTCGCGAAGTGCTCAATCTGTGCGCCAACAACTACCTCGGGCTCGCGGACCATCCGGCAATTCTGCAGGCCGCCCACGAAGCCCTCGACCGCTGGGGGTATGGAATGGCGTCCGTTCGGTTTATCTGCGGCACTCAATCCGTCCACCGCCAGCTCGAGCAGGCTCTTAGCCGGTTTCTCTCCGCAGACGACACGATCCTGTACAGCTCCTGTTTTGACGCCAATGGAGGGCTCTTCGAAACCCTGCTTGGCGAACAGGACGCCATCATTTCGGATTCACTGAATCACGCCAGCATTATTGACGGTATTCGGCTCTGCAAAGCGCAGCGGTTCCGCTATCGCAACAACGACATGAGTGATCTGGAGCAGCAGCTGCAGGCGGCGCAATCCTGCCGCCACCGGCTGATCGCCACGGATGGCGTGTTCTCCATGGACGGCTACCTCGCAAACCTCCCTGACATCTGTGAGCTGGCGGATCGTTACGATGCCTCCGTGATGGTTGATGACTCCCACGCCGTGGGGTTTGTCGGCCCGACGGGTCGCGGAACCCCCGAACACTTTGGAGTCACCGACCGGATTGATCTGATTACAGGAACGCTCGGCAAGGCTCTGGGCGGAGCCAGTGGCGGATATACATCGGGCCGACAGCCACTGATCGATTTGCTGCGACAGCGTTCACGCCCTTCGCTGTTTTCCAATTCACTCGCGCCACCCATCACCGCTGCGTCGCTCAAGGCCCTCGAACTCATCGCCGGTTCCGCGGAACTCCGCGAGAATCTCCGCCGCAATACACGATATTTCCGTGAAGCCATCACGGAAGCCGGTTTTCGGATGCTTCCCGGAGAACATCCGATTGCGCCCGTGATGACAGGCGACGCCGCCCTGGCCACTCAATTTGCCGACCGCCTGCTGCAGCTGGGAGTGTATGTTATCGGTTTTTCATTCCCCGTGGTGCCACGCGGTGAAGCCCGCATTCGCACTCAGATGTCAGCCGCTCATACACCCGAACAACTCGCACAGGCTGTGACCGCCTTCTGCCAGGCCGGGCGCGAGCTGGGTCTGATCCCCGCCTGAACTCCCGGCGCCTACCTTTCAGGATACCTGGTATGCAGCAGCTCACCGCCATCTTCGGCTACTTTGTGCTTGTGGGACTCGCATGGCTGATGAGCAGTGAACGGAGGCGATTTCCGTGGCGCGTGGTGGCCTGGGGCACGGCGCTCCAGCTCAGCTTCGCGGCGCTGATTCTTAAAACCACTCGAGGGCAGCAGTTCTTTGATCTGCTGGGAGCAATATTTACCCGACTGATTGGCTTCGCTGACAAAGGCAGCAGCTTCCTTTTCGGCGAATTAGCCACCGGCGTCTTTGCCTTCAGCGTACTGCCGATCATCATCTTCTTCTCCGCACTGACCTCCGTCCTCTACCATCTGGGGATCATGCAGATGCTTGTCCGGGGCATTGCCAAAGTCATGCAGCTGACGCTTGGCACATCCGGTGCCGAAAGCCTTTCTGCTGCGGCCAACATTTTCGTGGGGCAGACCGAAGCACCACTGGTGGTCAGGCCATTTGTGGCACGAATGACCCGTTCAGAGCTGATGGCCATCATGGTCGGCGGATTCGCCACAATCGCCGGCAGTGTGATGGCGATCTACGTCAAGTTTCAAATTGATGCCGGGCATCTGCTGACCGCCTCCGTGATCTCGGCTCCCGCAGGACTCCTGATTGCCAAGATTCTGCAGCCGGAAACCGAAACCCCGGAAACCCTCGGAAATCAAAGCGTCAGGCTCCCGAAGACCACGGGCAACCTGATCGAGGCCATCAGTAACGGCGCATCCGACGGGCTGATGCTGATGCTGAATGTGGCTGCCATGCTGGTGGCTTTCACAGCCCTGATCTCGCTCGCGGATTTCTGCCTCGAAAACAGCTCGCTGTGGATCCAGCGGCAGCTGGGTGCCAACGCCCCGGTCGCTCTGAATCTCTCGCTCATCCTCGGCTGGGTCTTCGCCCCGATTGCCTGGCTGATGGGCATCAGTCCCGCGGAATGTCGCACAGCCGGTGAACTGCTGGGGGTGAAGATGGTGGCCACCGAGTTTGTGGCCTATGAGCAGTTGGGGGCCATCGTGACTTCACCCAGCCCGAAGCTTTCAGCTCGCAGCGTCACCATCCTCACCTACGCGCTCTGCGGCTTCTCCAACTTCGCCTCGATTGGCATTCAGGTTGGCGGTATCGGAGCACTTGCGCCTGAGCGTCGCAGGGAGCTCACGCAGCTTGCCTTTCGAGCCATGCTTGGAGGTACCATCGCCTGTTGTATGACAGGTTGCATCGCCGCCGTACTGCTCTGATCGGACGGCCCGCGGAGATCACCTGGCCTGCTGCTCATTTTGACGAATCTGCAGCATCGATACCGCGGTGCTCGCAGCCTGCCGCACAACAGGGTCTTCGCTCTTCTCGAGGTTCTTCAGCAGTTCAGCAGCCAGTTGATCCTCGTGGAAAACAGCGAGAAGTGTGATTGCGGCCTCAACCCGAGGCAGATTCTCTGTGGACAGGGCCAGTTCCCGGTAGGTGGCAAGTTCCGAATTGGACACCTGCTCAGGAACTCTGCGGAGATCCTTCCAGAACACTGCCTTCTGTTCTTCGTTCATCTGCAGGTACATAGCCCGCAGAAAGGCGAGCGGTAATCCGCCAACGGCTCCATGACTGTTGGGTGCGGCAGCCGCAGCCGCAGCAGCAGGCTTCTCCACAGTCTGCTTCACGGTTTCGCCAGTTTCCGGTACTTGCGTTTTCTCGGAAACGCCGGTGCGGGGCAGTGTTGCCCGTCGTGCGGCAGCCGCGACGGCCGCTGTCGGTGTGATTTGTGACAAGCGCAGAGGCTGGGGAGCTGTGCCGATGCTGCGGCCGCGAGTTCCCATGTAGACTGGCGGCACATCCACTTCGACAACTGCCGGCAGTGGTATATCAGCATCCACCGGAGGCAGTTCGATCGACTGTCCGAATTCAGCAGAGAAGCCGTCCGATTCATCTTCCTGCACGGAATGCTGCGACAGGCCGGCCTGAATGATGTGGCCCGGTCCCGGTTCTACTGTTGTCCTCGGACGGGGCCGCCATGAGCCGCTTGCAGCAACGGGCGGCAGTGGCTGGGATGCTGTTTCATCCCGCACAATGACTATCGGCGACTCAGTTTTTTTTTCCGCGCCTGAACCAGCGGAAGCTGGCGACGCACTGGAAGCAGTACCGAGGACCGGGCTGGCAACTTTCAGCGAAGGCAGGCTGTTTGTGTGATTCGGCTGACTGGTGGAGGACGCAGTCGCAACCGTCTGTTGAATCGCTCCAGTGCTGTTTGCACTGCTGGCGGCGGCTGGCAGCACCCCGGAGCTTCCGCGTGCTGGTGTGGTGTGTGTCGTGGCAGCCGTGGCAGTGGCGGGAGTTGGTCTGGTGACCACACCCTCTGAAATGACTTCGAATGGCAGAGCGGCGATCTGACCTGCAGCGACGACCCCGGAGTCTTCCGCCGCAACAGCGGTCTGCTCGGCCTGCTGCTCCTGACTGTTCAGCATCTCTTCAATCTGCACGAGCGCTTCGGCGGCCGGCTGATTGGAGGCGTCGGCGTCGAGTGCCTGACTAAAGTACTTTTTGGCCTCGCCCAGTTCACCGCGCTGCGCCAGTGCGAAGCCCACCATGGTTGCTGCCGGAGCTTCACCCATATTCTGTCTCAGCAGGGCGACTGCCGAGGGCACCTGATCCAGTGCAATCAACGCCACTGCGAGGTTTGCCTGCGTGCGTTGATGGCCCGGATTGATCTGCTGCGCCTTCTGGAGTGTGTCCACGGCGTCTTTCGGACGATTCTGCAGATAATGGACGTACCCCAGATCGCAGAGCACTTCGATGTCCATGGGAGCAATCTGATGTGCTCGGCTGAGGTGCTGAATAGCGTCTTCGCTGCGACCGTTTTTCTGACAGAGGATTCCGAGGCGGTGATGGGCTTCAGCTTTCTCCGGGTACTTCTGGAGCAGTTCTTCGTAGGCGACCGATGCTCGCATCAGATCTCCCTTCTGCTCTGCCATCCGTGCCGCGAGGAAGGCGTCCTTCCACGCTTTCTCACTGCGGCCTGTGAACCTGGCGGACAAGTCCGGCCCAGACATGCAGCCGGTGAGAATCACCGGGAGCAGCAGCTGCAGCAGGGATTTCCTGAAGTGAATCATGGGGCGAGAAATCCTGATTAGAACACCTGTGGATAAACCGGAATTGTCGAATAGCTTTTTGACAACTCGTCGGCGGGGGGCCGACTATCGCCCCATCCCGCCACCACCCATGCCACCGCCGAAGCCTGCGTTGCCACCGAATCCATTATTCATCGATCCGTTGTTGAGCATGGCACCGCCGTAGGCTCGTTCAGCTTCTGCGGAAGTCAGACCGGCTGACAGAGCCGGGGAGACCACCACGCGCTGAGACGCTCCAGGTACACCCATCAGAGTAAGTGCCGCGATCACCACGTTGCGACGATCTTCGTCAAGCTTTTCGCAGGGTGGGCAGCCTTCAATCAGTGATGCCGTTTCCTGCGATGCGTTTTCCACGAGCACAGGGAAGGGTACCTGGCCGGATCGGGCTGCGATCTGCCGCAGGTGGGCCTCACCGGCCGGATTCAGACGCGATGTTCCCGGCACCCATTCGTGCTCATACACGATAAAGTCGTTGGCCTCACCGTGCATTTCCTGGAGGTCCATCATTGGACGCACCGCAGAGCCCAGCGGCAGCGGAGGCTCGGGCAGCGGTGCCGGAATCGACAGCTTATCCCGAATGCAGCCAGGCGCTGTCAGCAGCAGGCCGGTAAGCAGAAGCTTTTGGGATGTTCGAATGTTCACTGTATGCTCCCTGAACCTGAAAAAGTCACCCGCTCGACGCAGCTCCGGTCAGAGCCGTTGCAGATTTGATTTCATGATTCCGACAGACACCGCCGGAACCCGGCATGTCACTGGCTGAAACCGACCTTCCCGGTTGAGAAGTACCGGGCACTGTTTTCGTAGCTGTTGAAATACAGGTTTGGATGCAGCATCTGATCACGGTAGTTCGGCCAGACCGTGGAACGGTGATGATGGCCCGGGCGACCTTCCACCCGATTCCTCAGCCAGAAATCAACGTCCGTCGGTTCTGTAACGTTCAGGCCTGGCAGGAGTTGCGGAACTTCCGAAGCGTCGACAGCATGCACAATTTCCGGGCTGACGATAACGATCAGTTCCTCTTCAGCACTTGATGCACCACGTTTACCCCCGAGAGTACCAATAATCGGCCACTCGCCGATCCCCGGCAGCCTCGCCGTGGAACCACTCTGCTGCTGCTGCGTCAGGCCGGCGATCGCCAGCACCTGACCTTCGCGAAGCTCCACTGTTGTGGAAGCCGATCGCGTGTCGACACCAAAGATTCCGTTCACAGCCGTATCGGCGTTCAGAGTGCTGAATGATGGATTGACCTGCAATCGAATGCGGTCCTTGTCCATGACTGTGGGAGTGAACTGCAGAATTGTGCCGTAGCCCCGGAATGTAGTGCTGGCGGCACCCACGCCGTCCACACCAACAACGGTCGGTACCGCGAACTCACCACCGGAGATGAACGTAGCCGGACGACCGCTGATCGTCACGAGATTGGGCTCGGCCAGTACTTTGGCCACACGGTGTGATTCGAGTGCCTCCAGGGCCAGCTCGAAGCTATCCTTCGAAAAGGTGCCGCTCACAAGGCTGTTGGTTGCTGCACCACCACCCAGACCGACGAGGAAGTCTCCGAACTCACCACTGAAGTTGGCACCCATACTGCGGGCAGCAGAGCGTTTGAGTTCCGCGATTCGCACCTTCAGCATCACCTGGTGCTCGCCGGGAACCCGCAGCAGATTCACAATCGTCATCGCGCTGGTGACAGAGTCGAGATTCAATTGATCCGAGTTGGCCAGAGTGCCGTCCGCCGCTCCGGAGCCAGCACCAGCTATTCCCCCAAGCGCACCATTCCCTCCCGCTCCCGTCGCTCCGGCATTACCGCCGCGGCGGAGAACGGTCAGAATCTGAGTCACTTCCTCAGAGTCCTTCGCCTGCCCCTTCACAATAATCTTGTCCGCCACAGGTATCAGGCGGATGAAGCTGTTCGGGAACATTTGAGAAATCTGCTGCTCAAGCTTCCTGATCTCCTGGTCCCGCAGAGCGAGATCCTTCTGAGGAGGCTGAACGTAGACGACAAAACTGAACAGCTCAGACGTCTGCTGGTCTCCCAGCCAGACTGAAACTGTCGTCCGACCAACACTCTTCCCGATCAACTCCACTTCCCTCTGAGTGAAGGGCGTCGTCTCAACAATGCTCGGGTCGGCAATTGAAGCCCGCACCACGTTCTGCTTGAAGAGCACAACCTTCGAATGCCCCTGCTCCAGCCGCAGCTCCGCTACCGGCTCGCTGATGTGAGAGATCGCACGGTTGATCTCCTCAACCGTACCCGGCTGCTGAGCTGACACGCTGGTGAACCCGGCGAGCAGCTGCATGAGACCCAGCACCAAAACTGACTTCCGCATGGTCATCCCCTGACCTCGTGATCTTCTTGAATCAATCCGCCGCCAATTCGGTCGGACAGTCTGGCATCCTCGAAATCCGCTGCACCAGAGTCGGCTTACGGATCAGTTGGAGGCGTTCCGTCCCCCGATCCGGAAAAATCGGAACAACCCTCACGGTTGCTATCGGCATTCCTCACCCACCGCCCGCGGCTTTTCCCTCTGAACTGAAGAAAATCCTGCAGAATATTCTGAAAACCTCTCGATTGCGGGCGCTCAGTCGGTACCCTCGGAACGACCGGCAGATTCGGATTTCCTGCACAGATGCTGATTCCTGATGGTGCGTTTACCCGCACCCTTGCGGCGCGGGACCTGAGCCAGCGCCACAACAGCATTTCCCTCGTACAAAAGCAGGCAAACTCCAGTTTTTTCGGGAACAATCGCTCTATTTGGCGACTCTCTTTCCCCCAGCACATGCACAGGCCGCTTCTCTGACCTAAACTGCCAGGACCATGCAACGCCACTTCCGCTCCAGCGGGCTTTTTGTCAGCTGACGGCACGTGACTTGCTCAGACCCATCACTTCCCGATCTGTACCCGATCCGTATTCGCGCCAGCCGACCCCATTTCCATCAGGCTGAACTCATGCCCCCACGACACTTCCTTCTGCCTCGGCTCTTCCTGTGTCTGCTTTTCCTGCCAGCTGCGGCTGCTGCCCAGGACCCTCAGCCAGCTCCGCCGGCCGCACCTCCGGAGACGGGTGCTCCGAAACCCGGTAACAGCGTCGTTGAGCGTCTGATTTACGTGCCGTTCCGTGAGCTGCAGAAAGTCTTCAACAGCCAGGACGCCTCGGTGGTGCTCCCCTGGAACGAATACCTTGACCTTGTGCGGCGATCCCTCGGCCCGGGGCAGGTGGCAGAGCTGCCGCACGACGCCGTCGTCACCGCCACCACGTGGTCCGCCACGGTCGAACAGGATGTGGCTCGCATTACCGCGGATCTGCGGCTGAATCTGCTGAAGACCAGCGGCTGGGTCACAGTTCCCCTGAACTTCGGGGCGGCTGCCGTTGGCAAAGTTGAACCGGCCGATGGCAGTGTGCTGCTCAGAGCTGTTGCTCAGGGTCAATACGAACTGCTCATCAAAGCCCCCGGGCCCCAGTCCATCCGCCTTGAATTGCTCGTGCCCGTGCAAACATCCCCGGAAGACAAAAGCTTCTCCATTGACTGTCCACCCGTCGGTATCTCGGAGCTCACCGTCGCCATCCCCGAACCGGACCAGACCGTCAAAATCGCTCCGCTGCAGGTTCAGCTGCCGCTGGAACAACCCGCACCGGCCGGGCAGACGCGTGTGCGGGCCAGTCTTGGAGCTGTCCCGCGTTTCGAAGTGCGCTGGGCTCCACGGGACGGTTCCAAACCCGTGATGGATCTGCTGGCCAGTGTTAACAGTCGTACCACGGCAAGGATTGAAACCGGCCTGCTGCAGGCCCGCACACAACTCAACTACGAAATCCTCCGCGGCGAATTGCGCGAACTCGTCGTGCTCGCACCGCGCGACGCACGAATTATTGATGTCACCGCTGCCGCCGGCCGTATTCGAGCGTGGAATGCGGCGGCCGTCGGGGACACACACCAGCTCATCAGGGTCGAGCTTCTCGTCCCGGCAGCTGAAAAGTTCCAGCTGGAAATCCAGACCGAGCGTTCCTTTGAGGGCGACTCCATCAACCTGCTGGGCCGCACCGATGACGGAAAACTTCAGGGCGTACACCCGGAAGGCATCGTCCGCGAATCCGGACAACTCACGCTCACTACCGATCCGACCCTCACAGCCGCAGTCGTCACGCAGTCCGGCGTGCGACAGATCAGCACCTCAGCGTCAGAAAAAGCCGCGGCTGAGACTCCGGAGTCTGCAGCAGCCGTCTGGGAATACAGCGGCATCCGCTCCCGTCTCGAAGTCCGCCTGCGCCCCGTCGAACCACGCCTGCTGGCAGATCATCAGCTGCAGTACACATTTCGTGATGACGAGCTGTTTCTGAATTCTGTGATCAACTACCAGGTGGAACGTGCCGGAGTGTTTCAGCTGGTGCTCCAGATTCCTGAAGGACTGAATGTCGACAGCGTTTCCGCGGATGGCATGGCCGAGTTTCAGCTCGACCGCGGCACCGGCAAAGTGACCCTCTCGCTCACCCGCAGGAGGATGGGCCCGATCCAGGTTTCGCTCCAGGCCCGCATGCCACTCAACGCCACCGAAGAAATTCCCGAATTGACAATTCCCATCCCCACACCGGAAGGTGTCGAACGCGAAACCGGGATGATCACCCTCTTCGCCCCGGAATTTCTTGATGTCGTTACCCTCGAAGATCGACTCACCGGTCTTGTCCCGGCTCGCGACCAGATTCCCGAAGCCCCCGCACGCCTTCGCACTGCAGGGGCCTGGAATTTCACGCGTCGACCCGTCGCACTCGCCGTCCGCTCCGCCCCCCGACCCGTACAACTCGCCGCATCAGTCGCATCCACAGTGCAGGTCGATCCCGAACTGATCCGCCAGGCCGCCATCGTGCAGTTCGATATTCGCAATGCCGGACTCGACACTTTCCGCATCGCCGTCCCCGAAGCCGTAGCCGCCGATGTTCGCTTCCGCACACTCACCCCACAGCACAACCTCCGCCAGCGCGACCGTGCCCCGGACCCCGAAAACGGCTGGGTCACCTGGACCCTCGTGCTTCAGGAAGAAACCACTGGAACACTGCAGATCGCTGTCGACTGGGACACTCCGCTGAATAACACCACCGCAGCCGCCGCACCGATCGCCGCAGCCGCACCGGCTGCCGCAGCTGATGCCCCGACAGCCGGGACACCGGGCAGCACACCGGCCGGGACCCGCGATTTCACCATCGATCCCCCGCGAGTGCTCCCGCCATTTCCTGATGACCAGCAGGCCCGTCGCCGCGTGATTCTCACCGAAGCCCGCGGGGAAATTCGAGTCCTGCGGCACCCGTCACTGTCCATCGATGCCGTCTCGCAGTCTGACACCGCCGAACCCATCGATGTGCGCGAACTGCAGCTGCTGGAACGCGACGGCTACCTCGCCTGGCGCTATTACTCACAGCCCGCCACCGCCTCCATCAACATCCGCAGGCACGAACTGCACGAAGTCGCCGCCACTGTCGTTTCCCGCGCTGCCATCGAAGTCGTCACTGAACCCCAGGCACTCGCGTCATGGCGCGTTCGCTTCAGATTGACCACCAGCGAGCGTCAGCGGCTGCGAATTGACCTGCCCGCCGGCAGCGATCTCCAGGCGCCCCTGCTGAACAATCAAAGGACAACCATCGAAAAAGCCACCGATGTCCAGGCGGCAGATGGCCGCGAGGCCTACTATATAAGTGTCAGTCGTGAAGGTACCTCAGATCAGGACTTCCTGCTGACACTGCTGTACCGCTGCCCAATCGTCGAAGCGGACAAACGGCCCTATTCCGGGTTCGGCAGCTCCCAGCTGCTGCGCCTGCCGCTGGTCGGCGGCGGAGATGGTGCCAGCGTTGTGCAGCAGGTAAGAGTCGCCGTGTGGGCGCCGGATGATGTCGCCTTCTTCGGTGCTCCTGACCGCTGGGTTCAGGAACCCCGTGACCCCCTCACGCTCCTCGGTCTGATCCAGCCACCCTCGGCCGCCTCCGCAGCCTCACGGCTCAACAAATGGATCGGAGGCGATGGCGTGTCTGAATTCGCGACCCAGGGGCATCCCGTCGTTTACCGGTCCGCCGGAAATCCCGGAGAACTGCTGCTCAGCTGGTGGAAATGGTGGTTCCTGCTGCCTGCTGTCAGCGGCACGCTCGTTGCCGCCGGACTTATCCTCCGCCGCACATCCTGGGAAAATCGCAGCACCATTCTGCTGCTGGCCGTCTTCGCCACCACCATGCTCTCGCTCCGCCAGTCTCTCGGCATCCCGGAACTCTCCCGCACAGCCTTCCCCGGTCTGCTCTTCACCGGAGTCATCTGGCTGCTCAGTCTGCTGCTGGGCAACCGCTCCAGAACCGTTCCACTCGTGCATCTCAACACAGGAGCCCCCACGCCGGTCGGACCGGCCGGCGGTGCGACAAACACACCTGCTGCCGCGCCCCCAACCACAGTTTCAGCGCCCGATGCAGAGGCCGGCGCTAACGGAGGTGCTGTATGAGCTTTTCCTCGCAGCCTGCCCCACATCTCGCCGGACCCGGCAGACAGCCCGGCCGCGTCCCCGCATTTGTCCTGTCCCTCGCAGCAGTCCTGAGCCTCCTTGTCAACGCCTGCCCTGCTCCAGCCCAGGACAACCCGCCGCTTCGCGAACGCTACGTTCCCGCTGATGAACTCGATACGGTTTTTGCCCGCGATGCCCGCGGTGTGATGCTCAAACGCAGCGAACTCAATGACCTGCTCAGACAGGCCCGCAGCAACGCAGCGGCCGCTGTCTACCCCGCAGCCATCGTCATCACACAGGCTCGCTACCGCGTCAGTCTCGCTGACCAGCAGGCTCGCGTCGAAGCAGAACTGGATGTCCGACAGTTCGTTGACGGCTGGCAGCTGATTCGGATTCCCGCCGGAAACCTCGCCGTCGAACAGGCGCAGATCAACAACGAACCCGCACTGCTCGCCCGCGATCCCGCAGATCGCTCCGCTGTGCTGCTGGCACACCGTCAGCCAGGCGAATTCACCGTTGTCATCAGCTTCTCCACGCCACTCGTCACCGCCGGCATCGAACGACTCGCCACCTTCCAGCTGCCCCCGGTGGCAGCCGTGGAACTTGCCGTCCAGTGCCCTGCCGAACGTCGACTGCTCGTGAATGACCGCCAGCTGGACAGACCCGGTGACCCTGCTCAGCCTGTCGAATATCGCGTCCCCGTCGGCGGTGCCTCCGAAGTCGGACTCCGCTGGGGCACGTTGCAGAAGGAAACCCAGGCAGAAACGCTCACCTTCGTCCAAACCGAAGCCCTGCTCGAATACCGCCCCGAAGTTCTGCAGTGGGCAGGCACATCACAAATCAGCGTCTTCGGTGGAACGCTCAATCGCGTCATCGCCCGCGTGCCGCCAGGATTCGAAGTCGTGCACGCTGAATCCAGCGGACTTGATGCCTGGCAGCTTGAAGATGATCCCGAACAGCCCGGCTCCACAAGGCTGACGCTCACCTGGCGACAACCCTTTTCCGGCACCCGCGCTGTGGTGCTCCGCGGTGTCGTCATGATCCCCCCCGATGCCGCCGCCGAACCCCGACCCGTGCCCGCAATCGAATTCATTAATGTCGCCTCGCACTCCGGACGGCTGCTCCTGCGGCAGGCACAGGGACTGCGGCTTGTCGCCGCAACCGAGTCCGGAATTCGCGCGGTTACCGCTGCCGAAGTCGCCGCACCCGCTGAAACTCAGGTGTTCGACTTCTGGCAGCAACAGTACCGCATCACGGCCGCTGTTCGCCCCCGCAGCCGCGAACTCTTCGCCGATAACTCCGCAATCCTCGAAATCCGCGATACCCAGGCCGCTCTCAATACCACTCTCACCATCGAAGTCCTCAACGCACCCCTCTTCGAAATTCCCCTCACGCTCCCCGCCGACTGGCAGCTCACCGCCCTCTCCGCCGCCGGAAAACCTGTTTCCTGGACCGCCGGGAGTACCCCGGAAGAGATCGTCGTCCGACCAGTCAGCCCGATTCAGCCCGGAGAATTATTCCCCCTGCAACTGCAGCTGCAGCGATCTCTCACCGATCCCGAAACCGAACAACGGCTGATGCTGCCCGCCGTGCAAACTCCCGGACTGACATCCGTTGGGGGCATCTGGACCATCCAGTCCTCAGATGATCTGGCTGTTGTACCCCTCAGCACCACAGGGCTCACTCCGATTTCAGGCAGCGGGTCCCAACAGGTGTTCCGCAACGACGGAACACCCGTATCGGGTGAACTTTCCATCACCCGTAAACCCGCGCGGATCGCCAGTCGCTCTGTGCTGCGAGTTTGGGCGGATGTTCGCCAGCAGACAGTGGCTGCCGAAGTCACCGTGGATGTGCTCAGCGGAACACTCCGTACCCTCGTCCTCCGCCTTCCCGAAACACTGGGCCCGGACGTGCGTTTCAGCGTCGCCCAGGTTGGATTTGTGCCGGGCATCGACATGCCTCGGGCAGTGGAACCCGTGGAGATTGCCGAACAGTCTGCCGGTGCCGTGGAAAACGGCCTGCGTGCATTCAATCTGCGGCTTAGCCGTCGCTTCGCCGGGTCGCTGACTCTGACCACAGAAATTCCCCGGCCTCGCGATGCCGGCACAGCACTGAGCGCGCCGACTCTGCAGGTCGCTGACGCCATTCGTCAGCCCGGTTTGCTGGTGTTTGAAGCAGCACCAGACCAGAGTCTTTCCGCGCCGCCGGAAGTGGCTGCGATTCCGGGGCTGTTCGCTGCCGACGCCAGCCTTGTTGCCCCACCCGCCCCGGGTACCAGCCGCCGCATCGCACTCGCCTGGCGCTTCATTCGTCCCGACTACACCTTCCAGGTGAATGAAACCCGGTTTGATTCCACCGCAGTTCCCTCGGCTGTCTGCGAGCATCTGGAATCCATCTGTACCATTAACGAGACCGGCAGCGTGCAGCGCAAAGTCAACGCGAGACTGCAGGCCAGCGGCGTGCAGACCCTCCGCTTCAGACTCCCCGATGGCCAGCGATCCAGCCTCTGGTCCACCATCCTGAATGGTGAACCAGTCGAAGTCCGCGAGTCCGGTGGCGACTATCTGGTGGCCCTCCCGGCGGCCGCCGGCAGCGCTGAAATCAATCTCACACTGCTCTTCGAAACCGCGCCTCCCGAATCCGGCAACAACGGCAGTCTGGAACAACAGCCTGTTCAGTTCTCCATCGATGCCCGTGATCAGCAAATCGTCCTGATTGATGTGCTCCGACAAACCTGGCAGGTGCACTATCCGGAAACCGAGATGATCGTTGATGCCGCAGGGCCATTCCGGGCAGCCGATGGATTCGATGATGCCGGCTGGCTGCAGTCGCTCGCCAAATGGCAGCTTCCCGACTGGAAGGCTGTGCTGCCACGACTCATTGGTCCCGGTGTGCTGCTGCTGGTGCTGTTCGTCGTGACGACCCTGACAATTCAGCGCCGCTGGAAAGTCCTCGCCGGACTTGCCGGCCTCTGTCTCGTTGCCTCCCTGCTGCTGCTGTCGGCCACTCGCTTTGCGGAGCCGCGGCAACTGGCCCGGGTCGATTCCGTTCAGATGCTGCCCCCCGGCACTGGTGGCTGGGCGGAATCCGCCGAATTCGGCGGCAATGCACTCCCGGCTCCCGCCGGACCGATGGGGGGGATGGGCGGCGGAGGATTCGGTGGCATGGGCGGTGAGCTGCCGGGTATGCCGGGCATGGAAGGCATGGGTGGGGGCGTGAATTTCCCTTCCGCGCTGCCGGGCAGCGGGGGCGAGCTTCCCGAGATGCTCGCGGCCGAACCGATGGAGGAACCTGCGGATAGTGCCGCAATGGTTCCGATGGAGGCCGCTCCCGAATCTCTCGCACAGTCTGATGTCTCGGGCCTTGTGGACACCGAGGCGCCCGTGAATGCCAGCCCGAAACCTCCCGCCCGAAAAGGTGCGAGGCTCTCCGTCAATGTCGACCTCGAGATCCCGGCTGATTACCGACAACGCAGCTTTGTCTCCGTTGCCGACACCACACAGACTCCGGCCGGGCTGCAGTTGGCCATCCGCAGTCGTCGTCAGCTGTTCACGCTCCGCGGACTCGCCGCCACCGCCATTCTGCTGCTGGTGCTGCCCCTCAGACGTCGCCCGTTTACACTGCAGCTCGCCCCGTGTCTCGCCCTGCTGCTGCTGGCACTCGCGGCTGTACCGCTGGTGCCCTCTGCATGGCAGGGTCTTGTTGATGGCGCTGCCTTCGCAGCCGCAGCAGCCGCTGCAACAGCCACAGCCGTTGCGATGTCCCGCATCTGCTGCGGACCCTGTTGTCCGCTCACGTGGTGTCGGCGCCACTGCCTGCCTCGGATCTTAAAACGCGGAGCCGCCGGTACGGCTGGTACCGCCACCGGACTGCTGCTCGCAGCCCTGCTTAGTACCCCCGCCGCCGTGCATGCACAACAACCGGACGACACCATCACGCTGCCGGAAGTCGTCGTTCCATGGACTCCCGATCAGCCACCACTGCGCGCCGATCGAGTCTTCATTCCCCACGACGAATTTCTCAAACTCTACGCGCTCGCTCGTCCCCTGGATCTGCCCAAAACTGACAACAGCCCGCTGGGATCCACCGTCGTCTCGACCTGGCTCCGCTCGACCGAATTGCAGCCGGTTGAGGGCGAACGCCACACGCTGGGATTCGCAGCCCGCTTTGCTGTCTGGTGCGATTCTGACGAACCCTCCGTAATCCCTCTCCCGCTCGGCCCCGTGGGTATTCGCAGCGTCAAAGTCAATGGTGAAGACGGCGTCATTCGGCCGCTGATCAGCGGTGCCGGTACCGCACCGCTTCCGGATTTCGCCGGACAGCAGATCGCGCGACCACAACAGCAGTCCGAGCCGCAGGTAAAGCAGGCCACCCAGCTGCCGGCGGCTGGCAACGTGGCTCTGCCGGCGGATTCCGGACCTGCTTACGCGGTACAGCTTTCCGGCCGTCGTTTGCACGTCGTGGATGTGACCTTTGATATCACAGCGGAAGTCCAGGGAGCACTCGGCCGCTGTGACCTGCCCCTGCGAAATCCCGGTTCCGGCATGCTCGAATGGACACTCCCTGCTGATGGACTTGAAGCTCGCGTCAATGGTCGCAGCAGCGGATTTCGCCAGGCTGGCCGCACGGTCACCGTGCCAATTGCCCTCGCTTCCACACTCCGTCTCCAGTGGTTGCCGGCACAGCAGAAAGCTGCCGGCGATGTGCTCTACCACGCCGATACCACCTCAGCACTCGCTGTTCAGGATTCTGGTCTGCTGCTGTGCACTTCAGTTGCCGTGGCCGTCCGCCAGGGGGAAATTTCGGAGCTGGAGATCAGCATCCCCGATGGTTACGCACTGCAGACCGTCACCGGCGAAGACCTCGCAGGCTGGTCCATTCAGGATTCGGACACCGGTCGCAGTCTCCGTGTTCCACTCCGCCGCGCCGTCAGCGACCGCACGGAACTGGTGTTCCGCATGTTCGCTCCGCTGCCGGCTCCGGAACTCCTGCAGAAGTTCCCCGTGCCAGTTTCCGCCATTCGCGGCGCCGGACGGGATGCCGGCACCGTCGTGCTGCTCACCGGCCCGCAGTTTCAGGTTCGCTCTGATGCCCTCTCCGGTGTCTCACAACTGAACCCGGACGAAGCCCCGCAGCCGCCAGGAACCGCGCTCCCCGGACGCCCCCTGCTCGCCTGGCGGTACACCCGCCAGCCCGCTTCCATCGCGATTCGAGTGAGTCCCACGGCGGATGAACAAACCGTGCAGGCCGTGCATGCCATGCGCCTGGAACAGCAGCGGCAGCTCTGGACCAGCCGCTTCAATGTCCTGCTCAGGGGAGCCCCCCGTTCACGGCTGGACCTCGCCATTCCCCGCACTTTCCTGCCGCTGGATGTCACCGCTCTCGGACTTCGCGACTGGTATCTCGTTGACAATGCCGATCCCGAGGCCACAACTCGCACGCTCAGCATTCAGCTGGACGACTCACGCACAGGCACACTGCAGATCGCTCTTCATGGCCAGCAGCCCAGGGAAGCAGATCACCAGCTGCTCACGCTCCAGCCGCCCCTGCTGCTCAACAGCACCTCCACCGAATCACAACTCGCCGTCTGGCTCGATGCGGCCTCAGAAAATGCCGGACTCGACGAGGCCGGAGGCTGGACACTGCAGCCCCCGAACGCCGGCGTTGCCGATTTTCGCGAAATCACCCCCGCGCAGCCTTCCCTGCTGTTCCGCAGCAGTGTCCTTCAGCCAGGTACCGCACGGGTTCGGCTGAGACCAGCCGTCTCCACCCTGATTGCCGAATCCGTCACCGTCTCCAGCGTTACTCCCGCGTCACTCGAAGTCCTGCTTGCCCTGAACTGGAAAGTCGCCCGCTCCGCCGCTGATCAGTTTGCCGTGGAACTCCCCGAAGCCCTCGCGGCTGCCATGAATTTTGAAGTTCCCGGGCAGCGCCGCATTCAGCGCGAACCCGCTGATCAGGGACGCACACGGATCGTGTTCCAGCTTCAACAACC